>PXTT01000001.1 GCA_003022535.1 Bacteroidetes bacterium QS_9_68_14
CTTCTGCACCGTGCGCGGCGTGTCAATGTTCTGGATCTCGTAGCGGTGCACCTTCACGCCCCAGGTGTCGGCCACCTCGTCGAGGACCTCGACCACGCGCTGGCTGATCAGCGCGCGCTCCTGAAAGGTCGTGTCGAGTTGCATCTTGCCGATCACCGAGCGGGTCGTCGTCTGCGCGAGGTTGACGGCCGCGCGGCGGTAGTCGGTCACGCCGTAGCTGGCGTTCACCGGGTCGACGACGCTGAGGTAGATCACGCCGTCCACCTTCACTTTCACGTTGTCCTCGGTGAAGCAGTCCTGCGGGTGCACCGTGATGGCCTGCTCGCGCAGGTCTTGCTTGTAGGCGGCCCGGTCGAAGAACGGAACCAGCGCATGGAAGCCGGAGTCGAGCGTCTTGTGGTAGTTGCCCAGCCGCTCGACGATGTAGGCGCGCTGGTGCGGCACGAGCTGCAGCGCCCGAATGAAGTGGTACAGGACGAAGAGCGCGAGGGCGGCGAGAATCGCCAGGCTGATCGTTTCGAGCATGGTCGGGCGTGGGAGCGTGGGGAGCGGGAGCGTGGGGGCGGATTGGTCAGCGGTCGGTGGTGCTGGCGTGACCGTCGGGGGTGTAGGCGACTGGAGGTTCTTGGGTCATTTTTGAGGGTCCGCACCACGGGTCGGGATTTTTCATCGTGATGACGAGGCCGCCGCAGAGGTGGTCATAGGTCTGGTCGAGTTCGTCGAAGTCCTCGCTGTCGAGGTAGCCGCACTGGTTGGCGAAGCGCAGCCACGTGCGCGTCTCGGCCGCTTCGGCGTCGGCGTCGCTGATCTTGCTGATGAAGTGCTTTTCGTAACGCCGCTTTCTCCAGGCTTCTGTCACATTCGCACAAACCGCCCGAGATGACCGTCGAATCTGATCCACGAGCGAGTGCCGCTCCACCTTCGGCCAATCCTTCGGTGCCTCAAAAGTCCGCATCGCCCCCCGAAACCCCGCCCGATACACCCGAAGCTCCTCGTGTCGCGTAACGGCCATAGAATCCACCTGCTACTCGTTAGAAAAAAGCCACTCCCGCACAGAAGCGGCAACGCCTCGAAAAAGCGTCTACGCTTGACCGTCCTCGAAACTTCCGCTAACAGCAGACGCCCCCTCGAAGAACGTCTTCAAGTTTGCCGTCTCCACCGGGAGCACCGACACGTCTGCCTCATCGAGAATCTGGCTGAGGTCGTCGATGTACTGCTCCAGCAGGCGTGCCTTCACCGCCAGGGAGCCGCCCGGCTTGGCGATGGCCTCGGCGATGCGCTCGGTGCCGCGCGCCGTGGCCCCGGCCAGAAGCTCTACCTCGCGCGCCTGCCCCTTCGCCTCGTTGATGCGCTTCTGCTTTTTGCCCTCGGACTTCAGGATCGCCTCCCGGCGTTGCCCCTCGCTGACGTTGATGCGCGCGTCGCGGTCGCCGCTCGACTCGGTAATCTCGGCGCGCTTGTCGCGCTCGGCCTCCATCTGCTGCTCCATCGTCAGCACCACGTCCTCGCTCGGCTCGATGTCTTTGATCTCGTAGCGCATCACCTTGATGCCCCACGGGTCGGAGGCCTTGTCGATCTCGCGCACGATGTTTTCGTTCATCGCCTCTCGCTCGCTGAACGTGTCGTCGAGCGTGATCTTGCCGACCTCCGAACGCATGGTCGTCTGCGCGAGGTTGACGGCGGCGACGGTGTAGTCGTTGATCCCGTAGCTGGCCTTGTAGGCGTTGAAGACCTTCAGGTACACGAGCCCATCGACCTCCACCTCGATGTTGTCGCGCGTGATGCAACGCTGCGGCGGCACGTCGATCACCTGCTCGCGCATCTCCTGCCGGTAGGCCGCCCGGTCGATGAATGGAATCAGGAAATGAAAGCCCGGCTCGAGCGTGGCTTTGTACTTGCCGAGGCGCTCTAAGATGACCTCCTCGCGCATCGTGACGATGATGAACAGATTCGTCACCACCACCACCGCGGCGAGAATGAGGGCGAGCAGGATGGTCCAGAGCATGTGTTGGGTGCGGGGGGTTGGAAGTGCGGGGGGCGGGCGCGTCGCCGGGAAGAAACGCAGGGGCACAGCGCGCTGTGCCCAGAAAAGGTATGCGAAGAATGGGCGCGCGCCTACCGGAGCGCCGCCGCCCAGCCCTCCGCGCTGCCGGTGACGCGCTCGCAGAGCGGTACGCCGAGTGAAAGCCCCAGCCACGGCGCTCGTGCCGGCCAGGAGCGCCCGCAGCCTCCCTGCCGGAAGCGCTGCTCCTCGCGGAACAGCGGATCGGTCTGGGGAGCCGGTTTCGCCGGGGGGTCCATCGCGTTGCGTTACAGAGGAGCAGAGTCGAAGTCAGTCGCCGTTCGCCGCCAGTCGTTCGCCGCCCTCCTCTCTCGGCAGGGAGCCAACGGGCTCGACGACCCAGGTCAGGTTGTCGCGGTAGAGGATGCGCGCCTCGCTGCCGGGGGGCAGCGTCTGCCCCTCCTCGGGCACCCGCGCGCGCCATTCCGCCCCGCGAAAGCGGATGCGCCCTTCCCGGCCCAGCCCGCCGGTTTCCTCGGTCACGGGAACCACCTCGTCGAGTGCCTCCACGTCTTCGTTGGTCATCTGGCGCCGCGTGTCACCGCCGAAGTAGCGCGTGGCCAGCGGGCGCAGCGCCACCACCAGCCCCAGCGACAGGAAGCTCCACACGATGACGGCCACGAACGGGTTGGCCAGAATACCCAGCGTGCGAAGCGCGCCCACCAGCACCCCGCTGAGGCCCAGGAAGAAGGCCACGCCCCCGGGCAGGGCCGCCTCGGCGAGCATGAGCGCGCCGCCGCCGCCTAAGAACACCCACGTCAGGAGAGTCAGGTCGAAATCCATCGGCCGGCAGGAGAGGAGGGAAAGAAAAACCCGCCTTTCGGAGAAGCGTCCTTGTGCAATCTTGCCGCGTAACCTCCCCACGTGTAAGTCGAAAGCCGCATTTGCGAGCGCGGTTCCGCCGGAGCGTGTCGCTCCCCCGGTGCCGGCGAGAACGGGCGACGCATTGAGAAGCCCAGGCGTGCGCCGTAGATTGACGGCCTGACCGGGGGCGCCGGCTCTTCCGCGTGGTCCCGCCTCGCTTCTTATCCCACGGACCTGCCTGTCCTCCATGTCCGCTTCCCTGGCCGATGCGCTGGCCGAGCGCCTCCTCGAGCGCCTGCCCCCGACCCGCGCGTACGACCGCCCCGCCCTCGACAAAGCCACGCGCGCTGGCGCCCCGCCGCTGCCGCGCACGGTGCGCCACTTCATCGAGCGCATGATGATGCGCCGCGTAGAGATCGAGCAGGAGCGCCTGCAGGTGCTCCGCCAGCCGTGGCTCGACTACGAGCACGAAGACGTGCGCCGCGCCGAGAAGGCTCTCGTCGAGACGGTGCGCCGGCACGTGCACGTCCCGGCCGAGGCGTGGGAGCGGGTGCTGCGCTACGCCTGCGGGCGCGTGGCTGCCCACCTCGTGCGCCCGGCCCCGACGCTCGAGAAGTTCGTCTTTGGCCCGAGCGACGAGACGCCAGGCGACCAGGCGCCGGGCCCAGAAGCGCCGGCCGAAGAGGAGTACAGCAGATCGGACCTGCTGCCGGCGCGCGTGGTGCAGCGGCGCCTCAGCTACTTCGCCGCCTACCCATACCTGCGCGAGGCGGTGAGCGCCTTCGTGGAGCAGCGCGACGCGCGTAGCTTTCAGCGCGAGCGCCTCGGGGCGCTCCTGGGCCGCGTGGACGAGCGGATGTGTGCCGGCCACGACACCGCGAGCTGGCTGCGCCTCTTGCAGCCGCTCTTCGCGCTGGGGCGGGCGGCCTACCCGAACCACGACGGCCTGCCCGCCGAGCTGCTGGAGGCGTTTTTCGAGGAGAAGAAGGCCGACTTCCCGCTGCGCCGCCTCCGCACCGCCCGCCGCGAGCACGACCTCGCCACGCTCACCCCCTCTGCGCTGGAGGAAGTGCTCACCACCCCCGAAGGCCCGCCTGCCGACGCCGCCTCCCCCGCCGGCATGGCTCCCGACCGGGACGAGGCGAGCCCGAGCGCGCCGGAGGAGACGCCGGCCACGCCACTCTGGAAGCGCTTCGCCGGCGCCGCAGGCAACGAGGAGAAGGAAACAGAGGCCCGGCCTACGGAGGCCGAGCGCCCCGTCGACGGTGAGACCGCGCGCCCACGGTGGCAGCAGTTCGGCGCCCCCTCGACCGCGAACGACGCGCCCGAAACCGAACCATCCGAGACCGACGCGCCCCCGGAGGCGCCTTCCGAGACGGACGCCCCGCCGGCCCCCGAGGGCGCGGAGTCCGCTTCGCCGCCGGCGTCGCCCGCGCTGACGCAGATCGAGAAGCAGGTCCTCGGGCCCGCTGCAGCCGAGAGCGAGCGCGCCCGTTTCGTGCGCGAGCTCTTCGACGGCTCCGAGGAGGCGTATGAGCGCGTCCTGCGCCGCCTGCGCGGGGCCGAGGACTGGCACGCGGCCACGCAGATCATTGCCCGCGACGTATTTCGCGCCTACGGCGTGGACATCTACAGCGACCCGGCGCGCGACTTCACCGATGCCGTCGAGGCACGCTACCGCAAGGCGACGCGGGACCGATGAGGAGGCACGGAGCGGCCCGGAAGCCCGTCAGTTGCCGTTCACGGGCAGATTCGCGCCCTCATGCCCCTCGTTAATGATCTCGGCCGCCGCCTCGGCAACGAGCCGGTGCGCCCGGCCGCTGGGGGGCACCCCGTCGAGAGCGAAGAGCGGGCCGAAAGGTTGCCCCGGCTCGAAGGCGTTGCCGGGAAAGCCGCCGGTGCGGTAGCGGTACGTCAGCGCCGCGCCGGGGGCCAGCGAGGGAATGATGTTGTAGTCGGCCCCGACCTGCGCGGCGTAGCTGTCGCCCTCATCGTAGGGGACGCCGCTCTCCTCGTCTTCGAGGGGGAGCCCCCCGTTCGCCATTCCAGGCTCATTTTTATATTTGTGTTAATATTTTAGGTCTATTTGCAACTTTGCCTAACAAAACTATACAATGCGGGCGCGTCACTTGCTCAACACAACACCGCCGCGTGGCCGACCGCATCGATGAAACCGATGCTGAGCTCTTGAACCGGCTCCAGCAAGACGGGCGCATCAGCCACACGGCCCTGGCCGAAGCGGTCGACCTCTCGGTGCCGGCGGTCAGCGAGCGGCTGCGCAAGCTGGGGGAGCGCGGCGTCCTCGCGGGCCACCACGCCACCGTGGACGCCAAGCGCGTCGGCTTCGACATCACCGCTTTCATGCGCGTGGACATCCGTGGGTCGGAGCACTACCCCGGCTTCCTCGACACCGTCACCGCCTTTGATGCCGTGCTGGAGGTGCACTCCGTCACCGGCGGCGGCTCGCACATGCTCAAAGTCCGCACCGAAACCACGACCGAACTGGAGCGTCTCCTCTCGGAGATCCAGCAGATCGAGGGGGTGCGCTCCACCTCCAGCAGCATCGTCCTCTCGACCTTCAAGGAAACGCGCGCGCTCCCCGTCGAGCCGGTCGAGTTGGCGGATGCTGAGGCAGGCGAGTAAGAGCGGCCTCCCACCTGACCCACGATTCAACGCCGCGCGGGCGCGACATGACACGCGATATGACATATCGTGCCCCAACTCTCATCCTCAAACCCCTCCCCGACAATGGCAGACGTCAACACCGCCCCGGACGCGACGGACGTAAGCACCAACGACATCGGCCTGAACGGCTCCGGCTCGCTCCGGCCCGAAAAAGCCGACGCTGACTTCGGCATCAGTGACTTCTTCGAGTACGCCGCGCAGCACGGCGCCGAGCTGGTCGACCTCAAGTTCTGCGACCTGCTGGGCACCTGGCAGCACTGCACCTTTCCCGTGGACACGTGGGACGAAGCGACCTTCGAGGAGGGCCTCGGCTTCGACGGCTCCTCGATCCGCGCGTGGCAGGACATCGACAACTCCGACATGGTCGCGGTGCCCGACGCCTCGACCACGCGCGTGGACCCGTTCTTCGAGCGGCCCACCGTGAGCGTCATCGCCAACATCATGGACCCGGAGACGAAGGAGGACTACTCCCGCGACCCGCGCTACGTGGCGCGCAAGGCGCAAGACTACCTCCAGGAGAGCGGCGCGGCCGACACGTGCTTCGTCGGCCCCGAGCCGGAGTTCTTTATCTTCGACCAGGTGCGCTACGAGCAGAACCAGCGCCGCGGCTTCTACGAGATCGACTCGAGCGAGGGCGCCTGGAACACCGCGCGCCACGAGGAGCCCAACCTCGGTTACAAGCCCAGCTACAAGGGCGGCTACTTTCCCACCAGTCCATCGGACACGTTCTACGACATGCGTAGCGATATGACGATGCTGCTGCGCCGCCTCGGGATCCCCGTGGAGGCGCACCACCACGAGGTGGGCACGGCCGGGCAGAGCGAGATCGACATGGAATACGCGCCCATGATGCAGATGGCCGACCAGTTCGTCTGGTACAAGTATGTCATCAGAAACGTCGCCAAGCAGGCGGGCAAGACGGTCACGTTTATGCCCAAGCCGATCTTCGAGGACAATGGCTCGGGGATGCACACGCACCTGTCGCTGTGGAAGGACGGCGACCCGCTCTTCGCCGGCGATGAGTACGCCGGGCTCAGCGAAACGGCGCTGCATGCCATCGGCGGCATCCTGGACCACGCCAGCGCCCTCCTGGCTTTCGCCGCGCCGACGGCCAACTCGTACCACCGCCTCGTGCCCGGCTACGAGGCGCCGGTGAATCTGGCGATGTCGAAGCGCAACCGCTCCGCCTCGGTGCGCATCCCGATGTACTCAGGCAACCCGAAGGCCAAGCGCCTGGAGTTCCGCTGCCCCGACCCCACGATGAACGGGTACCTGACGTTTAGCGCCCTGCTGATGGCGATGCTCGACGGCATCGAAAACGAGACGGACCCGGGCGACCCGCTCGACCGCGACATCTACGAAATGACGGACGCGGAGCTGGCCGCGACCGAGACCACGCCCGAGACGCTTGAAGAAGCGCTCATCGCTCTCGAAGGCGATCATGACTTCCTCACCAAAGGCGACGTCTTCACCGACGACCTGGTGCGAACGTGGATTCAGTACAAGATGGACAACGAGGTCAAGCCGCTCCGCCTGCGGCCGCACCCGTACGAGTTTTTTCTCTACTACGACAACTGATCGGTCTTCAATCGTCGGTTCCGGGATTCTCACTGGGCAACGCGTTGCTTTTCGCAGCGAGGAGCGCCCGCCTCGGCCCGTTGTGGTCGGGGCGGGCGTTGCTTTGGGCGCCCCGCGGCCAGGCGCGCGTAGATGATGGCTGGATCTCCGGGCGTGCTCGTGGCTATCTTCCCAGAGCGTTGCTTTCTCGGAGCCGGCTCGCGGCCGCGCGTGATTGCTCGCCGCTGGCCTCCTCTGCCTCTCCTCCGCGCCGCCCGCGCCCTGCTCATGCCCGACTCGGCCGCGTCGAGGTCTGAAGACGACGGCCACTCCATCGACCGTCCGGTGCGCGGCGGCTCCGGTAGCGAGGAAGGCAAGGAGCGCGCCTTTCAGCTGCCCGACCCGCGCGCCCCCGACCCCGACGAGCACGTGGCCCGCGACCAGCGTCGGCGCATCGTTCAGGAGGCCATCGATGCGCGGCCGGAGAAGTACCGCCGCGTGATCGAGCCGCGCCACCAGCAGGAGTTCTCTTACAAAGAGATCGCCGACGAACTGGACAGGCCACTCGGCACCGCCGAGGCGCATCTCCTCCGCGCGCGCTCGACCAAACGCCTGTGCGACCAGCGTGGAGCGCTCTAGCGTAAATGGTGGATGGTAGATGGCGAACGGTCCGCGGAGACGAGGGCAACGCTCACGGTTGGCGGTACAGAGCAGTGCGAGGCGGACCAGCCGGGCACGTTCGCTCCCCGAGCACTGTCCCCCATCTACCATCTCCCATTTTCTGCAAACGACGACGCTCGTCCTGCTGCTCTCCTTTTCTGAAGCCCCGAGCAACTCGAAATGATAAGCCGCTACACGCGCCCGGCGATGAGCGATCTCTGGAACGAGGAGGCGCAGTTCCAGTCGTGGCTCGACGTGGAGCTGGCCGCCTGCGCCGCCTGGAGCGAGGCGCCCGGCCGCATCCCCGCCGAGGACGTGGAGACGCTACGCCGCGAAGCGGATTTCGACGCGGCGCGCATCAAAGAGATCGAGCGCGAGACGAAGCACGACGTGGTCGCCTTCACGCGCGCGGTCAGCGAAACGCTCGGCCCCGAGAAGCGCTGGGTGCACTACGGCCTCACCTCCACCGATGTGGTGGACACGGCCTACATGGTGCGCCTGAAAAAGGCCAGCGCACTGATCGAAGAAGCACTGGACCGGCTGTCGGAAGCCCTTGCCGAGCGGGCGCGCGAGTACAAGCGCACGCCCATGATGGGCCGAACGCACGGCGTCCACGCTGAGCCGACAAGCTTCGGGCTCAAGCTGGCGCTCTTCTACGCTGAGGTCCAGCGGCAATGCGAGCGCTTCGCCCACGCGGCCGAGGAGATGCGCGTCGGCAAGCTCAGTGGCGCGGTCGGCACGTTTGCGCACATTCCGCCGGAGGTCGAGCGGCTGACCTGCGAGGAGCTGGGCCTGCGGCCCGCGCCGCTCTCCACGCAGGTCCTTCAGCGCGACCGCCACGCGCACTTCCTGGCCGTGATCGCCGGGATCGGCAACACGCTCGAAAAGATGGCCGTGGAGGTGCGCCACCTTCAGCGCAGCGAGGTGCGCGAGGCCGAGGAGTTCTTTGGGGCGGGGCAGAAGGGCTCCTCGGCGATGCCACACAAGCGCAACCCCGTCGGCTCGGAGAACATCAGCGGGTGCGCGCGGCTTCTGCGCGGCTACATGGTCAGCGAGCAGGAGAACGTGCCGCTCTGGCACGAGCGCGACATCAGCCACTCGAGCGTGGAGCGCGTGGTGCTGCCGGATGCGACGACGCTCCTGCACTACGCGCTGCACCGCTTCGCCGGCATCATCGAGGACCTGACGGTCTACCCTGAGAACATGAAGCGCAACATGGAGGCCACGCACGGCCTCTGGGCCAGCCAGCGCCTTTTGCTGAAGCTGGTGGACGCAGGCCTCAGCCGCGAGGCGGCTTACGATCTCGTCCAGCCCCTGGCGATGCAGGCGTGGAACGAGGGGCGCGACTTCCGCGCGGTCGTGGCCGAGAGCAGCGCGCTCGCGGAACACCTCTCGCAGGACGAGATCGGCACGGCCTTCGACGTGGAGTACCACCTGCGCCGCATGGACGCGCTCTTCGAGCGGGCGGGGCTGGGGTGAGCTTTTGAGTAAGCCAGGCGATCCAGCCGAGTTGCACCAGCAACGCTGTTTGACCTACACCGATGAGTTCGATCATGGAAGAAGAAAAGACCGACATTCACGGTCCGCTACCGTGAACGCCGCGGTTCTGCCGGTAGCGAGCAGGGCACTTCAGAGAAAGTCCGCGCGTAGAAGACTCGTCGAATTTGTTTTAGCCCCAAAAGTAGATTCGCCATGACCTTCGAGCGCATCACGGCGGACCCCGAGGTGTTCGGCGGCAAGCCATGCATTCGTGGCTTGCGCTTTCCGGTTTCGCGGTTGCTGGGACTTTTGGCCGCGGGCGAGACAGAGGCGTCCATTCTGGAAGCCTATCCGTTTCTGGAGCCTGAGGACATCCGCGAGGCGTTGCGCTACGCCGCGTTTCTGTCCGAAGAGCAGGTCATCGAGTTTGCGTGACGACATCCTCCCTTCTCGATGAATGCCCTGCTGGACATGCCCGTGACGCCGCGCCTTTGCGACGTGCTCGAAGCGCATGGGCACGAAGGCGTTCACGCTGCTGGCCTCGGCATGGAGCGCGCCCCCGACCGCGAGTTGCTTCGGGCGGCCCAGCGCGAGAGTCGCGTGGTCATCACCGCCGACACGGACTTTTCCCGCCTGCTGGCGCTCAGCATGGCCGACGGCCCCGGCGTCATTCTCTTTCGGGGTGGTAGCTACTCCGACGACGAGATGTGCGCACTTCTGAAACGAGTGCTTGACGAGGTAGCACCGCGAACGCTGGTGCGTTCCATTTGCGTGGTCGATCGGACGGGCATTCGCGTCCGCGAGCTGCCCATTGGAGACGACTCATAGGCCACTTTGCCTGCTCCTACGGTTGGACAACGTCGCGTGCCCATGCTGCCATCCGTCGTCCGCGGTCCGCCGTCCAACGTCATCGCGTCCACATGTTGTTGTTGCGGTCGGTGTCGGGGTAGTAGCGCGCCGCGTCGATCTCCACGCGCTCCGCCGGGGCGGGCGCCTGGATCGTCGCGGTGGTGGTGCGCTGGTCAGGTCCACGGGCATCACGGCGTTGCCCCGGTCGCGCACAGTCACGCGCACCCCGCCATCGGTGTTTTCGACCGACCGCACCGCCTGGTCGAGCGTCCAGGTTTCGTCGTAGAAGCTGTCCCAGAACCAGTCCAGGTCCTCGCCATAGGCGGCCTCGAAGAGGTTGAACAGATCGTAGGGCATGGGGTGCTTGAAGGCCCAGGCATCGTAGAAGTCCTCGTAGGCTTGGCGGAAGTCCTCCGCGCCCATGATGCCGCGCAGGGCGTGCCAGAGCGCTGCCGGTTTGGGGTAGGAGGCCACCCCGTAGGACGCCGAGGTGTAGTGGTAGTCCGACCGGCGCATCAGCGGGGCCTTCACGCCCGCCAGCGCGCCCTGAATGTAGCTGCGCGCGTCGGCCACGTGCGGCCGGGTGCCGTTGTCGGGGAAGAAGTCCTTGCGCGCGGCGGCCTCGTTGAAGACGGTCGCTCCCTCGTCGATCCAGGCGAAGCGACGCTCGTTCGTCGAGAGCGTCATTGGGATCCACATGTGGGCCAGCTCGTGGGCGGTCACGTTGTAGAGGGCGCCGGCGCCGCTGTCGTTGTAGCCGCCCATCAGCGTCATCATGGGAAACTCCATCCCCCCGCCGATGATGCCCATGCCCTCTACAGCGCTCATGTGCGGCCACGGGTACTCCAGCCCGGTGAACCTGGAGTGGTGCGTGATCGAGTGCTGCTGGTAGCGCGTCATCTCGCTCCAGAGCGGGGCCTTCGGGCGCCAGAAGGAGTTGATGCGGGTGGAGTCAGTCTGCCCGTCGCCCGAGCGGTCGCCGACGGGGGTGCGCGCGCCTTCCCAGTGCCAGTCGTTCCCGCGCATCACGCTGAAGGCCACGTCGCGCACGTTCTCGGCGCGGTACTCCCAGGTGAGCGTTTCCGTGTCCGCTTCGGGCGTGGCGCGCTCGCCGGGCTCGAGGATCGTCGTCGGCTCGCCCGACTGGTAGGCCTCCTGGCGGCGTTGCCGCACTTCGCCGCGCAGCACCTCGCGCGGGTTTTCGAGCGTGCCGGTACTCTGAACGGTCCACGCGGCAGGCGCGGTGATCGAGAGGTCGTACGAGCCGTGGTCGGAGTAGTACTCCGCGCGACCCAAGTAGCGGTCATCCATCCAGCCGCCCTGGTCCTCGCGGAAGCGCACGTCGTCGTAGACGCTCACCTGGGGGTAGAAGTAGCCAATGTAGTAGAGGTTCGTCTGGCCGTAGAGCTCCTCGCCGCTGTACCCCATGCGGGAGCTGATGCCCTGCTCGGGCACGACGAAGCCGTACTCCACGTCCAGCGAGGCCGTCTCGCCGGGCAGGAGCGGCTCGGCCAGCGCCACGAACAGCCGCGTGTCGCTGACGCTGTACGTCGGGCGGCTCTGCGCGTCGGCTTCGAGGGCGGTGCCGTTCGCTGCGAGGCGTTCGATGTCTACCCCGCCGGTGATCGTGGTACTCTCGTTGCGCTGCACGCCTTCCTTGTGGTGATTCTGCGCCAGCTCCAGGACGAGCGCGCCCAGCGTGTCGGGCGAGTTGTTCGTGTACTCGATGCGCGCGCGGCCGTCGAGGTAAGGTTCGCCGTTCGGGCCGCCCTCTGGCCGGAGCGCGACGTCGAGGTCGTAGGTCGGGCGGTTGACCCAGTAGTTCGGGCCGGGGCGCCCGTCGGCGGTGCGCGTGCCCTGCTCGATGGCACGCTCGTAGGCGGGCGGGGCCTGGATCGCGTCCGGCTGGGGGCGGCGCTCCGAGAGGTCCGTCGAGAGGACGCTGCTGCCGCCCGAAGTCGCGTCGCCGTCCGCCTGGCTCATGCCGCCCGTTTCGGCGCTGCCGGGGTCGTCTTCGGAAGCGGGGCGCGAGGGGGCGCAGCCGGCGACCAGCAGGAGCGCGAAGGCAACGACGGCCAGCAGCGAAAGCAAGCGAAAACGCATCTTTCGGGAACGGGGAGGAGAAAAAGAAAAGAGAGAGGACGGCCGCGGCACGCCGGCTCACCAGCGAGGCGTTGCGGTAGACCCGCCCCAGGAAGGCAGCGCGTCTGAGCCCGCGGGCGGCCACGCAACACACGACCGGCCCTCCGAGAAGACCGGGGGGCCCGCCAAAGGAAAGCGACGGCTCTCGCCGGAGTCTCCGGCCTCGTTCCAAACATACGCCGGCGCACGTCTCGCTCGCAACGCCGCATCGCCGCGAGGGCTGCGCGGCTGGGGATGCGCGCCGCCTACGGCTGCTGGTCGTCGTTGCCGTCGCCGTCGAGGCTACCGCGGGCGGTACTGGCGGCGGGCCCGCCGTGGTAGGCGGCCAGCTCGCGTGCGCGGTCCCACTTCGTGAGCGCCGTCTCGAAGGTCTCGTCGGCGCGGAGCTGGAGGCGCCCGGCCTCGCGCGTGCCGTAGAGCCGGCTGGCGAGAATGTACTTGAGGCGCGTCTTGATCTCGCCTGCGCTCGCCTCCGCGCGGGAGCGCAGGAAGACCGCGTCGTCGGGGTCGGCCGCGTCCTTCTCGTCGGTGAGCGCGAGGCCCTGCTCGTCGGCGAAGGCCCAGAAGGATTCCATCATCTTCGCGTCCACGGTGTAGTCCGAGACGAAGGCGTCGTGGCGGCCTTCCCATTCCCCGCGCAGGCGAGCTTCGTTGCTGGCGAACCACTGGTTGACGAACGCGCCCGGCAGGTTGCGCTGGCGCACCTGGTAGGCCACGCTGTTAGTGTCCGGCGGGACGATCACGTCGGGCAGGATGCCGCCCCCGCCGAAGACCTCGCGCCCGTGGTCGGTGCGGTACGAGAGCGAGTCGGCGATGCTATCGGTGTACTCGCTGGGGTCGAAGGTCGCCTCGTCGAAGGAGCTGAATTTGTCTTGGTAGTAGCTCTTCATGTCGTCGCCCTCGTAGGGGGTTTGGATGAGACGGCCGACGGGCGTGTAGTAGCGGGCCACGGTCATCTGCAAGACGCTCTCGTCGGGCAGGGCAAACTGCTTCTGCACCAGCCCCTTGCCGAAGGTGCGCCGCCCTACGATCAGTGCGCGGTCGTGGTCCTGGAGCGCGCCGCTGACGATCTCACTGGCAGAGGCAGAGCGCGCGTTGACCAGCACGGTCACGGGCTGCTCCTCGAAGCGCCCGCCGGGGCGGGAGGCGAAGGACTGGTCGGCGCTGGCTTTGCGCCCTTTGGTCTTGACGATGGTCTGGCCCTCCGACAAAAGCTCGTCGGCGATCTTGACAGCGCTCTGCATCACGCCGCCGGGGTTAGAGCGCAGGTCCAGCACCAGCCGCTCCATGCCCTGCCCTTCGAGCTTGGTCATGGCCTTCTCGAACTCGTCGTGGGTCTTTTTCGAGAAGCGGGTGATCTCAATGTAGCCGGTTTTCTCGTCCACCATGAAGCTCGATGGGATCGAGCGAATCGGGATCTCCCCGCGCTCGATGGTGAAGTCGTAGCGCTCGCGAATGCCGGGGCGCTTGACGGTTACGTCCACGGTCGTGCCCTTCCGCCCTTTGAGCTTCGTCTGCACGCCCTCGCGCGAGAGGCCGACGGCCGTCGAGTCATTGATCGCAATGATGCGGTCGCCGGGCATCAGGCCGACTTCCTCGCTGGGGCCGCCCGCGATGGGGTTGATGACCTGCGCGGTGTCCCGCACCACGTCGTACCAGATCCCGATCCCGCCGAAGGAGCCTTGGTAGTTCTGGCGCACCTCCTTCGCGCGCTTGGCCGGGATGTAGGTGGAATGCGGGTCGAGCCCGTCGAGCATTCCTTCGATGGCGTCGCCGGCGGCGTCCTCGGCGTTGACCTCCTCCACGTACCGCTGATTGACGATCATGAAGGCGTTGCGCAGCTTCTCGAGCTGGTCGAGCGTTCGCTCGTCGCTGAGGGACTGCTCGATTTTCATGCCCAGCAGCGTGCCGGCCACCAGCATCAACAGCGCCGGCAACGCATACTTCACGAAGGGATGCTTGACGAAGCGTTTCATGGAAAGCACAGGAGAGAGCAGGAAGGCGGCTGGCGCGCGGGGAAGACCGGGCGAACGTCGCGTGCCGCCCTCACCCGCGTGGCCTTTTTCAGAAATGGACGTTGGGTAAAGGAGCCACGCGGCGTTTTGTTGCACGGGCGCGTGCCCTTTTTCCTTACCGAGCTGCCCCGCCGGGGAAGGGATCTGTGCGAGGCGGGCGAAGTACGAGACTGCCGCGTTTTCCTGCTCCCAAGCCCCCTGCCTCCAAGCCCTCTGCCTCTGATGAGTACCCCCCAGCGACGCGCTCGCACCGTCTCCTACGGGTCTGGCGACTTCGAGGAGGCCACCGATCGCATCGACGAGGCCTTGCGCAGCGGGGCGGGCATGACCTTTCTCTTCATTGGCGCCTCGCAGGAGCAGAAGCAAGAGGCGCTCACGAAACTCTCGGCGCCGGACCGGCTGAACTTGCACCGATACGGGGTGCCCAACCTCATCGGCGAGCGCCTCGTGGAGACGCAGGGCCACCTGCGCGAAGCCTTCGACGCCTCCGACGAGGGCGCCGCCGTCGTCTTCTTCGACGAGGCGGACGTGCTGCTCGACCCCAGCCATACCGACGCTGCCGACGCCGACGATGCGGCCCTCAGCGACTACTTCTTCGACCGCGTGGAAAGCTACCCCGGCGTGGCGGTCGTCTGCTTCTCGGCGCCGGAGTACGTGGGCCGCCTCGAAGGCCATGGCGCCGACGTGGTCGTGACGTTTTGAATGTTTGGTTTCTGGTTCCCTGTTCTCGGCTTTTGGTTTTCCGTTTTTCGGAACGCGAGCATGAGTGAGGAAAAAGACGCTCAGCAGCAAGGCCCCGACCGGCTGGCAGCGCTTCAGTCGTTCTACGAGGAGGACCCGGACGATGCGTTCACCCGCTTCGGGCTGGCGCGCGAGCACCTCAAGCGCGGCCACGCCGACGAGGCGCTGGCGCTCTTCGAGGCGCTCGCGGAGGACGAGCCAGGGTACACGGGCACCTACTATCATCTCGGCAAGCTCTACGAGCACCTGGGGCGCCCCGAAGAGGCGAGGTCCACCTACGAGGCGGGCGTGGAGGTGTGCGAGGAGCAGGGGGCCACGAAAGACCTCTCAGAGCTGCGCGACGCGCTGATGCGGATGAAAGCTGAATGGTGAATGGGGAGGCGGGGGGGGCGGCAACGCAGCGTTACCTTTCTGCTGCCTCGCGCCTCCGGTTTCTGCCGTCGCAAATCGAAGGGAATGCTTCCTGCCGAGCGCCCTGCGCCCAACGCCCTGCGCCCTGCCATGCGCTTCGCTCTCCGTGCCGCGTGCTTGGTCGGCGTGCTGTCGGCGCTGCTGCTAGGGAGCGCGCCGGTCGCCTCTGCCCAGCAGGCCGCGGGCGGCGTTCACGTCGTCGAAGAGGGGGACACGCTGTACAGCATTGCGCAGGCGCACGACCTGAGCGTGGCTCGCCTGCGGAGCCTCAACGGGCTGGACGGCAACGCGATTTACCCGGGCCAAGAACTGCGCGTACGCCCGCCGGGTAGCGAAACGCCGGGCAGCGAGGCGCCCGACAGCGAAGCGGAAACTCCAGACACGGAGCCCCGCCCTTCGCCTGCGCCCGACACGTCGGCAGCGGGGGAGGGGCCGGCTGCCGGCGCGCCGCTCTACGGGGCGCACACGGCCCAGACCGGCGCCACGCTCTACCGCATCGCCGCGCGCTACGGCACGCCCGTCGATTCGCTCGTGGCGCTCAACGACTCGCTGCTCGCTTCGGGAGGCGTGGGGCTGCGCCCGGGCACGGAGGTGCGCCTGCCGGCCTCGCTGGGGCCCCCCGCGCACACCGTCGAGGAGGGCGAAACGATCTACGACGTGGCCCGGCAGTACGGCGTAAGCGCGATGCTCTTGCAGCGCACCAACGACCTGACGGAAAAGGAGGTGCGCCCTGGCCAGCGCTTGCGCCTCCCCGGGCGCGAGGCGCCCCAGCCGCAGCCCCGCGGTACGCGCCGCCCGGTCCACGAGCGAGGGCCCGTGGCGCGCTACCCGGCTTCCTACGAAGGCCGCCTGATGGCCGGTGGCGCCCGCTACGACCCCGAGCGCTACGTCGTCAGTCACCCGTCGCTGCCCATCGGCACGGTCGTGCTGCTGACGAATCCCGAAAACGGCCGCCAGACGTTCGCCCGCGTGGCCGACCGTGGTCCCCTCGACGAGGCGTTCGTCATGGACGCGTCCGCCGCCGTGCACGAGCGCTTGGGGCTGGGCGAGGCGAGGAGCGACCCGCCGGGGCCGGAGCATCAGCGGCGGCCAGCCTCACGCAACACGCACTACGCAACACAATCCGGTGCAACTCTGGCGGCGGGGTTTTCGTCTACCAAAAAAAGCGCCACCTCGGGCCGAACCCCTTCAACTTTCGACCTTCTGACCTTCAACCCAAACCTCGTGCTCGAGACGCCGTCCGAATCGAGCTGGCGGGCGTACCACCGCGCCACACGGTCGGCCACGTATGGCTTCCTGGCGGCGTTGCCGCTGGTGCTGGCCTACGAGGGGCTCATCACCGTCGTGAACCTCGCGCGGCCGCTCTCACCGCCGGTGCGGGTGGGGGCAGAGGCGTGGCTGAAAATGTTCTTGCCTGCGCCGCTGGGGATGGGGCTCGTCGTGCTGGTGGCGGTGCTGGCGGGCGTCGGCGGCGTCGTCTTTTACCTGGAGCGGAACCGGCGCGTGCCGCTGCGAGCGCGCTATTTCGGGCTCTTGGTGGGGGAGAGCGCGCTCTACGCCCTCGCCGTGGCCGCCTTCGTCTCCAGCGTGGTGGCGGTGCTCTTTGCCGGCGCGGTGCCCGTCGCCATGCAGGCCGCCACGCGCCCCGGCGGGATGCTCGCCCAGCTCGCACTCTCCATCGGCGCGGGGGTGTACGAAGAACTGCTCTTCCGTGTGGTCTTGGTCGGCGGGTTGGCGTGGGGCCTGCGCCGCGTGCTCGCCCGGAAGCGCTACGCCTACGTGCTCGCCGCCGTCCTGGGCGCGCTCTTGTTCAGCGCCGTGCACTACACCGGCCTCTACGGCGACGCACTGACGGGGCCGTCGTTCGTCTTCCGCTTCCTCTTCGGCCTCGCGCTCAACGGCCTCTTCCTCGCGCGTGGCTTCGCCGTGGCCGCCTGGACGCACGCCCTCTACGACGTGATGGTCGTGACGGGGTTGCTGGGGTAAAAATCGCAAAATGCACGGTTGAAAGTTCGCTAAAGGGCGGAATCCTGAAACGCGCGTGGCGTTCTACTCTCGGGCCTTTTGGATGAGGGCCCTCCCCCTCCCAGCCTTCAACGCTCAACCCGCAACGCCGCATGAACTACTTCCGCACCGCCGGCCTGATGGCCATCCTGATGGTGCTCTTCGCGCTCGTCGGCTCCTTTCTGGGCGGGACGAACGGAATGCTGATCGCCTTCGGCGTGGCCGTCGTCATGAACGTCGGTAGCTACTGGTTTAGCGACAAGGTCGTGCTCAAAATGTACGGCGCCGAGGAGATCGAGCGCTCGGACGCGCCGCAGCTCTACGACGCGGTGGACCGCTTGCGGCGACGCGCCGACCTCCCCATGCCACGCGTGGCGGTCATTCCGTCCGACCAGCCCAACGCCTTCGCCACCGGGCGCAACCCCCAGTACGCGGTCGTGGCCGTCACCAAAGGCATCACGCAGATGCTCGACCGAGACGAGCTGGACGGCGTGCTCGCGCACGAGCTGGCCCACGTCAAACACCGCGACATTCTGACCTCCTCGATTGCCGCGACGATGGCGGCGGCGATCACGCTGCTGGCGCGCTTCGGTTTCTTCTTCGGCGGCGATGACGAAGGCGGCGGCCTCCTCGGCGGGCTGGCGATGCTGATCCTCGCGCCGGTGGCGGCCTTCCTCATCCAAGCCGCCATCTCCCGCTCGCGCGAGTACGCCGCCGACCGCGGCGGGGCCGAGATTTGCGGGCGGCCCCGCGCGCTGGCCGGGGCGCTCAAAAAGCTCGAAGCTGGCGCCCAGCAGGTGCCCATGGGCGGCAACGACCGAACGAGCGACGCGACGGCGCACATGTTCATCGTGAACCCGTTCAGTGGCGGGATGAGCGGGCTGCGCACGCTCTTCTCCACGCACCCGGACACTGAGGAGCGGGTGCGGCTCCTCGAGGAAATGGCGTGAGCGGAGGGGCGGCCTTCTTTTCGGGGAAAGCTCCTCTGCTGACGTGGCCTCTCCTGCGACGGTCCAGAAGCAGTACGACGGTTTCGCAGGCTTCTACGACCTACTCTGGAGCGGGTACGTCCGTCGCACGCTTCCGTTGCTCATGGACGCGGCCCGCATCACGCCCGGCGAGCGGGTGCTGGATCTCGGGAGCGGGACCGGGGCCCTCGAAGAACGCCTTGCCGAGACGGCGCCGGGCGCCGAGGTCGTGGGCGTAGACGTCGCCCCGGCGATGGTGAAGCGCGCGCGCCGCAAGCTTCAGGGTGTCCCGGCCGTCTCCTTCGAGCGCGCCGACGCGCACGCGCTTCCCTTCGCGGCGGAACGCTTCGACGCCGTCGTGACGGCCAGCACGTTTCACTACTTCGACCGGCCGGCGGCGGCCCTCGCGGAGGCGGCGCGGGTCGTGCGCCCCGGCGGGCGGCTGATCGTCCTTGACTGGTGCCGCGACTTCTGGACGTGCCGCGTGATGGACGCGGTGCTGCAACGCCTCGACCCGGCGCACGATGCCTGCTACACGCTCGCCGAGATGCGGGCGTTGCTGGGCGCCTCCCCGCTGGCATTTCAGCGCGCGCGGCGGCACCGCGCCGGGGGCCTCTGGGGATTGATGACGGTCGAAGCGTTCCGCCCGGCCTGACGGCGCGTTGCTTGTCTTGTTCTTGTGCGTCCGCATCGGCCGCCGCAGCAACGCCTACTGCTGACGGCCACGCGCGGCCGCCGCCTACGTTCTGCGGGCCGCCGCCCGTCAAGCTGCGCCCTGCTTGAAGATACCCTGGTCGTTGACGTGGCCCACGTAGCGGCCCAGCACGGTCACTTCCTCGAACACATCGGGCGTGATGTGGATGTCGTCGTACTCCTCGTTGGCCGGCTCCAGGCGCAGGCCCCGCTCGCCGTGGTAGACGCGCTTCAAAGACGTCTCCCCGTTGTAGAGCACCGCCCCGATGCCGCCCTCGGGAATGTCCTCGTCGATGAGAAGCACGTAATCGCCGTCGTGGATGTCGGCGTTTTTCATGGACGGCCCCGAGACGCGGATGGCAAACAGGCGGTCCAGGTCCGAAAAGAGCGTGTCGAGCGTGATGGTGCCGAGGTCCGCCTCGACGGCCTCCTGCAGCGAGCCGGCGGAGATCACGCCCTTCACCGGAATGCCGCCGACGGCGCGCACGGGTCTCTTGTCGGCCAGGTGATAGCCCTGGTCGTCGCGAGTCAGAAAGCCTTTCTTGTGGAGGGCCTTCAGGTTCTGCGTGACGCTGTTGGGCGAGCGGTAGCCGAAGTGGTCTGAGATCTCGCGGTAGGTAGGCCACACGCCCTCCTCGCGCACGTAGCGGATGAGGTACTGGAGAAAAGCGTGCTGCTTGGCGGTCAGCTTTTTGCGGCTCATGGCGGGAACGCAGCGGCTCGGGAGGCGGAAAGCGTCGCACATGCTTTCCACAAGACTACGAAGCCGCTTGGGCAACGTCAAGTGCGTGTAGGGAGGAGGAAGGGGGGAAGGGTTGAAGGGGCGTGTGCCTGTTGGCGAACATTTTTTCTCAGTCTCTTTCCTGCTCACCTTCTGTAAATAGGTGGGCCGTGACTTTGGCGCTGCGGTCGGGGAAGGCGTCCTCGACGTGGTAGCGCAGATAGTCGTCGGCAAGGGCCTGCACCTCGCGGCGGTGGGCGGGAGTCAGGTCCATGCGCATCACGTCGGCCAGGTCGGCGCGGGCGAAGACGGCGAACGCCCGCAACGCGGCCCGCGAGGCGCGTTGCCCGGCTTTCGGCGCCTCGTCGGCAGGGTGAAGGTGCCCGCTCCCCAGCGCCAGCACGCCGCCCTCGCCGGGGAGCGCCTCCACGTCGCCCTTCTCGAAGGCCGGGGCGAAGCCCAGCGCCCCGGCGAAGCGAAGCTGGAAGTACGGCAACACGTTGGCGGGGCGCGCGGTGGCGGCGTCGAGCGTGCGCAGCGCCCCGGCGAGCAGGCGAAAGACCGACGGCTGCGGGTCTTCCTCTTCGGTAAGGGCGTAGACGAGCTCCACGATCCGCAGCCCGAGGGTGATCTTCTGGAGGTCGCGCCGAATGCCCAGGAGCGGCTCCAGGTGCGCGCTCTCGCTCAGGGTTTGCAGCCCGCGCGTGTCGCGGTGGTAAAAGACGACCTGCGTGTAAGCCATCGGCTGGAGGGTGGCGCCGAACTTGCTTTTGGTGCGGCGCGCGCCCTTGGCCATCACCGCCAGGCGGCCCTTCTCGCGGGTGAAGAGCGTCACGATCTGGCTCGTCTCTCCGTAGTCGAGGCTTTTGAGCACCACCGCTTCGGTACGGACGATCATCGGAGCGTGGGGGCTGCGGGCGCTTGCGTGTGAAAAAGAGCGTGGCGGCGTTGCGTGGCTGGGCGGCGTGGTGTCACAAGAAGGGAGAACCGATTCCTATTTTCTCTTCCCCCCTTCCTCTCGGCCAGCCTGTCAGGTGCCGTGGACTTCGAAAAGGTAAAAGTCGGGCTCTACCGCGCGCAGCAACGCCTGGCGATTACGCGCAGCGAGGCGACCGCGCTTCTCGCGCTAGCGTTGCTGTTGGGGGCGGGCATGGCGATTCGCTACGCGCAGCAGCACCAGCCGTCCGCCGCCGCGCAGGAGCCCCCCTTCGCCGCCACCGACCACCGCTTCCAAGAGGGCACCGCCCGCCTCCGCGCGGGAGCGCAGGAAGAAGACGCGGCGCCCCCGGAAGCGGAAGAGCGCCGCGACGCCCCGCGCGCGCTCGCCGCTGGCGACACCGCCTCGATCAATCTCAACGCGGCCCCGCCGGCGGAGCTGGGGCGCCTGCCGGGCGTGGGGCCGGTCCTCGCGGGGCGCATCGCCGCCTACCGCGAGCAGCACGGCCCCTTTGCCGAGGTGGGTCACCTGCGGCGCGTAAGCGGCATCGGGCCGAAGACCATGAACGACCTGAGCTCGCTATTGGTCGCGGAGGCTCCAGCGGATACCGGCCACGCCGCCGGCCGGTAGCGCGGGGGGCTCGGCGCGTGTGCTCCCGCCGCGCTCAAGTTGTTGCTTCCGAGAACCGGGGGCGTCAGGAGGAGCTGCCGTCCGCCGCTTGCGGATCGCCGCCGCGCTGCGCCGCGCCGTCGCCCCCAGGTACGGGGGGCGGGGAGCGCCGAGCGCCGTCGTCTTCGTCGTCGGCACGAGCGGCCGCTCCCGCATCGCGTTGCTGCTGTTGCTTCCGCTGCTGCTGGCGGCGGCGACGCGCCAACGCCTCCTTCGTCCACTGCTGGCTAACTTCCTGCTCGCGGTCGAGGAAGCGCCAGATGGGAGCCAAGAGCAGCCATGCCAGCGTGCAGAAGCCCACCAGCGTGGCGACGATAATGGAGAAGTAGTACAGGTTCATGGCCGGGGGCGCGCCGCGAGGGCGCCGGGAAGGAGAGCGGAAGAGCCAGCAGCAATGCGGGACTTGTACACCGCCCGCCCGGGCGAGTTTGCCGCCCGCCCTGCCCGGCTGCTGCGCCCTTTCGGGCCGTCGTTCTTTTACAATGTTATTACCCCAAACACCGGCATCTGACGGCGCGAAGGAATACCTATTAGAAAAAAATCTACTACAGGTCCGTCCATCGAGGGCTCTAGGGACGCCTCGTTTTCCGTCGGCGTTGCTCTCGGCCTGCCTCGCTTCTCCTGCCTGCCCAACCGCCGCGCCTTCGGGCGCGGGACCCGCCTGCCCCGCATGGAATCTCACACGGAATCTCAGACGCCCGCCGCCTCCGCCGACGACGATGACTCGCAGGCGACGACCGCCCGCATGCTTATCGTGGAGGACGACCCCGAAATGAGCATGGGGCTGGAGGATTTCTTCGAGCTGAAAGGCTACGACGTGGAACGCGCCGAGGACGGCGAGCGGGGGCTCCAGCAGATCACCTCGCTGCCGCCCTACGATGTGGTGCTCCTCGACGTGATGCTGCCGGAGAAAAACGGCTTCGAGATCCTGCGGGAGGCGCGCAAGGGCGGCGTGGACTCGCCGGTCATCTTGCTCACCGTCAAGGGCAAGGAGGAAGACAAGCTCCAGGGCTTCGAGCTGGGGGCCGACGACTACGTGACTAAGCCGTTCAGCGCCGAAGAGCTGGAGGCGCGCGTCAGGGCTGTGCTCGAGCGCAGCGGCCCCTCCGAGGAAGTTGAGGAGATGGAGCAGTTCACGTTCGGAGACGTAGAGGTGGACTTCGAGGAGCAGGTCGCCTACCGCGACGGGGAGGAGGTGCAGTTTACCGCGCTGGAGTTCGACATCCTGCGCTACTTCATCCATCGGCGCGGGCGCACCGTCAGCCGCAAGCAGCTTTTGCGCGACGTCTGGGGCATCTCCGGCGACATCACCACGCGCACCATCGACCGGCACGTTGCCTCCCTCCGCAAAAAGATCGAACCGGACCCCACCGCGCCGACCTACATCGAGACCGTCTACGGCATCGGCTACAAGTTTGTCGGCGACGGCAGCGGATGAGCGTTGGTAAATGGTGGATGGTGCGTCTCTCCGCTTCCGTTGCGGGCGGCGTAAGAGCCATCGACCATCCAGCAAGTGTAGCGAGCGGACGATTCACAACCAACAAATTCCCCACCCCCCAAATGGAACCGACGGCCGACCCCGGTTCGCAGGCCGACCCCGACCGCAAGCACCTGCTGCGCGACCTGGCGCTGATCTACCTGACCCTTGCCCACGGCACCGACGAAGATCTGTCCGACGAGGAGGTCGACACCATCGCCGGGGAACTGGAAGAGTGGCAAGAGGAGGCGCGCCGGGAGACGGTCCTGAGCGCCATCAAAGAGGCGCTGGCGCTCTACGAGCGTGACGATGCCCTCGACCAGGTCAACGCCGCCATCCGCAGCATCGGCGAAGAGGTCGACGGAGAGGACCGCCAGCTCATCCTCGACGACCTCGTGGAGATTGCCATGGCCGACGGGCAGTACATGCACGAGGAGAGCACCTTCATCGGCGAGCTGGCTGACGCCTGGAACGTGAGCGCCCACTCCGGCGACCGGGGAGACGCCGGCCACTGGGCCCGCGGCGCGTGGACGGTCCTTCGGAGCGACGGGCCCGCCGAAAGCTGGACGCCCGTGCACGACCTGGCGCTGATCTACCTCACGCTCGCCTTCGAGACGGATCACGACCTCGACGAGGACGAGGTCGAGGCGATCACCGCCAAGATCAGCGAATGGATCCCCGGGGCCGGCGAGGAGGACGTGCTCGGCGTAGTGCGAGAGGTGATGGAAACTTACGTGCAGGGCCCCAAGCAACGCCTCTTCGCCGACGCGGTCGATGCGGTCGGCGAGGCCGTGCCGCAGCGTCAGCACGAGGCGCTCTTGTCAGACCTGCGCTACGTCGCCGAGGCAGACGGGCGCATCCTCGACGCTGAGCGCCGCATGATCCGCGACCTCGCGCGCTCCTGGGGCCTCGCGCAGGAAGTACCGGAAGCGCGGCCCGACGAGGGCCACGCGCAGTAGCGCGTGCAGTGCAGCGTGCGGCAGCGCGCCCGCCGCGCGAGCCCGGCCCCGCCGAGGCGTCGCTTTTCTGCTGCGTGGCTTCCCCGCGCGGTGTGGCTACCCCGCCGCGCTGACGGCGCCGAGCAGCCCGGTGCTGTCGGTCGCACCTGTCGGGGCGATATCGATCAGCAGTACGTGGGAGGCTGGCCCGTCGCGCGCCGCCTGGAGGGCCTCCTCGGTGCTGGCGGCGCACGTCACCGCGTAGCGAGGGTGCAGGGGGGGGCGCCAGAAGTTACGTGCTGGAGCTGTCCCTCACGAGCGGGACGCGCCCGCCGTCTGCCGCCTTTGCTCCCGAGGACGCGGAAGCGTCACCTTCGTCAGGGGCGCGCGTCGCCGGGGGCGCATGTGGGAGGCGCACGGTGAACGTCGAGCCTTCGCCCTTCTCGGAGGCCACTCCCACGCTTCCGCCCAGCAGGTGCGCCAGGCGCTGGGTGATGGCCAGCCCCAGCCCGCTGCCGTCGTGCGTGCGCGAGAGGCCTGTGGACTCTTGCCGGAAGTCCTCGAACAGCTCTGCGCGGAAGTCGTCGGCAATGCCGATGCCCGTGTCGGCCACGCGAACGCGCGTCTCCGTGCTGTTGTCGTTGCCGTCTGCAGGGCCGGTCTCCACGTAGACGGTCACGCCGCCCTCTTCGGTAAACTTGACGGCGTTCGAGAGCAAATTGTCGAGGATGCGGTAGAGCGCGCCGGCGTTCAGGCGCGGGTGGGTCACCTCACCGGGGGCGTCTACGCGCAGGTAGAGGTCTTTCTCGCGGGCGGCCGGGCGGTGGGTGGTGGCCGCGCGACGCGCTTCCGCGGCTACGTCTACCGCCTCAGTCTCCATCGTGGCGGTATCGGCGTCGAGGCGCGCGAGGCTAAGAACCGATTCAAGGGTGCGCTGCAGGTGCCTCCCGCTCTCGGCGATGTGCTCGGCGAACTCCTGCTGCTCGCCGGCGGCTTCTTCCTCGAGCACCTCCGCGAAGCCGGTGATCGAGGCCAGCGGCGTGCGCAGCTCGTGGCTCATGTTGTTGAGGAAGGTCGTCTTCGCCTCCAGGAGCTCTTCGGCACGCTCGCGCGCCTCGCGCTCGGCGTCGAGGTGTAGGCTGTCGGTTACGTCGGTGAGCGTGCCTATCACGCCGCGCTCCTGCCCGTCCTCGCCAGGGAGGGGGCGCAGGCGCACCTGCAGCCAGCGCGTCTCGCCATTCCGGGCCACGTGGCGCACGTTGAAGCTCTCTTCCCATTCGCCGGCCTGCGGGTCGTCGCGCCGGCCGCCCAGCGCCCCGGCCTCCATCTTCGTGCGGTCGTCGGGATGGACGAAGTCGAGGCAGCGCCGCCCCAGGCTCTGCTCGACCGGGTAGCCCAGGATCTTTTCCCAGGCGGGGCTGAGGAACGCCCAGCGGCCCTCCGCGTCGATTTGGAAGATTACGTTGTGGACGTTTTCGACGAGCGTGCGGTACTGTCTCTCACGCGCGCAGTGCCCGTCTGGAGCGCCTCAGCGATGGCCTCGGCGGCGTGCGAGCGATCCTCCTCGGCCACGAAGTCGGTGGCGTGCATCGTACGGATCGCCTCGGGGGCGTACCCGGTCACGTCCGCGAAGCGATCGTTCCACTGCTGCATCCGGCCTTCCGCGTCGAAGAAGTAGAAGATGCCGGGCAGCCCGTCGATGATCGTCTCGGCGAAGGCGCGCTGGCGAGACGCGCGTTGCTGGGCGCGGGCGTAGGCGGTGGACTGGCGCCGCTGCTCGAGCGCGTCCATCGCGGCACCGGCGAAGTCGCGCAGGGCGGCTTGCTCCTCGGCGCCGAAGCCTTCCGGGCGGGGCGCGGTGTCCATCAAGCAGAGCGTGCCGAGGGCGTGCCCGCCGGGCGTGATCAGCGGCGCCCCGGCGTAGAAGCGCACGTTGCGCGGGCCGGTCACGAGCGGGTTGCCTGAGAAGCGCGGGTCCTGGGTAGCGTCCTCGACCACGGTCACGCCTTCGCTCCGGATGGCACGGGCGCAGAATGAGATCTCGCGGTCGGTCTCACGGAGGTCGGTCCCGAAGCAGGACTTGAACCACTGCCGGCCCGCGTCCACCAGCGTGATGAGGGCAGTCGGCGCGTCGAAGTGGCGGGCCGCTAGCCGCGTGAGGCGGTCGAAGGCCTCCTCCGGCGGGGTGTCGAGGATGTCGTAGCGGCGGAGCGCTTCGAGGCGCCTGACTTCGGAGGAATCAGCGTCTGGCGGGGGGGCGTCCGCCGCTTCCTCGGTCGAAGGCGCGCGCTCGGGCGTGTGAGACATGGATCAGCGGCCGGTTTGATGAGACATACAGTACGGCACCGCCCTTCCGCCTCAATCCCCGCAGGTGCAAAAATGGCGCTCTCGGCTTCGCTCGGCTGTGGAGAAACCTCTAAAAGCACGTTGGTAGATCCAGTCTGTGCCGGCCAGGCTGCCACGATCCGCTGTATTCACAAGAAAGCGACACCTCGGCGTCTGCGTGTCGGCAGCACGAAGATCGCGGCGCCCGTCCCGCGCGCCTGCTTCTGGGAAGAAACGTACCACCACGGAAAGAAACCTCCTCTGAAGGAGGGGCCGGGGCGGCTACGCGCTCGCCGCCGTCCTGCCGCGTGGCTGCTCCCTGCCGGGCTTGCGGCATGAGTAGCGCCGCGCGCGCAACAACGCCCGGTAAAGAAGCGGGCGGGGTGGATCTGTCGGGCGTGGGGTATCGTTATCGGAACACGTATTCGCCCAACTCGCTCGGATCGCGCGCTGGATGCAGTCGCTCCGTAGGCTCAATTACTTCTTCCGGCGGTACTGGTACCTGTTCGTGCCGGGTCTGCTGTGCACGATGATCTCGGCCGGGTTCCGCATTGGCGTGCCGGTGATCGTGCGGCAAGCGGTGGACAGCATCCCGCGCTTCACGGCGCTACACGCGATGTTCGAGGGCACGGCGGTGGGAAGCTACTTCTTCGCCTACTTCTTTGCCGGGCTGCTGGTCTTTGCGCTGGTGATCTTGGGCCTGAGCCTCACGAGCGGGCTCTTTTCGTTCTTGATGCGGCGGACGGTGGTGGTCGCGTCGCGCCACATCGAGTACGACCTGCGCAACCGCCTCTACGGGCACCTGCAGACCCTCTCGCCGGCGTTTTACCAGCGCTACTCGACCGGCGACGTCATCACCCGCGCCACCGACGACATCGAGAAGACGCGCCGCTACATCGGCCCGGCGATCATGTACGCCACACGTGCGGCGGTGACGGTGCTCGTGGCCGCGACGGTGATGTTCGTCATTTCGCCGGAGCTGGCGGTGTGGGCGCTCTTGCCGATGCCGCTCCTGGCGGTGTCGGTCTACCTCATGTCGCGCATGGTGCACCACCGCTCCGAGGCGCAGCAGAAGCAATACGCAAAGCTCACGAGCCGCGTGCAGGAGGCACTGGCGGGGATTCGCGTCCTTAAAGCCTACACGCGCGAGGAGAGCGAGCAACGCGCCTTCAACCGCGAGAGCGACCGCTACCGCGACCGCACGCTCGACCTGGCGTTCGTGGACGCGGGATGGCGGCCCGTCTTCTTGATGCTCGTGGGCTTTTCGACGATCATCGTCGTCTGGGTCGGCGGTCGTCTGGTGGCGGAAGGCGCGATCACCGTCGGCAACATCGCGGAGTTCATCATCTACGTGGCGCTGATGACGTGGCCAGTCGCCTCGCTGGGGCGGGTGGTGACGATGGTGCAGCGCGCGAGCGCCTCGGCGGCGCGTCTCGGCTACGTCTTCGACGAGGAGCCAGACATCACGGATACGGAGCGCACAGACGATTCCATCGAGCGGGTCGAGGGCGCGATCGCCTTCGAGCACGTCTCCTTTCGCTACGACGAGGAAACCTACGGGCAACGCTCGCTGGAGGAGGTGGCGTCGGTGGGGAAAGGGGAAAACGGCGAGCAGGCGGCGCCCTCGGGCGACGGGGCGGTGGCGCAGGGAGAGGCGGCCGACAGCGCGCCGGAGATGTCGGAGGCGACGGGCGCGCCGACCGAGGAGGACGCGCTACGCGAGGAGAACGGCGTGGCTTCGGAGAACGGCCACGCCGGGGTCGACGGTGCGGCGAGCGGCAAGGCGGAGGGCGGCCCGGCGCAGAAGCGCCCGGCCACGCAGGCGAACGGCCACCCGGAGAACGGCCATCCGGGGAACGGCTCCGCTGGCCACGACGCAGACCGTGCGCCGTGGGTCTTGAACGACGTGAGCTTCGAGCTCGAAGCCGGTGAGATGCTCGGCGTCGTGGGGCGCACCGGGGCCGGCAAGTCCACCTTCGTCGAGATGATCCCCCGCCTGCTGGACCCCTCGGAAGGGCGTGTGATGATTGACGGGCGCGACGCGCGGGAGGTGCCCGTCAAGACGCTGCGCCGTAGCGTGGGCTTCGTGCAGCAGGACGTGTTCCTGTTCAGCGACACGGTGGCCGGCAACATCGCCTTCGGCGAAACGGACGCCTCGGAAGAGCGCATCGAGGAGGCCGCCCGCGAGGCGGACCTGCTGGACAACATCCAGGACTTCCCCGAGGGCTTCGCGTCGAAAGTCGGCGAGCGCGGCATCACGCTCAGCGGCGGGCAGAAGCAACGCACGGCGATTGCACGCGCGCTGCTGCACGAGCCGCCGATCCTGGTCTTCGACGACGCGCTCTCGGCGGTAGACACGGCCACGGAACGGCAGATCCTGCGACGGCTGCGCGCGCGGCAGGGGAAGCAGACGCTCGTGCTGGTGAGCCACCGCATCTCGGCCGTGCAGAACGCTGACCTCATTCTCGTGCTCGAAGACGGCCACGTGGCCGAGCGCGGCACTCACGACGACCTGATCGAGCAGGGCGGCCTCTACGCGCGCCTGCACCGCAAGCAGATGCTGGAGGAGGAAATTGAAGCATTGTAGGGCCGAGCCCTGAAAAGCGAAAAAGGCGCTTTCCGTGTTGCGTGATGCGTAGTGCGCGAGGGAGCCGTTCTGACACGAACCACGCAACACGAACCACGCAACGCGAGCCCTGCATGGAGACACAAATCGTTCCGCTCGGCACCGCCTCAGCAATCCCGACGACCGAGCGCCACCTCGCGTCCACGGCGCTGTGGCGCAAGGGACGGCTCTTGCTTTTCGACTGCGGGGAGGGGACGCAGATGCGCCTCCTGCAGAGCGGCCTGAACCGCGCGCGCCTCGACGCGCTCTTTTTGACGCACCACCACGGCGATCATTTCTACGGCACGATGGGCGTGATCTCGACGCTGGCGCTCCTGCACCGCGAGGAGCCGCTCGTGGTCGTGGGGCCGACCGGCACCGAGGAGGCGGTCCGCTCAATGCCGGGGCTGGCCAACGACTGGTTGCCCTTCGACGTGGAGTACCGCGAGCTCCCGGAAGATTTTCCCCCGCAGACCGTCTACGAGACCGACGAGTTCAGCGTGGCCGCCCGCCCTGTCGAGCACCGCGTGCCGTGCATGGGCTTTCGCTTCGTGGAAAAGCCACGCCCCGGCCACCTCGATGCCGAAAAAGCGCGCGAACTGGGCGCTACCGAACACGAACACCTGCGCGCCCTCAAGCGCGGGGAGCGCGTGGCCTTCGAAAACGGCCACGCGATTGCGCCGGAGGAGGTGCTGGGGCCGGAGCGCCCGGGGGTCTCCTTCGCCTACGTGATGGACACGAACCCTTGCGAGGCCGGGCGCGTGCTCGCGGAGGGGGTAGACCTGCTTCTACACGAGGCTACCTTTGCGGAGGACCAGGAGGAGCGCAGCGGCAAGACGGGCCACTCCACCGCCCGCGAGGCCGCCCGCGTGGCCGAGGACGCCGGGGCCGGGCGGCTCCTCCTCAGCCACTTCAGCGCGCGCTACGACACGCCCGCCCCGCTGGTGGAGGAAGCGCAGGAGATTTTCCCCAACACGGCAGCGGCCGAGGAGTTAAAGCGTTACGTGTTGGACCCGAGAGACAAGGAAGCCGTGAGCGCGTGAGGCGGGATTCGTGACTTGAATGTGGGCGTGCAGGAGCCGGGAGCATGGGGGGCGCTGGTGCAGAGAGAACGAACCAGCAAACCCCGCGGCGCCTGACTCGTGGCACTCGCTCCCACGTCCAGCGCGTCAAAAAAACAGGCCTAAGCTCCCGGACGCCCACGCCCCCGCACCGTAAGAAAACAGCCCTCACGTTTTGGCCGACGACGACGCAGAAAACTCTGAAGACGCCCCGGGCTTAGACCGCCGGCTCGTGCGGCGGATGGGCGCGTACCTGTGGCCCTACAAGGGCTGGGTCGCCCTCGCCGTGGGGCTCACGCTGAGCACCGCGCTCCTGGGGGCCGTGCGCCCGTGGCTCACGCAGATCGCCATCGACGACTACATCGTCGAGGGCGACCTGCAGGGCCTGCGCTGGATCATCCTGGCACTCGTGGGGGCGCTGGTAGTCGAGGGGGGGATGGCGTTCGTCAATGAGTACCTGACCAAGTGGATCGGCCAGCAGGCCATCTACGACCTGCGCACGGAGGTCTTCGAGCACGTCACCGAGCAGCGCCTCGGCTTCTTCGACGAAACGCCCATCGGGCGCCTCATCACGCGCACCACCAGCGACGTGGAATCCATCAACCGGGTCCTCTCCAGCGGCCTCGTGGTGATCCTGGGCGACCTGGCGCGGCTGATTTTCATCACCGGCTTCATGCTCTACATCGACTGGGTGCTGGCGCTGGTGGTGCTGGGCGTGATGCCGTTCATGGTGGGGGTGATGATCTGGTTTCGCCGCAACGCGCGCGAGCAGTACCGCAAGACGCGCAAGCAGGTCGCGCGCCTCAACTCGTTCATGCAGGAGCACGTCACCGGCATGAGCGTGGTGCAGCTCTTCGGGCGCGAGGAAGAGGAAATGCGCCGCTACGAAAGCATCAACGCCGACAACCGCCACGCGCAGATCCAGACCATTTTCTACTTTGCGCTCTTCTGGCCGGCCATCGCGCTGATTACCGACGCGGCCCTCGGGGCGGTCTTGTGGATCGGCGGCCTGCGCGCAATGGCCGGCAGCGCGCTCACCGCCGGCGTCCTGATCGCCTTCATCCAGTACGCCCGGCAGTTCTTCCGGCCCATCCGCAACCTCTCGAACCAGTACAACACCCTCCAGCGCGCAATGGCCGGGGCGGAGCGCATCTTTCGCCTCCTCGACGACGAGCGCGCGTTGCCGGAAGTGGAGGAGCCGACCGAGATCGACGACTTCCGTGGCCGCATCGAGTTCGACGGCGTCTGGTTCACCTACGACGACCTGCCCGACGGCTGGGAAGAAGAGGGCATCGAGCCGAACTGGATCCTGAAGGACGTGAGCTTCACCGTCGAGCCGGGGCAGACGGCGGCCTTCGTCGGCGCCACCGGGGCGGGCAAGACGACGATCATCAACCTGCTCCTGCGGTTTTACGAAATCCAGCGCGGGGAAATCCGCATCGACGGCGTGCCGCTCCGCGCGTTGCGGCTTCAGCGCCTGCGCCGCCGCATCGGGCTCATTTTGCAAGAGGTGTTTCTCTTCAGCGGATCGGTGGAGCGCAACCTGACGCTCGAAGACGACTCCATCACTGAGGAGGAAATGCGCCGCGCGGCCGAGGCGGTGCAGGCCGACGACTTCATCGAGGCGTTGCCGGACGGCTACCAGCAGGACGTCAAGGAGCGCGGGGCGAGCCTCTCGCACGGGCAACGCCAGCTGCTCGCCTTCGTGCGCGCCCTGATCTACGACCCGGCCGTGCTGGTCCTCGACGAGGCCACCAGCAGCGTGGACACCGAGACCGAGGAGCTGATCCAGCAGGCCGTGGGGCGGCTGATGGAAGGGCGCACCTCGCTGGCGATTGCGCACCGCCTCTCGACAGTGGAGGACGCGGACCTGATTCTGGTCTTGCACAAGGGCGAGATCCGCGAGCGCGGCACGCACCAGGAGCTTCTGGCGATGGACGGGCTGTACCGCCGGCTCTACGAACTCCAATACGCCGAGCAGGTGCCGCTGCCGGGCGGGGACGGCGCGGCGAACGGGCGTGAGGGCGTGGCCGAGGAGCACGAGGCGGCGTAGGAAAGGGCAAAACCATTTCGGCATTGCGAGGGTACG
>PXTT01000002.1 GCA_003022535.1 Bacteroidetes bacterium QS_9_68_14
GGGCGAATCCAGTCGTCCGACTCCCCGACGTAGTGGGGCCGGAAGTTGCGCCAGTCGCCCGTCTCGAACCCGTCGGCGTTCGTCGGGTGCAGGCCGGTGGCCTGGGGGACAGCCGCTTCGCCTCTCGCCTTCGGCTCGGTCGGGAAGGAGGGAATTGTATCGGTCGGTGCTGGCATCCCGCGTGCGGGGTCGCCCAGGGGCGGGGCGGGAGTGGGGGCCGTCCCGGCCGGGACGCTGCTGCCAAGGAGGAGGGGCAGGAGGAACAGGACGCTCACGACGCCCGCCGCGCGACGCACAAGACGGGAGACGCGAGGCCAGCTTTGAAACGAATGCTCCGGGGAACGAGACGGGCTGCACCGACCCATGATAGGAGATTCGAGAAGGTTGGAAGTAAAGGACGGGGTGAGCCCCCTCAATCGTATCCAATACAGGAGCGGGGTGCAAACGAGACCGTGAGCGCGCGGAAACCGCTCTATGGGTAGAGAGCGGCTCGGCTGCTTGGAGGCGACTCGTTCCTGTCCGAGCGGAGGTACGTATGGAAGGATCTGGGCGGGAGGCGATTGCCAGTTTGTTCTCCTCTCTCGGTTCGACGTGGCTGCCTGCACCCCCACAGTTGAGATTTGTCGCTCCGGGCGCTCTATTGTGGCTGTAATTGTGTAGAAAAAGCGTGAGCGCACAGCCCGATCCCGACGTTTCATGACGAAGCCGTTTGCGACGATCGCGTGGCGAGCCGTCACGCTGCTGTTCCTGCTGGTGCTCAGCTCGCTGGTCGGCTGCCGAGGGCACGTTCCAGCCACGGAGCCGGCCGCCGCCCCAACCGTGGCCGAGCGCGTGCCCGACGACTGGGCCTACGACCTCACCGCACCCACCCCCACCGCGCCCCGGGGCATGGTCGCCACCGACGCGGAGCGCGCCACCGAGGTGGGGAAGCGTATCCTCGAGCGCGGCGGCAACGCCGTCGACGCGGCCGTGGCCACGACCTTCGCGCTGGCGGTCGTCTACCCGGAGGCCGGCAACATCGGCGGCGGGGGCTTCATGGTCGCGCGCATGGACGGGGCCACCGCCGCGCTTGACTTCCGCGAGGAGGCCCCGCAGGCGGCCACGCGCGACATGTACCTCGGCGAAAACGGCGAGCCGACGGACTCGTCGGTCGTGGGCTATCGCGCCTCGGGCGTGCCGGGCACGGTGGCGGGGATGCGCAAGGCTTGGGAGCGCTTCGGCTCGATGCCGTGGGCGGACCTCCTCGAGCCGGCCATCGCGCTGGCCGCCGAGGGCTTTCCCGTCAGCGAGCGCTTTGCCGCGGGCGTGCAGCGGCGCGCAGACGTGCTTCGTCGCTTTCCCGCCTCGCGCGAGCTCTTTCTGCCGGGCGGCCAGCCGCTCCAGGCGGGCCAGACGTGGAAAAACCCCGACCTGGCGGCCACGCTGCGCCGCGTGGCCGAGCAGGGCCGCGCCGGGTTCTACCGCGGCCAGACCGCGCGCCTCCTCGCCGAGGAGATGCAGCGCGGCGGCGGCCTCATCACGCGAGCGGACCTGCGCCGCTACGAGGCCAAGTGGCGCCGGCCCGTCGGCTTCCGGTATCGCGGCCACCGCGTCTACGGCATGCCGCCGCCTTCCTCCGGCGGCCTCACAATGGGGATCGCGGCCAACATCCTCGGCGCCTACGACCTCGGCGAGAGCAGCTGGCACGCGCCGCGCTCGCTGCACCTGATGACGGAGGCGATGCGCCGGGCCTTCGCCGCAAGAAACCACTACCTGGGCGACCCCGACTACACCCGGATCCCGCGCGACTCGCTCCTCTCACGTGGCTACGCAGACCGGATGCGCGCGACGATTTCGCGGAAAAAGGCCACGCCCTCGAGGACGGTCTCGCCACAGGCGGGACGCGACGGCCAGCCGACGGTCCACACGACGCACCTCTCGATCGTAGACGAGGCGGGCAACGCCGTCGCGCTCACGACCACGATCAACTTCCTCTATGGCTCGAAGGTGGCGGTCGGCGGAGCGGGCTTTCTTTTGAACAACGAGATGAACGACTTCACGGCCCAGCCCGGCGAGCCGAACGCCTACGGGCTCGTGCAGGGCGAGGCCAACGCCGTAGGGCCGGGCAAGCGTCCCCTCTCTTCGATGAGCCCGACTCTCGTGCTGGGGGCGGACGGAGAGCCGCTGCTCGTCACCGGGGCGCGCGGCGGGCCGCGCATCATCACCGCTGCCTTCCAGGTGATGTCTAACGTGCTCGACTACGGCTTCGACCTCGGGGCCGCCGTGCGGGCTCCGCGCATCCACCACCAGCACTTGCCGGACAAGGTCTTCTACGAGCCGAACGGCCTCACGCCCGGTCTGGCGAAGGCCCTCCAGGCGCGCGACCACACGCTCGAGCAGATCGACGCCGTCGGCAACGCGCCGACGATCCGGCGCACACTGGGCGGCCGGTGGGCGGGCATGAGCGACCCGCGCGGCAGCGGCGTGGCGACCGGGTACTGAGGGGACCGTAGACGCCCCTTCGTAGAGACGCGAGCGCTGCAAGGGCACGGCCTTCGACGCTCTCGCGTTTCTACCGCCGGCGTGGCTCGCGCGCATCCCGAAGAAGAGACGACCCCCCGATTCTCTATGAGTGCATCCCGCGAAGCCGAGGCGACCCCGCCCGGGGCAAGGGTGAACGTCCGCCGCGCGGAGCGGGGCGACCTTGGCGTGCTGGTGCGCTTCGCCCGGGCGATGGCCCGCGAGACGGAAGACAAGGCGCTCGCCCCCGCCACCGTGCGCGCCGGCATCCGCGCCGCGCTCAACGAACCGGCCCGCGGCACCTACTTCGTCGCCGAGAGTGGGGCCGAGGACGATGAGGAGGCGGCCGGCGCGCTGATGGTCACGCGCGAGTGGAGCGACTGGCGCAACGCCTTCTTCTGGTGGATCCAGAGCGTGTACGTGCCGCCCGCATGGCGGCGCCAAGGCGTCTACCGGCGGCTCTACGAGCACGTGCGCTGCCGAGCCCAGAGCGAAGACGACGTGTGCGGCCTGCGCCTCTACGTAGAGCGCGAAAACGCCGCGGCCCGCGCCGCCTACGAGGCGCTGGGGATGCGCGAAACGCATTACCGGATGTACGAGGGAGGGCTTTAGCAGGGCGTCGAACGGGAGGGCCGGTGCGTGCGTAATTTTCCGTGCTACATTGCACCGATGTCCCGTTCAGATGCTGCCTGCCCGGTTTGCCTTCCGCAACCTTCTTGCCATCCCGCTACTGGCAGGACTGATCGTGCCGGTCGCAGCCCCGGCACGCGGGCGCAGGGCCTTCGGAAAGGGGCAAACGCAACTTCTACAGGAAGGGGGAGAAGCGTAGCGCGTCTCACGCCCCGCCGAAGACCTCCCCAGCCACGCGCTCGTGCATCGCCAGCGCGTCCTCGCCGAAGAGCACGAATCGCACCGTGCGTACCGTCTCCAGCTCCGGCAGCATCCGGCGCACCGCCCCCAGCGCCACAGGCGTGGCCTCCGCCATCGGGTAGCCGAAGGCCCCCGTCGAGAGGGCCGGGAAGGCCACCGACGCGATCCCGCGCTCGTCGGCCAGGCGCAGCGCCTCGCGGTAGCAGCGCGCCAGCAGCTCGTCGGAGGGGGAGTCGCGCCCGTAGACGGGGCCGAGCGCGTGGAGGACGGCGTCGTTGGGGAGCCCGTGGCCGCCGGTAGCGACGACCTCGCCGGGCTTGATGGGGGCCATCGGGCGGCCCTCCTCGGCCAGCCCCGGCCCGGCAGCGCGGTGCAGGGCGCCAGCTACGCCCCCGCCAGTGCGAAGCTGCGCGTTGGCCGCGTTGACTACCGCCTCCACGTCGTCCTGCGCGGCGATGTCGCCCTGCACGAACTGGAGCGTGACGCCGTCCTGGGAAAATTCGGTCATGAGCTTCGCGGTCGTGGAAGTGCGAGAGGTCGAGTGAAGGGGCCGAAAGCATTTCTGCCTGCGAACGTTCATGGCTTCTCGCACGCTCTTCCGGCCCCTGTGTAGTTTTCGCATATTCGGGGGCGCTGGGGCCGATCATCTACCGAGGGGGTGTTTTTTGCGGGACCCGTTTTTTAGAATAGGTCTAAATTAACCGCCACCCTCCCGACAGCCCGCCCGGTGCCCATGCGCTCGTTCCGGTTTCCCTTCGCCCGCGTTTCGCCTCTGCTCGCGCTCATCCCGCTGGTCGCCGCCGCGTTGCTTCTCAGCGCCTGCGGGGAAGGGGGCGGGGACGCCGCGGGAGGCGCCGACGAAGCGCTCACGGTGTACTCCGGTCGCAGCCAGCCGCTCGTGGACGGGCTCGTCGAACGCTTCGAGGAGCAGACCGACTTCGACGTGGAGGTGCGCTACGGCACCGACGCGCAGCTCCTCAGCGTGATGCAGGAGGAGGGCCAGCAGAGCCCGGCGGACCTGTACTGGGCCAACACGACCGGCGCGCTCGCGCAGGCCCGGCAGGCGAACCTACTCGCGCAGATGCCCGACTCGCTGACGCAGCAGGCCGCCGCCTTCCAGCCGCAGAGCGGGCGCTGGTCGCCGGTGACGACGCGCTTTCGCACCCTCGCCTACAACAGCGAGGCGGTGGACACGACGGCGCTGCCGCCGTCGGTGCTGGAGCTGCCGGAGCTCTCGCAGTTTGAGGGCCGCATCGGGTGGACGCCCACCTATTCGAGCTTCCAGGACTTCGTGACGGCGATGCGGGCCACCCACGGCGCCGACTCGACGCGCACCTGGCTGAACCAGATGCAGGAGCTCAACCCCAAGAGCTATTCCTCGAACACGCCCATGATCCAGGCGCTGGCCGACGGCGAGATCGACCTCGCGCTGACGAATCACTACTACGTGCTGCGCCTCAAGCACGGCGGCGGCGAGGGCGAATACGAAGGGGAAGAAGAGGGGGAGGAAGAAGACGAGGCGTCGGAAGAGGAAGAGGCGGAGGAGGCCACGCGCCCCGGCGCGCCGGTCGAGATGTACCGCTTCGCCGACGGGGACGTGGGCAACCTCGCGCTGGTCACCGGCGCGAGCGTCATGCGGCAGAGCGACCAGCCGCAGCAGGCGCAGCAGTTCCTTCAGTTTCTGCTCTCGCCGGAGGCGCAGGAGTTCGCCGCCCAGCAGGTCAACGAATATCCGGTGGTCGAGGACGCGCCAGTGCCAGAGTACATGATGCCGGTCGACCGGGCCCTTTCGATGAGTCCGCAGCTTCAGTTCGACCAGCTTCAGAACCTCGACGCCACACTCGAGCTGATGCGTGAGGCGGGCTTGATGTAGATGTAGGCGCGTGGTGCGTGGTTCGTGGTGCGTGAAGAAACCAGCCCGATGCGTTTTGCCTGAGGCAAATGCCGGCGACACGGACACCGGGCCTCGTGGCGACCGTTCGGCAACGCGACGACACGACGGCCTGCTCGCCCGCCTCCGCGCCCGCGCCCCCGCACTCCCACGCCCCCATGCCCTCCTCTGGCTCCCGGCGGCGCTGGTGGCAGTGGGCGTGGCCGTGCCGGTCGTCTACCTCGTCCTGCGCGCGCTGGAGGCCGACCCGGCCACGCTCGCGGACTTGGTGTGGCGCGGGCAGACGCTGCGGCTTCTGGGCAACACGGTGCTCTTGACCGCCGGCGTACTGGCGCTCACCACGGCGATCAGCCTGCCGATGGCGTGGCTGATGGCCCGCACCGATCTGCCCGGGCGGCGGCTCTTTTCGCTGCTGGGCGTCTTGCCGCTGGCGGTGCCCGGCTACGTCATGGCCTACGCCCTGATGGGAGCCACAGGCCGCTCCGGAATGCTCGCCACGCTGGCCGGCATCGAGCTGCCACGCCTCAGCGGGTACGCCGGCGCGCTCCTGGCGCTGAGCTTTTCGACCTTTCCGTACCTGTTTCTGAACCTGCGCGCGGCCCTGCGCGGCCTCGACCCGGCGCTCGAGGAGCAGGCGCAGGCGCTGGGCATGTCGCGCGGAAAGGTCTTCTGGCGCGTGGTGCTGCCGCAGCTGCGGCCCGCTTTTCTGGCCGGGGGGCTGCTCATCGTGCTGCACGTCCTCGGCGACTTCGGCGTCGTCTCGCTGATGCGCTACGACACGTTCAGCTACGCGCTCTACGTGCAGTACACCACCAGCTTCGACCGCATCTACGCCGCGTGGCTGGCGCTGATGCTGCTGGCGCTCACCGCGGCGGTGCTCTTTGCCGAGGCGCGCCTCCTGCGCGGGCTGCTCTACCACCGCGCGGGGAGCGGGGGGGCGGCCCGACCCGCGCGGCGCCTCCGACTGGGCAACATCGGGCGATGGGTGGCGTGCCTTCCGCCGACGCTCGTGGCAGGGGTCGCCGTGGGCCTGCCGCTGGCGGCGACGGGCTTCTGGTGGCTGGAGGGCTCCTACTTGGCCGCTGCCACCGTCGGCGCGGGCGACGTGCTCACGGCGCTGGCGGACTCGGCCGCGGCGGCGGCCCCGGCGGCGGGCCTCGCAGCGCTCTTGGCCGTGCCGGTGGCCTACCTTTCGGTGCGCCGCCCCTCGCCCCTGACGCGCGCGGCGGAGCGCACGGCCTACTTCGGCTACGCCACACCGCCGCTGGCGATGGCGCTGGCGCTCATTTTCTTTACGCTCCGCGCGGTGCCAGGGCTCTACCAGACGCTCGCGCTCTTGGTGGGCGCCTACGCGTTGCGCTTCTTGGCGGAGGCCATCGGGCCGGTGCGCGCGGCGCTCTACCAGGCGCCGCCCCGGCTCGAGGAGGCTGCCCGCGCGCTGGGGCGCGGCCCGGTCGAGGCCTTCTTTGCGACCGTCTTTCCGCTCCTTCGGCGCGGGCTGGTGGTGAGCGTGGCCTTCGTCTTCCTATCGGCCATGAAGGAACTCCCGCTCGCGCTGCTCCTTTCGCCCACTGGATTTCGCCCGTTGGCCGTCTCGGCCTGGGGCTACGCCGAGGAGGCTCTCTTCGCGCAGGCGGCCCCCTTCGCGCTGGTGATTATCGCCTTCTCCGCTGCCTTCGTCGGGCTTCTGCTTTGGCAAGAAGGAGAGAGGAAGGGACGGTAAGAAAAAGCGCTCGCACGTCCCTGCCCGCCTTTTCGCCTCCACAAGCTTTCGCTCCTCCGGCGAACACCTCAGGAGCACTTCCTCCCGCTGGTCGGCGAGCGAAGTGAGCCCCGCTCCCATACCCCCCGCCCGCACTCCTGCGCCTCCGTGCTTCTCGAAGCCACCGGCCTCACCAGGCGCTTCGCTCCGGGCGACGCCCCGGCGGTGCAAGACGTGGACCTCGGCATCGAAGAGAGCGAGATCTTCGCCATCCTCGGCCCCAGCGGGTGCGGAAAGACAACCACACTGCGTCTGTTGGCCGGCTTCGAGCGGCCCGATGCGGGCACCGTCCGGCTGGACGGGCGCATGCTCTGCAATGCCGACAGTGGCCCCGGCGAGCGCTTCGTGCCGCCGGAGGAGCGTAGCCTGGGTTTCGTCTTTCAGGACTACGCCCTCTTCCCGCACCTCTCGGTGCTGGAGAACGCGGCCTTCGGCCTCAAAGGGCAGCCCGACGCGGAGGCCCGCGCGGAAGACGCCCTCGAAAAGGTCGGTCTCAGCGGCCTCGAAGACCGGTCCCCGCACGCCCTCAGCGGCGGGCAGCAGCAACGCGTGGCCCTGGCCCGCGCGCTGGCGCAGCGCCCGCCGGTCGTCTTGCTCGACGAGCCGTTCAGCGGGCTCGATGCGCTTTTGCGCCAGGAGACCCGGGACCGCGTGCGCCAGCGCTTCAAAGACGCGGGCACCACCGCGCTGCTCGTCACGCACGACCAGCAGGAGGCCCTCTCCTTCGCCGACCGCGTGGCCGTCATGAAAGGCGGGCGCATCGAGCAGGTCGGCACGCCCGAGGAAGTCTACGATCGCCCGCGCACGCTCTTCGTGGCCCAGTTTCTGGGGCGCACGAACCTGCTTTTCTCCGAAGCGGAGGGCGAGGAGGCCGAGACGCCGCTGGGGCGCCTGCGCCTCTCGCGCGCGGCGGAGGGGCAGGTGCTTCTCTCGCTGCGCCCCGAACACCTGACGCTCGAAGCTGCTGGCAAACAGGCCGCCTCGCCAGGAGAAGTGGTGGACCGCGCGTTCAAGGGCCACGACATCACCTACCGCGTCGCGCACCCCGACGGGGCGGAGTACCTCGTGCACACGCCCAGCCGCGTGACCTTCGCCGAGGGCGACGAAGTGCGCATCCAGCCGCAGGCCCCGGCGGTGGTGCTGGAGCGCGGCGACGCGGCCGACCTCCAAACCGGGGAAGCGAATTTCGGCAAGGCGAATTAGCGCTGGGGCCCGTCCGCCGGAATCTCGTCACCGGCGTCGACGACAGGGAAAGGATAAGGGGCGCTCGCCCCGAAGATCGTCGTCTGCGGTCTGCCGTCGGTCAGCACGCAGTTTCGCTGATTGAGGGGAAGCCCCCGCCGGCAGGGCTTTTACGATGCTGTGACGAAGGAACTCCCGCGCCGGAGCGCATGGTTAGCGCGTTGCGGATTTTTGCTCGCCCGCCCTTCTGGAACGCGGGGGCTCCACGGGTGAGTGGGGCGCCGCCCGTGCTTCTCAACTCCGGCGCCCTCGCTTCTCTTTTCGATCACGCCGCTCGCGCTCATGGCTTCCGACGCCGCCGAAACCGCCGAAGACCCTCCCGCCGAAGAGCACCCTGCCGAAGAGCACTCCGCCGAAGAATCTCCCTCGGCAAACAACGACCAGACGACCAACGATCAGACGGCCGACGGGGCGCAATCTCCAACCCAGGCCCCCGCGCGCAATGGCCACAGCAACGGCGGCCTGCCTGACGACGACGTGCGCGAGTTGCTGGAGGTCCTCCAGGACGTGCGGCGCGGCGACTTTACCGCGCGCATGGCGGCCGGCGAAGGCCGCTCCGCGCAGGTCGCGCAGACGCTCAACGACATCATCGAGCAAAACGAAAGCCTCGTCAACGAGATAAGGCGCGCGCGCACCGTCGTCGGCGAGAAGGGAGAGCTCGAGCAGCGCGCGTCGCTGCCGGGCCTGACTGGCGACTGGGTCGAAGCCATGGACGCGGTTAACGACTTGGTCATGGACCTCGGCGACCCGATCAGCGAGATGCGCCGCGTGATCGGAGCCGTAGGGCGCGGGGACCTTTCGCAGAAGATGGAGCTCGAAACGGACGGCCGTCCCCTCCGAGGGGAGCTTCTCCGCACGGCCAAGACGATCAACGCGATGGTCGATCAGCTCTCGGACTTCTCGGCCGAGGTCACGCGCGTGGCCCGCGAGGTCGGCACCGAGGGCAAGCTCGGCGGACGGGCCGAGATCGAGGGCGTCAGCGGAACGTGGGAGGACTTGACGGACAGCGTCAACTCCATGGCCGACAACCTGACGACCCAGGTGCGCGGCATCGCCGAGGTCACCACCGCTGTGGCCGAAGGCGACCTCTCCAAAAAGGTTACGGTTGACGCGAAAGGCGAGATTGCCGAGCTCGCCGACACGATCAACGCCATGGTCGACCGCCTCGACACGTTTGCCGGCGAGGTCACGCGTGTGGCCCGCGAGGTCGGCACCGAAGGTAAGCTCGGCGGGCAGGCCAGCGTCCCCGGCGCGAGCGGGACCTGGGAGGACCTGACCGACAACGTCAACTCGATGGCCGACAACCTGACGACCCAGGTGCGCGGCATCGCCGAGGTCACCACTGCCGTGGCGGAGGGCGACCTCTCGAAGAAAGTCTCCGTCGATGCGAAAGGCGAGGTCGCCGAGCTTGCCGACACGATTAACGCCATGGTCGACACGCTCGACACCTTCTCGGGCGAGGTCACGCGGGTTTCCCGCGAGGTGGGCGTGGAAGGCGAACTCGGCGGGCAGGCCAGCGTCCCCGGCGCGAGCGGGACGTGGAAGGACCTGACGGACAACGTCAACTCCATGGCCGACAACCTGACCGACCAGGTGCGCGGCATCGCTGAGGTCACCACTGCCGTAGCCGAAGGCGACCTCTCGAAGAAAGTCTCCGTCGATGCGAAAGGCGAGGTCGCCGAGCTTGCCGCTACGATCAACGCCATGGTCGACCGCCTCGACACGTTTGCCGGCGAGGTCACGCGCGTGGCCCGCGAGGTCGGCACCGAAGGTAAGCTCGGCG
>PXTT01000003.1 GCA_003022535.1 Bacteroidetes bacterium QS_9_68_14
CTCTCAGGTGGAGAAACCAAGAACGAGACCCTGAGAACCGAACGCGGACTACTTCTTCGTCACCGTACGCTTCTGGCCGGCGACGGTCTTTTTCTTGCCCTTGCGGGTGCGAGCGTTGGTGCGCGTGCGCTGCCCTCGCACCGGCAGGCCCTTGCGGTGGCGCACGCCCCGGTAGCAGCCGATGTCCATCAGGCGCTTGATGTTCATCTGCTCCTCGGTGCGCAGCTGGCCCTCGACGGTGTAGTCATCCTCAATGGTGCGGCGGACTTTGCTTGTCTGCGACTCGTCCCACTCGCGCGGGCGCAGATCCGGGTTCACGCCGAGCTCCTCGAGGATATTTCCGGCGCGCGACTGGCCGATACCGTAGATCTCGGTGAGGGCGATGACGCCGCGCTTGTGCTCGGGGACGTCTACGCCGGCGATACGGGGCATGTCAGCTTGGGAGATTCTGTTCGTGGAAAGAGGTGCGGCTCGAGCGCCACGCCGGGCTCCTTGACAGCAGGTAGGGAGTCATCTTCGGGGAGCGACCGCCGCGCTGAACAGGACGGGACCGGGCGCGGCCCAGGCGCTCATTTCATCGTGAGGCCACGCTCCCATCGCCGCGTTGCTTTTCGGCGCAAGTGTATTAGCGGAAAACGTCGACCACGCGCGCTTGTTCGCCCCATCACGTGGCCACGGGCCGGCCTGGCGGCCTGCACAGAGCGCTTACCGCATTTTTCAACAGTGGGGCCGCGCTCACTTGTAGCGGTAGACGATACGCCCCTTCGAGAGATCGTAGGGCGACATCTCGACCTTCACACGGTCGCCGGGCAGAATCTTAATGTAGTTCATGCGCATTTTGCCAGAGAGCAGGCCCAGAATCTCGTGGTCGTTCTCCAAGCGCACGCGAAACTGCGCGTTCGGAAGCGCCTCGATCACTTCGCCGTCTTGTTCGATGGCTTCTTCTTTCGCCATGAAGGGCGGAGGTCTTACTTTGTGAGAGAGGGGAAGCAGCAGAACGGGCGCGCCGGAGCCGGTCAGGCCGTCGCCGCCTGCTTGTCGCGCTGGTAGGGAACGGTGTCCACGGCACGCTCGATGGGTTCGAACGTGCTCAGAATCTCAGGTTTCCCGCCCTCGGAGCGCACAGCAACCATGTGCTCGTAGTGCGCGGAGCGCTCCCCGTCGGCGGTGCGCACCGTCCAGGCATCGTCGTCGGTCGTGACCTCGGCCGTGCCGCGGTTAATCATCGGCTCGATGCACACGACCAGCCCCTCGCGCAGGGCGGTTCCCTCGCCGGGGGTGCCGTAATTGGGCACCTGTGGCTTCTCCCACAGCTCGCGCCCCACGCCGTGCCCACAGAGCGCCTCGACGATGCCGTAGCCGGTGCAGTGCGCCTCGACGGCCGCGCCGACGTCGCCGGTGCGTTGCCCGTCGCGCGCCTCGGCGATGCCCTCGTGCATTCCGTCGAACGTCACTTGGCAGAGCCGCCGGTCTTCCTCCGCGAGCTCTCCTACGGCGAAGGTGTACGCGCTGTCGCCAACGTAGCGGTTCAGGAACACCCCGCAATCCACCGAGAGGAGATCTCCTTCTCGTAGCGGCACATCGCCGGGAATGCCGTGCACGACCGCATCGTTGACGGAAGTGCAGAGCGTGGCCGGGAAGGGATCGGTGCCTGCGCCGGCTTCGTGACCAAGGAAAGCCGGCTCGGCCCCATGATCGCGGATGAACGTCTCGGCCACGCCGTCCAGCTCCTGCGGCGTCACGCCCGGCCGCACGTGGCGGCCTACCTCTGCCAGCGCGCGCGAGACGAGCTGGGCGCTCTCGCGGAGCAAACCAATTTCGCGTTGGCTTTTGAGCTTGACCATGCCGAAGAGATTGCCGGGAAGGTTCGCAACGCCGCGTCGGAGCGTGCGCCAGAGAGAAGGCATGAGCCTGCGGCCGTTCGGAGTTTCAGGTTCGGCATTGAAGAGACGCCCCTCTTTGCCCCGCCCCTTCAACGTGCAACGTTGAACCGCAACGCGCTACGCCTGGCGCCGCCCGCGCACGCGACTGCCTTTCATGAAGCCGTCGTAGTGACGCATCAAGAGATGGCTCTCGATCTGCTGGAGCGTGTCGAGCGTCACCTGCACGAGGATGAGCAGGCTCGTCCCCCCGTAGAAGAGGGCGAACTGCTGGCTGACGCCCGCCATCATCGCAAAGGTCGGCAGGATGGCCACGATTCCCAGGAAGATCGAGCCGGGGAGCGTGATCTTCGTCAAGATGTTGTCGATGAACTCCCGCGTCTGCCGCCCCTGCTTGACCCCCGGGATGAAGCCTCCCTGTCGCTTGATCGTGTCGGCCATTTCCTGCGGGTTCACCGAGATGGCCGTGTAGAAGTAGGTAAACGCCACGCACACGAAGAAGAACAGAATCGCGTAGCCCAGCCCGCTGGGGTCGCCAAAGAACGAGCCCATGCTCTGCATCCACGCGCTGTCGGGGAAGAACGTGGCCACCGTGCCGGGGATAAACATGATCGACTGCGCGAAGATGATCGGCATCACGCCCGCCGCATTCACGCGGAGCGGCAGGTACTGGGTGGTACCGCCGTAGACTTTGCGTCCCACCACGCGCTTGGCGTACTGCACCGGGATGCGCCGCATCCCCTGCGAGACCAGCACGATCCCGCACACGATGAGGCTCCAGATGCCCATCTCCAGAAGCAGCAGGAAGAAGTTACTGTTGAGGTTCGTCGTAAACTCGTTGAAGAGCCCCTGCGGCAGGAATGCGATAATCCCGATGGTAATCACCAGCGAAATCCCATTGCCGATGCCGTTCTCGCTGATCCGCTCCCCCAGCCACATCACGAAGACCGTCCCGCTCGTCAGCACGATCACCGTCGAGATGGTGAAGAACGTCGAGCCGATCACGATGGCCTGGCCCGTCGCCCCGTACTGCAGGTTGATCGTGTAGCCAATGGACTGGAGCGCCGTGATCCCGACTGTGCCGTAGCGCGTGAGCTGGGTGATCTTGCGTCGCCCCTCCTCCCCCTGGCGCTGCAGCTTCTGGAAGTACGGGACCACCGCTCCCAGAAGCTGAATGATGATCGAGGCCGTAATGTAGGGCATGATCCCCAGCGCAAAGATGCCTGCCTGGCTGAAGGCCCCCCCGACGAACATGTCGAGGAAGCCGAGGATGCCGCTCCCGCCAGTCGCCCCGCCGGCTTCGGCGAGCGCGTTAGCGTCCACGCCCGGCAGCGTCACAAACGTCCCGAAGCGGTAGATGCCCAGCAGCGCGAACGTGTACAGAATGCGGTCGCGTAGCTCTTCCACCTGCCAGATGTTGCGAACGCTCTCTGCAATGCCGGCCATGACTCAGAGGGGGTTTTCGGTAGCGGTCTTTGGTTTTCGGTTTGCCCCAGTCGAAACGGACAACTGTCGAAACTGACAACTGAAGACCGAGAACTCAGAGCAACGTCGCGCTCCCGCCGGCGGCTTCGATCTTTTCACGTGCCGACTCGGAGAAGGCGTGCGCCGACACGTCGAGCGCCTCATCGAGGTGGCCGCCGCCGAGAACTTTGACGCGCTCAGGCTCGCGCACAGCGCCTGCGTCGGCGAGCGCTTCGGGCGTCACTTTGCTCTCGGTATCGAGCCGGCCGTCGCGGGTCATCTGCGCCAGCCGCCCGACGTTGACGATGCGGTTTTCTTCGCGGAACGGGCTGGTGAAACCGTACTTCGGCAGGCGGCGCTGAATGGGATTTTGCCCCCCCTCAAACCAGACGGGCAACTTGTGCGAACCGGAGCGGCTCTTTTGCCCTTTCGTTCCTTTCGTGGAGCTGTGTCCGCCCGTCCCCGAGCCGGCGCCCCGTCCCTTGCGGCGGTCGGAGTGCGTGGCCCCTTCGGCAGGGGTGAGGTTAGCGAGATCCATTGCGCTTCGCGCGGTTTGACGGTTGAAAGCTAAAGGTCGAACGTTCGCCAGTCTGCCGAACAGCGATCTACGAAACCTACCCGTTGAATACTTTCTCGAGCGGAATGCCGCGGCGTTTGGCGACCTCCGAAGGGTCCTCGAGGTTCGAGAGCGCAGCGATGGTAGCGCCGACCTGGTTGTGCGGGTTGCTCGTGCCGATGCTCTTGGACAGCACGTCGGTGAGTCCAACGCACTCCAGTACCGCGCGCACACCTCCCCCGGCAATCACGCCCGTTCCCGGCGAGGCGGGGCGAAGCACGACCTTACCGCTGTCTTGCTTTCCCGTCACCTCATGCGGGATCGTGCCGTCATCGAGAGGCACGCGAATGGTCTTTTTCTTCGCGTCGTCCTTGCCTTTCGAGATCGCGCCGGAGACGTCGTTGGCCTTGCCGAGGCCGGCCCCCACGAGGCCTTTCTTGTCGCCGACGACGACGACGGTGTTGAACGAGAAGCGCCGGCCGCCCTTGACGACCTTCGAAACGCGATTGACGGCCACCAAGTTGTCCACCCAGTTTTTGCCGCCGCCTCGGTTGCGGTTGCCTCGTGCCATGCTGCGTTGCGGTTGAAGGTTGCTGAAGGTTGGAGAGTCGGAGGGAAAAGATTCCTCAGGAGGGGGAAGATTTCTCAGCACGTGGCCCGCGTTGCTTGCGGCAGCCCCCCGGAGCATTTCCGCGCAACGCGCGCCACGTACCGCTAAAACTGGAGACCACCGTCGCGGGCGCCTTCGGCAAGGGCCTTCACGCGGCCATGGTACGGGTAGCCGCTCCGGTCGAAGACGACACGGTCGATGCCTTCCTCCTCGGCACGCTCCGCAATCAGCTCGCCCACGCGGCGGCTCTGCTCGGTGCGCGTGCCCTCCTTCGCGTCGATGTCCGGATCGCGGCTAGAGGCCGCGGCAAGCGTGTGCGCGGCGATGTCATCGATGAGCTGCGCGTAGATATGTTCGTTGGAGCGGTAGACCGACAAGCGCGGCCGCGCCGTCGTGCCATTTATTTTCTTGCGCAGCCCGCGGTGCACGCGGCTCCGGCGCTCCTTCTTGTTTTTCATCTTAGGCATTTCGATTGCGAATTTTGGGGTAGGGGTTCTGAATTGCGTCTCCGGCAGGCGGGCCCCAATCCAAAACCCAAAATCGGAGGTCCAAAATTACCGGGCGGCCGTCTTGCCGGCCTTGCGCTCGACGTCTTCGCCCACGTAGCGCACGCCCTTCCCCTTGTACGGCTCCGGCGGGCGCAGGCTGCGCACTTTCGCCGCCACCTGGCCGACAAGCTCTTTGTCGACGCCCTCGACGACGATGACAGGATTTTCGTTCCGTTCGCTCCGCACCGAAAACGTAATCTCTTCTGGCGGCGCAAAGAAAATGGGGTGCGAAAAGCCCAGCGCCAGCTCCAAGACGCCATCCGAGTCCACGCTTACGCGGTAGCCGATGCCGCGGACCTCCAGCTCCTTGCGGTAGCCTTCGGTCACGCCGACCATCACGTTCGTCAGGAGCGAGCGGTACAGGCCGTGGCGCTCGCGGGTGGCGCGCGCGTCGGAGGCGCGGTGCAGGACGAGCTCATCGTCGTCCACCTCGATGGTCAGGTCGGGATCCACGTCGAGGGCGAGCTGGCCGTTCGGGCCTTCCACCGTCACGGTGTTGTCGGAAGCCACGTCCACCGTAACCTCCTCAGCAACGGGGACGGGCGTGTTGCCCATGCGAGCCATGTTGCGTTCGCGGGTTGGAAGGTGAAGAAGTAAAAGTGGGAGGTTTTCTGGAGCGCGGCCCGCGTTATCAGAAAAGCAACGCCCCGGCCGTGCACTGAAAGCGGGTCGCTAAAATACGTGCGCGACAACTTCGCCACCGACGCCGACGCGGCGGGCCTCCTTGTCGCTCATCACGCCACGCGAGGTGGAGATGATGGCAATCCCCAGCCCGTTTTTGACGCGCGGTAACTCGTCGGCCTTCGCGTACTGGCGCAGGCCCGGGCGCGAGATGCGCTCGAGCATCCGGATGACCGGTTCTTCGTCCTGGTCGTACTTCAGGAAGATGCGCAAAAAGCCCTGCTTACCGTCCTCGACGTTGAGGTAGTTACTGATGAACCCTTTTTCGAGGAGGATCTGCGTCATCGCACGCTTGAGCTTCGAGGCCGGCACGTCGGCGTAGCGGTGGCCGGCGGCCTGGGCGTTGCGCAGGCGCGCGAGGTAGTCGGCAACGGGATCAGTCGTGGTGCTCATCGTTTTGGTCTTTGGTTTTTGGCATTTGGTTTGGGTTTCTGGCCAGCGAACGAACACTAAGCACCAAAAACCAGCAACGAAAAGCTACGCCTCACCAGCTCGATTTGCGGACGCCGGGAATCTTGCCCTCCAGCGCCATCTCGCGAAAGACGATGCGACTGACGCCGAACTCGCGCATGTAGCCGCGTGTCCGCCCGCTGATGGGGCAACGGTTGTTCAAGCGCGTCGGGCTGGAGTTGCGCGGCAGCTTCTGAAGCTCAACCCACTGGCCGTTCTCCTTCAGCTCGCGCCGCTTGTCCTTGTACTTCTCGTACATACGGCGACGCTTCTTCTGGCGCGCAATCTGACTTTTCTTAGCCATCGGTAAGTTAAACGTTGAGGGGGGAGCGTTGAGGGGGGTCGGGCCGCTGTCGCGGGCCGTACTGGGCAGCGCGTTGCTACGCCTCAGCAGGGGCAGGCTCTTCGTCGCCCTCGGCCGCCTCCTCGGTCTCGCCTTCGGGGAGCTCTTCCCCTTCGACGGGGGCCTCGGCCTCTTCAGGCTCCTCTTCTTGTTCCTCGAAGAGTTCGGCTTCCTCCTTGGCGGCCTGCAATGCAGCCTCGCGCTCGGCGCGCTGGCGCTCCTCCTCGGCAGCAGCGGCTTCTTCTTCTCCCTCGTCACGGCGCTGGAAGGGCATCCCCAGCTCTTTCAAAAGCTCGTAGCCTTCTTCGTCGGTCTCGGCAGTGGTGACGAAGGCCACATCCATCCCGTGGATGCGGTCGGTGCGGTCCACGTCGATCTCAGGGAAGATGATCTGCTGCGGAAGCCCGAGGGGGTAGTTGCCGCGCCCGTCGAAAGACCGATCGGGCACGCCCTGGAAGTCGCGCTGGCGCGGGAGCGCAAGCGTCACGAGGCGGTCAAAGAATTCGTACATGTGCATGCCGCGTAGCGTCACCTTCGCGCCCACGGGGTCGCCTTTGCGCATCTCGAAGCTGGCGATACTCTTCTTGGCGTACGTGATGGAGGGATGCTGCCCAGTGATCTTGCGCAACTCGTCGACCGCGTCGTCGAGGTACTTCTGGTTCTCCGGCGCGTCGCCGACGCCCTTGTTGACGACAACCTTGTCGAGGCGGGGTACCTCCATGACGTTGTCGTAGCCGAAGCGCTCCTTAAGCTCGGGCACGACTTCGTCGCGGTAGCGCGTCTTGAGACGGGCAGTGTCGACTTGCTCGGCCATTGAATCGGGATCGTTCGAGAGGCCGGCGCAGGGGCCCAGGTGGGCGCGCCGGTAAAAACGGCAATGCAGATTCTGGTAAAGAACGTCTCCGCGCGGCGGTTCCTCTCTGCGCGCTGCTTTACCGGACGTTTCATTGAGCATATCCTGCACGCGCGAAGGCCCCCGCTGGCCCACGCGCGAGCAGGAAGCAACGGCTCGCTACTCGGCAACGCTTCCGCCTTTCCCCCGCGCGGCCCCTTCCACGCGAGCCACGCTCACTGGTCGAGTTCCTCACCGGTCGTCTTGGCGTAGCGCACCCAGCGGCCCTCGTCGGTGTCGGGGTTTTCCACGCGCTTGCGTCCTACGCGCGTCGTGTCGCCGTTGGCGTCGAGGGGCATCACGTTGCTGGCGTGAATGGGCACTTCCTTTTCGACGCGCCCGCCATCGGGGTTTTGCTGCGAAGGCTGCATGTGGTGCACACGCACGTTGACGCCTTCGACGATGACGCGCTCCTCGCCGGGAAACACCTTGAGGATGCGCCCTTCGACGCCCCGGTAGTTGCCGGAGATCACGCGCACGTCGTCGCCTTTTTTAACGTGAAGCTTTTTCATTTTGGGTTGTGGATTGCGCTTTGAAGCACCTTCTCATTCTCTTTCTTCGGGGGGAGATTCTGGATGGGTTTCGAAGCCGGCAGCCCCCCGCACTCCGGAACCGGACCTTCAGAGGACTTCCGGGGCGAGGGAGACGATACGGGTAAAACGCTTCTTGCGCACCTCCCGCGCGATGGGGCCGAAGATGCGCGTGCCGACCGGTTCGTCCTCCGGATTCAGCAATACCGCCGCGTTCTCGTCGAAGCGGATGTAAGAGCCGTCCTCGCGACGGCTTTCTTTCTGTGTGCGCACGACCACGGCCGGGCTCACGTCGCCTTTTTTGAGCGTGCCGTCGGGAATAGCTTCCTTGACGGAAACCATGATCTTGTCGCCTACGCCGGCGTAGCGCGCGCCGCTGCCCCCCATCACACGGATGCACATGACCTCGCGCGCGCCACTGTTGTCGGCCACGCTGAGGTGAGACTCTTGCTGAATCATTGTATCGGTTGAAAGTTGAGGGTTAAGAGCTGAAGGGAGCGCTACGGGACAGGGATCCTTCAACTTTGAACATCAGTCCTTTAACGCGCCGGAAGCCCTACGCCGCGCGCTCGAGGATTTCGACCAGGCGCCAGCGCTTGCGCTTTGAGATGGGACGCGTCTCCATAATGCGCACCGTGTCGCCCTCGCTGGCCTCCTCCCTCTCGTCGTGCGTCATCTTGTGCGCCGAGCGGGTGAGGTACTTTTTGTACATCGGGTGCTTCTGCGAGCGCTCGATGCTGACGACGATGGTCTTGTCCATCTTTGCGCTCACGACCGTGCCGACACGCTCGTTGCGCGTGTTGCGGCTCTCCTCGTCGGTCTCCAGCACGTCTTCGGCAACGGCCGCCTGAGTGGCCACGACGTCTGCCCCCTCCTCGGACTCTGCTTCGTCGCTGGCGGGTTCCGGTTCGGCGACGGCCACGCCGCCGTCTTCAGCTTGCTCCTCTTGCTGCGCGGCTTCGTCGGTCGCCTCAGCGTTGGCCTCCTCGCCGGAAGACGTCTGCTGGGTTTGCTCGTCTTGCTCTGCCATAGGTCAGGGGATCTCGGGGGGTCGGCTTCTGCGGGAACGGCGCGCGCGGCATCATGCCTCTTCGCCGGCGCGCTCCTTCTCGGTACGAATGGTCTTGAGACGCGCGATGGTACGGCGCTTCTTTTTGAGAATCATCGGATTCGGGAGCTGCGCAATAGCGTGCTCGAAGCGCAGTTGCTCAAGGTCCTCCTGCTCCTCACTGATGCGCTGGTCAATTTCTCCGATGTCCAGAGGGCGGATCTCGTCAGCTTGCATGGCGGCTTCGCGGTTGCGGGTTTGGAGTTCGGAGTGTTCTCGCGCTGCAAGCGAGAGTCTCGATTCGGGCCTCCCGACCTGTGAGACGCAACGGCGCCGGAGGCGCTGCTCTCATTGGTCTTCGTCGGTTTCTTCGTAGCCAGGACGCTCGACGAACTTGGTCTTGACCGGCAGCTTGTGCTTGGCGAGGCGCAGCGCCTCCTGCCCCAGCGCGCGGGGCGCGCCGCCCCCCACCTCGAAGAGCATCCGTCCCGGCTTGACGGGGGCCACGAAAAACTCCGGGGAGCCCTTTCCCTTGCCCATGCGCGTCTCGGCGGGCTTCTGGGTGACGGGCTTGTCGGGAAAGATGCGCACCCACACCTTGCCAGCGCGCTCGAGCTTGCGGTTGGCCGCCACACGCGCCGCCTCGATCTGGCGGCTGGTGATGCGGCCCTTTTCGAGCGTCTTGATGCCGAAATCGCCAAAGCTGATGCGCGTGCCTCGGCCGGCGTTGCCTTTGAGGCGCCCGCGCTGCTGCTTTCGGTGCTTGAGGCGGCTGGGTTCGAGCATGAGTGTGATCTTTGATGTTTGGGGCTTGGGTTTTTGGTAGTCGCCCGGCGGACCAGCAACCAAGCCAAAAGCCAAGAGCGAAGAGCTAATTATTGCGGCGGCGGGGTGGGGGTTGCTTCATCTGCTGGCGTTGCTGGGCCTGCACGTTGGGGCTCAGGTCAGGGGTGCCCAGGATCTCGCCGCGGTAGATCCACACCTTCACGCCGATGGTGCCGTAGATCGTCAGCGCCGTGGCGCGCTTGAAGTCGATGTCCGCGCGCAGGGTGTGCAGCGGGACGCGGCCTTCGAGATACTCCTCCACGCGGCCCATCTCGGCCCCGCCGAGGCGCCCGGCGCAGCGGATGCGCACGCCCTCGGCCCCGGCGCGCATCGCCGCGCTCATCGCCTGGCGCATCGCGCGACGGAAGGAGATGCGCCCTTCGAGCTGCTCGGCGATGTTCTGCGCCACGAGGCTGGCGTCCAGCTCCGGCTGCTTGATCTCGGAAATGTTGATCTGGATGTCCTTGTCGGTCAGGCGCTTCAACTCCTCGCGCAGCTTCTCGACCTCCGACCCGCCGCGCCCAATGACGACGCCAGGGCGGGAAGTGTGGAGCGTCAGGATCACGCGCTTGGGGGTGCGCTCGATCACCGCGCGGCTGAGGCCAGCCCGCTCGAGGCGCGCGGAGAGGTAGCGGCGAATCTCCTCGTCCTCCACGAGCTTCGACTGGATGTCTTCCTCATCGTACCAGTTCGAGTCCCAGCCCTTGATGACGCCGAGGCGAAAGCCGATCGGATGTGTTTTCTGTCCCATAATGGTTTTTGGTGTTTGGTTGTTGGTTTTCAGCTGGCCCGCCAACCATCAGAAACCAAGAACTAAAAACAAATTACGCCGCCTCCAGCTCCGCCCCCTCGCGCTCGTCGGCAGTGGCAACGATGACCGTAAGGTGGCTCGTGCGTTTCTTGTACGGGTGCGCGCGGCCCCGGGCAGCGGGGCGAAAGCGCTTGTAGGACGGCCCCTCGTCCACTTTGATTTCCTTGATAAAGAGATCGTCCTCCTCGACGCGCTCGTCGCGGTTCTGCTCGATCATGTTAAACACCGCGTCGCGGAGCGTGCGCTCGATGGGGTCGGTGGCGCGTTGCGGCATAAAGCCGAGCGCGCTAACAGCTTCGGCCACGCCTTTGTCACGCACGGCGTTGACCACGGCGCGCATCTTCATCGGCGCGTTGCGAATGTACTTGCGGACGGCGCGGGCTTGCATGGCGGCTTCGCGGCTTCGGGTTGAGGGTTCGCTCTAAAAGCACTTCCTCCCTCTGGTCGGGGCGGGAGGTTGGAAAGTCGAAGGCAGCGTGGCAGCGCAGAAGCCGTCCACGATCCGCCATCGACGACTACCCGGCGTCACGGCGCGGGCTTCTTGGCCTCGGCGCGGCGGTCGGCCTTGCCGACGGGGTGGCCAGTGAAGGTGCGGGTCTCGGCAAACTCGCCGAGCTTGTGGCCGACCATGTTCTCGGAAACGTACACGGGCACGAACTGCTTGCCGTTGTGCACGGCGAAGGTGTGGCCGACGAAATCCGGCGTAATCATCGAGGCGCGGCTCCACGTTTTGATGACGCGCTGGGCGTCTTCCTCGTTGAGCTCGTCCACCTTGCGTTGAAGCTTGTAGTAGACGTAGGGCCCTTTGCGAAGCGAACGCGGCATTTTCGATTGGGGATTTTGGGTAGGGGGTTTTGGATGGGCTTCCGGTTCAGACTGACGGACGATCCGCAGTCCAAAGTCGGAAACCCAAAGTGGGGTTAGCCCTTCTGTTGGTCGTTGCGGCGACGAATGATGTACTTGTTGGACTTTTTGTTGCGCTTGCGAGTCTTGTAGCCTTTAGCCGGGAGGCCCTTGCGGCTGCGCGGGTGGCCGCCCGAGGCGCGCCCTTCGCCGCCTCCCATCGGGTGGTCGATGGGGTTCATGGCCACGCCGCGCGTGCGGGGGCGGCCTCCCAGCCACCGACTCCGACCCGCCTTGCCGAGGTCGATGTTTTCGTGGTCGGGATTGGAGACGCGGCCTACCGTCGCCTTGCAACGCGACGGCACGAGGCGCGTCTCGTCGCTGGGAAGCTCGAGCGTGGCGTAGTCGCCTTCGCGTGCGGTGAGTTGCGCGCTGGTGCCAGCCGCGCGGGCGAGCTGCGCGCCCTTGCCGGGCGTCATCTCCACCGCGTGCACGGTCGTACCTGTCGGCATGCGGCGTAGCGGGAGGCAGTTGCCCGGGTCCGGTTCTGCCCCCGGCCCGCTCTCGATGCGGTCGCCCACCTCCAGCCCGTCGGGGGCGATGATGTAGCGCTTCTCCCCGTCGGCATACACGAGGAGCGCGATGCGTGCCGAGCGGTTCGGGTCGTACTCGATGGTGGCCACACGCGCCGGGATGCCGTCCTTGTCGCGCTTGAAGTCGATGATGCGGTACTGGCGCTTGTGGCCGCCGCCACGGTAGCGCATGGTCATGCGCCCCTGGTTGTTGCGCCCACCGCTGTTTTTGAGCGGCTCCGTCAGACTCTTCTCCGGCTCCGTCTCGGTGATGTCGTCGAAGGCGGAGATCGAGTACTGCCGCTGGCTGTTGATTGTCGGCTTTTGCTTGCGAATCGCCATGGGTCTGTAGCTTTTATCTGTCAGCATTCAACTGTCAGCTTTTCAGTCCGGCAGCTGAGTGCTGGCGGCTAAAAGCTGATGGTGCTGTTCTCAAATGCTTTCGAAGAAGTCGATTTCCTCGCTGCCCTCTTTGAGCGTGACGATGGCCTTTTTGTAGGCGGAGGTGCTTCCTTGAATAAGCCCTGCCTGCGTGAACTGGCTGCGCTTCTTGCCGGGAATAACCATCGTGCGCACGTCGTCCACGTCGGTGCCGGGGTAGTGCTTCTCCACGGCCTGCCGAATCTGCGGCTTATTCGCCTTCATCCCCACGATGAACGTGTACTGTCCTTCTTCCATCAGGCGGGTCGTCTTCTCGGTCACGTAGGGGCGAACGAGAACGCGCTGGTTGCTCATCGGGCTTCGCGGTTTGGCATTCGGGGGTCAGGGGCTCGGGTTTTCTCGCCACGTAGCTACGCCGTCGACTCGGCTTCATCGTCGAGGATTCGCGTGAGCGCCTCCACGGCGCCTTCCTGCGCAAGGATCACGTCGGCCTTCATCACGTCCACCGTCGAGGCGTTGCGGCCCTCCTTGACCGCAAGGTCCTCCACGTTCTGGCTGGAGCGGTAGACGTGCGGGGCGTGCTCGGCGGTGAGGAGCAACACCTTTCGGTCGCCGTCGTCGAGCTCCAGTTGCGCGAGCAAGTCGGTAAGCTGGCCCGTGGAAGGGCGGTCGAAAGAGAAGTCTTCGACCACACGAATCGCTTCGGCGTCGGCTTTCGCGCTGAGGGCCGATCGGCGCGCGAGGCGCTTGGTCTTTTTGTTCAGGTTCAACTCATAGTCGCGTGGCCGGGGGCCATGCGCACGCCCCCCGGTCTGGCGAATCGGCGACTTGGCGTCGCCAGCGCGGGCGTTGCCGGTGCCCTTCTGGCGATAGAGCTTGCGGCCCGAGCCCCGCACATCGCTACGCTCCTTGGTCTTGTGCGTGCCCTGGCGCCCCGCGGCCTGGATGCGCCGCACGTCCAGCCATACGGCGTGCTCATGCGGCTCAATGCCGAAGACCGCGTCGCTGAGGTCCGCCTCGTGGCCGGCCTCGGTGCCGTCTTGGTTGTAAACGGGAAGCTGCATTTTCAGGGTGAGGATGTAAGAGTTCGGGGATGTGGGGGTTGTTGAAGCGCAGGCGGCGAGAACGCTCCCGCACACCCGCACTCCCAACCCCCCGTACTCATTTCCGGTGGACTTCGACGTATCCCTCCTTCGGCCCCGGCACCGATCCTTTGATGAGCACCAGGTTGCTGTCCTCGATGACGCGCACGACCTCGAGGTTCTGCGTCTTGGTGCGCGCTCCGCCCATGCGCCCTCCCATCTTCATTCCGGGGAAGACGCGCGCCGGATCGCTGGCTCCGCCGATGGCCCCGGACGCACGCTCCACGTCGCTCTGACCGTGCGTCTGCATCCCCACGCCGGCAAAGTCGTGGCGCTTGACGACGCCCTGGAAGCCCTTGCCTTTGGAAGTGCCAACCACGTCCACGAGTTCGCCCTTCACGAAGAGATCGCCTACGCGAATTTCCTCGCCCAGCTCGACGGCCTCTTCGAGGTCGCGGTTGAAGTCGCGAAACTCGCGCACGACCTTTTTCGGTCCGGTGCCCGCCTTGTCGAAGTGGCCCAGGAGCGCTTCCGAGGTGCGCTTCGTCTTGGCCTCGCCCACGCCCAGTTGCACCGCGTCGTAGCCGTCGGGGCCGTCCGCGGTCTTGACCTGCGTGACGACGTTCGGCTCAGCCTCTACGACGGTAACGGGCACGTTCGTGCCGTCGTCGTCGAAGACGCTGGTCATGCCGACTTTCTTTCCGATGATGCCGCTCATGGCGTAGCTTCGGGGGCTGTGGGACGTTCTGAAAGCGAAGAGCGAAGACTGCGGGTGAGTGCGCGCTCGCGGGCGATGGTGATGGAGGCATCTTCGACGTTTCCGAAACCGTCCAGCGCCAGAAGGTCAACGAGATTCTCAGCGTCCGCGTCGTCTTCGGCCGCCAGTTCGACGCGTGCCGGGTCGTCCGTCTCGCTTGCTTCAAAATCGTAGATGAGGGACAGAAACCCTCCCTCCGTATTCAGTTCCAGCTCACTGTCACTGGCGTCCACGTTGAAGGTCCCGCTCCGACCGAGCAGCGTGTCGCCCTGGTCGCTGACCGACCGCACGCGGAAGATTTCGTTTTTGCTCTCATCCACGCGCAAGAGCAAGGACACGGCATTCGGATACTGGCTGTCGAGGGAGGCACGCGCAGGATCACCGTCCACGCGCAGGTCGGTGATGCGCCAAGAGCCGCTCAGTTTTTCGCGGTCGGCATCGTCGTCGGCGCTGTCGGCATCGCAGCCCGCCGCAGTGAGCGAGGCGCCGGCGAGTACCAGGGCGAAAAGAGCGAGGCGGGCGTTTGGGAAACAGTGCGGGTGTTTTTTTCGCATGGCATCTTCGGCAGGCGTGGTAGACGGAGCGCGAAGGTCGCACCGACGCTTTCTGCAAAAAGGAGGCCACGCCCCGCTGAGTGCGTTGCTCCTCATACCTTGATCTCCACGTCCACACCGCTGGGGAGCTCCAGGTTCATCAGCGAGTCCACTGTGTCGCTGCTGGAGGAGTGGATGTCGATGAGGCGCTTGTGGTGGCGGCGCTCGAACTGCTCGCGGCTCTTTTTGTCCACGTGCGGTCCGCGCAGCACGGTGTAGACCTTCTTCTTGGTGGGTAACGGGATCGGTCCGCTGACCACCGCGCCGGTCTTCTTGACCGTGTCGATGATCTTCTCCGCGCTCCGGTCGATCAGCGAGTGATCGTAGCTTTTGAGCTTGATGCGGATTTTCTGCTGCGTGGCCATTTCGGTCTTTGGTCTTTGGTTTTCGGCTTTTGAGGATTGGCAGCAACGCTCGTGGCCAAACCGCCACCCCCGAAGAACTAGTCACCGAGAGCGAACGGTCAGTCCGTCACGTCAGTGACGACGCCGGCCCCGACGGTGTGGCCGCCCTCCCGGATCGCAAACCGCAGGCCCGCCTCCATGGCCACCGGCTGAATCAGCTCGACCCCGAACGTGGCGTTGTCCCCCGGCATCACCATCTCGACCCCCTCCTCGAGCTCGATGTCCCCCGTCACGTCGGTGGTCCGAAAGTAAAACTGCGGACGGTACCCCTTGAAAAACGGCGTGTGCCGCCCCCCCTCCTCCTTGCTTAGGACGTACACCTCGCACGCAAACCGCTTGTGCGGCGTGACCGTCTCCGGCGCGCACACGACCATCCCGCGCTGCACGTCCTCCCGGTCGATGCCCCTGAGAAGCAGCCCCGCGTTGTCCCCGGCCTCCCCGCGGTCTAAAGTCTTCTGAAACATCTCGATCCCCGTGACGGTGCTCGTCAGCTTCTCCTCCTGCATCCCCACGATGTCCACGTCGTCCCCGCTGTTTACCACGCCGCGCTCGATGCGCCCGGTCACGACCGTCCCCCGGCCGGTGATCGTGAAAATGTCCTCCACCGGCATCAAAAAGTCCTTCTCGGTGTCTCGCTCCGGGGTCGGGACGTACTCGTCGACCGTCTCCATCAGGTCGGTAATGGCCCCCTCCGCGTCGGCGTCCCCTTCGAGGGCCTTCAGCGCCGAGCCGCGCGTGACCGGCACCTCCTCGCCAGGGAACTCGTAGTCGCTGAGCAGCTCCCGGACCTCCATCTCCACGAGCTCGAGCAGCTCCGCGTCGTCGACCAGGTCCGTCTTGTTCATGAACACCACCAAGTACGGCACCCCCACCTGCCTGGCCAGAAGGATGTGCTCGCGGGTCTGCGGCATCGGCCCGTCCGTCGCCGCGACCACCAGGATCGCCCCGTCCATCTGCGCCGCCCCCGTTACCATGTTCTTGACGTAGTCGGCGTGGCCCGGGCAGTCGACGTGCGCGTAGTGGCGCTCGGCCGTCTCGTACTCGACGTGTGACGTGGCGATCGTAATGCCGCGCTCCCGCTCCTCCGGGGCGTTGTCGATCTGCTCGAACGTCGACTCGGCCACGCCCCCGACCTCCTCGGCGAGAACCTTCGTGATCGCCGCCGTCAACGTGGTCTTCCCGTGGTCGACGTGGCCGATCGTCCCGATGTTTAGGTGCGGCTTGCTGCGCTCAAAACTCTCCCTGCTCATAGCTTGTAGGCTGAAGTTGCTTTGGGCGAAAATGAAGAAAAGCGCGTTGCCCCACTTTCGGAGCAACGCGCCGGGAATGGGTTTAGGCCGGGACGGCGGCGGAGCCCTCGTCGCCGATGACCTCGCTGGCCACCTGCTCGGGCACCTCCGCGTACTCAGAGAACTGCATCGTGTAGATGGCGCGCCCCTGCGTGAGGGAGCGCAGGTCCGTGGAGTAGCCGAACATCTCGGCCAGCGGGACGAAAGCATTGACGACCTGCGCGGTGTCGCGCTGGTCCATCTTCTCGATGCGCCCGCGCCGCCCGTTGAGGTCGCCGATAACTTCGCCCATGTACTCGTCGGGCGTGACGACTTCGACTTCCATGATCGGCTCCATCAGCGCGGGGTCGGCCTGGCGGGCCGCTTCGCGGAAGGCCGTGCGGCCGGCCATCTCGAAGGCCACCTGGTCGGAGTCTACCTCGTGATAGTCCCCGTCGTAGAGGCGTGCCTTGACCCCCTCGATGGGATAGCCCGCCAGCGGCCCCTGTTCCATCGCGCTCTGGATGCCCTTCTCGACGGATGGGATGAACTCGCGCGGGATGTTGCCGCCCTTGATCTCGTCGATAAACTCGAAGCCGGTGCCGTCTTCGGTGGGGCTGAACTCGACGTAGACCTCGGCGAACTGCCCGCGGCCGCCGGTCTGCTTTTTGAGCTGGTAGTGCTCGTCGTACATCGAGGTGATGGCCTCGCGGTAGGCGACCTGCGGGCGCCCGACGTTGGCCTCCACGCCGAACTCGCGTTTCAGGCGGTCGACGATGATTTCCAGGTGCAGCTCGCCCATCCCGGCGATGATCGTCTGGCCGGTCTCCTCATCCGTCGAGACCTCGAAGGTCGGGTCTTCTTCGGCGAGCTTCAGGAGGCCGTTGCCTAGCTTGTCGCGGTCGGCTTTGGACTTCGGCTCGATGGCGATGCGGATCACCGGCTCGGGGAACTCCATCTCCTCGAGGATGATCGGATGGTCCGCGTCGCAGACCGTGTCGCCGGTCTTCGTGTCAGAAAGCCCCACCGCCGCGCAGATGTCGCCGGCACGCACCATGTCTACGTCCTCGCGGCTGTCGGAGTGCATGAACATGAGCCGCCCGATGCGCTCGTCCTCGTCGTTGGTCGCGTTGTAGACCTTCGAGCCTTTTTCGAGCGTGCCGCTGTAGACGCGCAGGAAGGTAATTTTCCCGACATACTCGTCCGTGGCGATCTTGAAGGCCACGGCGCTGAAGGGCTCGTCCTCCTCGGGGTGGCGGTCCTCCTCGTCCTCCGTCTGGGGGATGCGGCCGGTGACGGGCGGCACCTCCAGGGGGCTCGGCAGGTAGTCCACCACGCCGTCGAGGAGGCGCTGGAGGCCCTTGTTCTTGAGCGCCGAGCCGCAAAAGACGGCCGTCATGTCCTGCGCGACGGTGGCCTTGCGCACAGCGGCCCTGACCTCATCGGGCGCGATCTCTTCGCCGTCGAGGTACTTCATCATCAGCTCGTCGTCATGCTCGGCGACGGCCTCGAGCAGGTTGACGCGCCACCTCTCGGCAGCGCCTTCCATGTCCTCGGGAATGTCAAGCACGTCCCACTTAACGCCCTTCGTCTCGTCGTCCCAGACGATGGCCTGGTTTTCGATCAGGTCGATGACGCCCTTGAACATGTCGCCGGCCCCGATGGGGATCTGGACCGGGACGGCGTTAGCCGCGAGGCGGTCCTCCATCATCTCGATGACGTTCTCGAAGTCCGCGCCCGTGCGGTCCATCTTGTTGACGAAGGCGATGCGCGGCACGTCGTACTTGTTCATCTGGCGCCACACCGTCTCAGACTGCGGCTCGACCCCGCCAACGGCGCAGAAGAGCGCGATCGCGCCGTCGAGAACGCGCAGGCTACGCTCCACCTCCACGGTGAAGTCCACGTGGCCGGGCGTGTCGATGATGTTGACGCGGTGGTCGTCCCAGTAACAAGTCGTCGCGGCGCTGGTGATGGTGATGCCGCGCTCCTTTTCCTGGTCCATCCAGTCCATCGTGGCCGCGCCCTCATGGACCTCGCCCATGCGGTGCAAGCGCCCCGTGTAAAACAGGATGCGCTCCGTCGCAGTGGTCTTGCCCGCGTCGATGTGCGCGGTGATTCCGATGTTGCGGGTCCGTTCGAGCGGAAAGTCGCGGTTGTTCGTGTCGGCCATGGAACTTCGGGGTTTGGTTTTCGAGGTTTGGTTTTCGGTTTGGCTCTCGGCCGCCCGGTTGATACGACCAACAACCCATCACCAACGGCCAATCGTTCAGAACCTGAAGTGCGCGTAGGCTTTGTTGGACTCGGCCATGCGGTGCACGTCGTCTTTCTTCTTGACCGCCCCTCCTTCCCCGCGCGAGGCAGCGATGAACTCTTTCGCCATTCGCGTGGCCATGCCTCGGTCGCGGCGGTCGCGCGCGCTGTCGATAAGCCAGCGAAAGGCCAGCGTCACGCGGCGCTCAGGGCGCACCTCCACAGGCACCTGGTAGGTCGCCCCTCCCACGCGGCGGCTACGCACCTCTACGAGCGGCGACACGTTGTTGACGGCTTTCTTGAACACCTCGATGCCTTCCTCGCCCGTCTCTTCGTGGACCGCCTCGAAAGACTCGTAGACGATGTTCTGCGCGAGGCTCTTTTTGCCATCGTCCATCAGCGTGTTGACCAGGCGGGACACCAGATCCTCCTGGTACACCGGATCCTTGACGACAGCGCGTTGCGTGGCGCGTTCCTTGCGCATGGCGGGTGGCGGGAAAGGAAAAGCTCGAGAAAGGGAAAGCTCGGGAACAGGTAACGCAACCCACGAAAAAGCCCCCGTCGGCCGGAGGCTGCCTCCTCTCGCCGCGTTGCTCGGGGGCGCGCGGCCGGGCTCGTGTCAGGAGCGCGGCTTCTTGGTACCGTACTTCGAGCGACCCTGCTTGCGGTCGCTGACGCCGGCGGTGTCGAGCGCACCGCGCACGATGTGGTACTTGACCCCGGGTAGGTCTTTGACGCGCCCACCGCGCACGAGCACGATGCTGTGCTCCTGGAGGTTGTGCCCCTCGCCTGGGATGTACGCGGTGACCTCGTGACCGTTGGTCAGGCGCACGCGGGCGACCTTGCGGAGCGCGGAGTTCGGCTTCTTGGGCGTAGTCGTGTAGACGCGCGTGCAAACGCCGCGCTTCTGAGGACTTCCCGCCAGCGCGGGCGAGGTACTTTTCTCAGTCGGGTCTTTGCGCCCTTTGCGAATGAGTTGCTGGATCGTCGGCACGGTCGAGGCCTCGGGCTTGACAAGAAGCGAACGGGCAACGCGGTGAGGCGCCTCTCAATTGCAGACGTGTAGTATCGCCCAGGCCGGGGCCGGGGTCCAGCGCGCGCGGTAAAAAACGGGTTAATACAGTTGCGCCTTCGGCGCGACGGCGCGCGGCCGCTTCAGGCGCAGTCGACCAGATACGGAAGACCGTCGTCGGCGCCAGAAAGGATGAGCAGCGTGTGGGCGGTCGCGCACGCTGCTCGCCCGCCTGCGCTCCGGCAACCTACTCCTCGGACGATCGGACGGAAAGCAACGCCGCCCTCCATCGTCTTTCGCCAGCGGTCCGCCATCCTGCTACGCCGCCCCGCCCGGGTGGTCGTCCTCATCGTCCCCGCCGCTCTCGCGCGGGCGCGGGGTCGTGCTGCTGCGCTCGGGCGTCGCCTGCCCGGCTGCGCCGTCGCCACCGGCGTTGCCGTTTTCCGAGGGGTCGCCGTCGTGCTCGCGGGGCGGCGGCGTGGCGGGGTTGCCCTCCGCGTCAGTGCCCTGCGGCTCGCCGCGCGCGCTGGACGGCCGGGCCGGCCCGGAGGTCCCGTTTTCGGACTGGCCCCCTTCCGGCTGGCCGTTCTCGGCGTGGCCGTTGGCCTGGCCGTCGCGCAGGGCCACGTAGTCCCCATGCGGGCGCTCGCCGAGAAGCTCGACCAATTTCTCGGGACCAATGACTTCCTCTTCGAGAAGCGTGTCGGCCATCGCGTCGAGTATGTCGCGCTTCTCCTCCAGCAGGTCGCGGGCCCGAGCGCGCACCTCGTCGATGAGGGCCTTCGCCTCCTCGTCGATGGCGCGGGCCGTGTCGTCGGAGTAGGGCTTCTCAAACATCGGCTGCTCCCCGCCGCCCTCGTCCCCATTCGACGACATGTTGAAGCTAACGTTGCCGACTTTGTCGCTCATGCCGTAGTCCGTGACCATCGCATAGGCCATCTTGGTGATGCGCTGCAGGTCGTTCTGCGCGCCGGTGGTCACTTCGCCGAAGATGATCTCCTCGGCCACGCGCCCGCCCAGCATCATCGCCATGCGGTCCAGCAGCGCCTGCTTGCTGTACAGGTACCGCTCCTCAGGCATGGACTGCGAGTAGCCCAGCGCCGCCATCCCGCGCGGCACGATGCTGACCTTCACGACCGGGTCGGTGTGCTCCAAAAACCAACCCACGATGGCGTGGCCGCTCTCGTGGTAAGCAATGATCTCCCGCTCCTCGGGACTGATGATTTTGTTCTTCTTTTCTAATCCGCCGATTACGCGGTCGATGGACTGCTCGAAGTCCTCCATCCCAATGGCGTGCTTGTCGTTGCGCGCGGCAAGCAGGGCCGCCTCGTTGCAGACGTTAGCAATTTCCGCGCCCGCAAAGCCCGGCGTCTGCCCGGCCAGCACCTCCAAGTTCACGTCATCCGAGACGAGAAGGTCTTTGACGTGCACGTCGAAGATCATCTCGCGCTCGCGCCGGTCGGGCTTGTCGATCATGATCTGCCGGTCGAAGCGGCCCGGGCGCATCAGCGCCTGATCGAGCACGTCGGGCCGGTTGGTTGCCGCCATGATGATGACGCCCTTGTCGGAGTCGAACCCGTCCATCTCCGAGAGGAGCTGGTTGAGCGTGTTCTCCCGCTCGTCGTTGCCGCCGACCATCGAGTTGCGGCCCCGGCTGCGCCCAATAGCGTCGATCTCGTCAATGAAGATGATGCAGGGCGCCTCCTCTTTGGCTTTCTTGAAGAGGTCGCGCACGCGGCTGGCCCCCACGCCAACGAACATTTCCACGAAGTCGCTGCCAGAAAGCGAGAAGAACGGCACGCCCGCCTCCCCGGCCACGGCCTTCGCCATCAGCGTCTTCCCGGTGCCCGGCTGGCCGACCAGTAGCACGCCCTTCGGCAGCTCGCCGCCCAGCTTGGTGAACTTCTCGGGGTCTTTCAGAAAATCGACCACCTCGACGACCTCTTCTTTGGCCTCGTCGAGGCCGGCCACGTCCTCGAAGTTGACGTCGTGGTCTTCCTCCGCGTCGGTGACGTTGGCCTTGCTCTTGCCGATGTTGAGGACCTGCGAGCCAGGACCCATCTTGCGCGCGAAGTAGATCCAGAGCACCGCCAGCAGCCCCAGCGGGATGGCCCAGACCAGCAGCGTGCCCAGCCAGTTTTCCTCCTGCCGCGCGCTGAAGGACACCGCCTCCTCCCCCGAGCCGGCGCTCTGGTTGTGCTCGCGCAGAAAGGCAGTAAGGTCGTGGTCGTCGGTCTTCGTAGTAGTAAAACGGCGACGCTCCTCCCCGCTCTCTGACCCGCCGCCCAGCAGGTCTGAGCCGGAGTCGGCAGGCTCGACCGCGCCGCTCTGGATGGCAGACGGCGCGTAGGTGCCCTCGATGCGCGTGTCATTGATGATCTCGACTTCCTGGACGAACCCCTGCTCGACTTGGCCGAGAAACTCGGAATACTCCACTTCCTTCCCGCCCCCGGGCGACCAGTTGAACAGCAGGTGCGCCGTCAGCACCACGGCCAGGAGCAGCAGGACCCACCGCGCGATGCCGAATCCGCTACTCCCGCCCGACTCCTGCTCCGGGCCGGGCTTGTCGCTGTCGTTGCGTCCGTGCTGGGCCATAAAGGGGCTGTACTTGGAAAAGCAGACCGTGCCCCTCGCACACGCCACAGAGGCAGTAGGAAAGGGCACGTTGCCCGGGAAGCGATCACCGGGCCGGGCCGTATCGCAATGCAAGGGACGTACCGAAACTGAACAGGCCCGCAGGCGAGTTCGCAGCGCCCCGGCAAAGGCGCGGCCGGTGGGTCGCTAGCCGGGCAGTACCGAACCGCCGGTGCAACCGTTAGTTCCTCTCAGCATGGCCGTCTTTCACTCGCTGGCGGCCGTCGACTCCGGCGGAACGGCTTCCAGGCGGCTACTGTCCGGCAGCGTAGCCCGGCGCCGCCGGAGCGCCGCCTGCGCCTCCGCGCGCGTCGGGAAGGCGCCCAGCACGACGCGGTAGCCGGCCGCCCCGCGAGGCGCAGCCGGGAGCACGCGCACCAGCGCCCGGCGGCGACGGGCCCGCAGACGCGCGGCGGTCGAGTCGGCACGGGCCCGCTCCGCCTCGTGGGCCACGACGATGCCCCAAGCACCTCCCTCACGGGACGCTGTCGTGTCGCGCGCGGCCGCTGCGGCTGACGTGTCAGGCGCCTCGCGGGGCGTGGCCGCTGCGGGCGTCTCCTCGGGGGCGGCGGGGGCCGTCTCGCGCAAAGCGGCCTGCATCGCTTGCGCCCGGTCGGCGTACGGCGTTTCAGGATAGCGGCGCTCCAGCCCTTTCAGGAGACGCGCCAGCGTCAGCGGCGGGGCCTCCTCGCCCGAGGGCGCCGGCGGCGAAGCCTGCTGCGTCGAGTCCGCTGCCCCGGCGGGGGCGGCGGTGAGCCGCGCGCGCAGCGAGTCGCGCGCGCGCGCAGGGAGCGGGGCCGTGAGCGAGCGACCCTCGCGGGCGGCCCACTCGGCAAAGATGCGGGCGCCGGCCAGCAACGCCTGTGGGGCAGCGGGCGCCTGCGGGCGGGACGCTGCCAGGTCGAGCATCTGCTGGAGAGCCGCCTCATGGCGGCCGCGTTGCCACGTCTGGTAGGCGCGGGCGTAAGCCTGCTCGGCGCGGGCGCTCCCGGCAGAAGAATCCAACGCCTGCTGGCGTTGCTGCTGCTCGGCGAGGCGTCGCTTGGCACGACGGGCGCGGCGCGTGCCCGGCTGCTCCTTCACCACACGGCGGTACTGCGCGCGGGCCGCCTCGGGGCGCCCGGCGGCCCGCTCTGCCTCTGCCAGCGCGTAGCGGGCGCGGCGCGCGGCCTCCGTCCCGGCGTTTTCTTCGAGGACGCGCTGGAACCAGAACGCAGCCGAGTCAGGGCGCGCGGTCGCCAGAAGGAGCGCGTTGCCCAGGTCGTAGCGGGCCGCCGCGCGCTCGGTGCGCATCTGGCGCAGGCGCTCGGGGCTACGCGGCACCGCCGACACGTCCACCCGCGGGCCCCCGTCGGCGACCACGTCGGCGTCTGGACCGACGGGGCCGGACGGGTCGCCGCGGGCGCCCTGCTCGGCCTGCGTGGAGATGGCGGCGCGGCGGCGCCAGTTCGGCACGCGCGGGCGGTCGCCCCAGCGGCGGCGGAAGACGCGCCGCCCCTCGGCGACCTGCGCGGGGTCGCGGTGAAAGAGGAAGCCCGCGTCGGCGCCCGAACCGCTCGCCTGGCTGGCCAGCGACGCGCCCCCAGCCCCACTGCCGGCTGCGCTGCCGTCGTCGCCCCGGCGGTCCTGCCCAGCAGCCCCGCGTCCCCGGAATCCTCGCTCGGCGCGGCGGCGGGCCTGCCGCTCCTGCGCCTCGCGCGCCGCCTGGGTCCGCGCCTGCCGCACGCTGTCCACGAACGCCTCGAAGTCGTCCGTGCTCATTTCGCCCAGGTGCAGCAGCGAGTCCAGGCGCGCCACCTCGGCGGCCGCGTCGGCTACGCGCCCGTAGCGTTCGGCCTGGCGGCGGCTGTCCGTCACAGCATACGCGGTCGGCGTGGCCTTAGGACCGGCCTCTGCGGGACTTCCGGCGCCCCCGCCCTTAGGGAGTGCCGTTGCGGCCGAGTCGAAGTGCGCCGCTGCGCGCGAGAAGTCGTCGTAGGCGTCGCGGTAGAGCGTGGCCAGCGCGTAGTGCGCCCGCCCCCGCACTTTCGCAGACGGCGGCGCCGCGCCCGTCGGCTCGTCTCCCGGGTAGAGGAGCGCGCGGTAGGCCCGGCGGGCCTGGCCGGAGCGCCCCTGCGCCTGGTAGATGCGCCCGCGGAGGAGCGCCAGCTCGGAACGTTTCGCCTTGTTCTTGTCGTTGCTCTCCACGTTCTCGAGGCGCCGCAGCACGCTGGCCACGTCGAAGCCCTCAGCGCGTGCAGCGGCGCGAAGGGCGCTGGCCTCAGCGGCGTACGCCAGCTCGTAGCGCGGGCGCTCCTCGGCGGCGCTCCGGTAGGAGCGCGCCGCGTCGCCCCAGCGCCCGGCCGCCGCCAGCGCCTGCCCGCGCAGGAAGAAAGCCCGGGCGCGCGTCTGCCCGTCCCGCACGCCACGCAGCCCCTCCGCCAGCGTGCGCGCCCCGCTCTCCCACTGCCCGCGCCGCACGCGCAGGTCGCCCCAGAGCAGACGCATCTGCGCGGCCCAGCGCCCGCTTTCCGTGCTGTCGGGATCCCCCAAGTGCCGGCGAAAGTGCTCCTCGGCGGCGGCCCAGTCGCCGGACGCAAGCAGCGCGCGTCCCACCCAGAAGCGAGCCTCCGCGGACAGCGGGCTGCCCCGCTCGATGACCTCGCGGAATTTCTGCTCGGCCCCGACGTGGTTTTCCTGGTAGAAGTAGCTCTTGCCGATCAAGAGCAGCGCGTCGTCGACCCACTTTGAGCGCGGGTGCTTCCGCAGCAGGTCGGCGCTCTTCTGGGTCGCCCGCTCGAAGTCCTCCTCGCTCCCGGCCCGCGCCGGCCTGACGAACACCGACAAGAACGCACTGCGGTCGACCGGACGCTCGAGGTTGTCGAGCTTGTCGGTGGCCTTGTCGAAGGCTTTGCGCGCGTTGTACAGCTTGTTGTAGTACGCCGAGAAGTCGTCCGCGCGGCGGCCCACCATCGAGGAGCGCCCGCACCCGGCCAGCGCGGCTGCTGCCAGGCACAGCAGTACGCACGCTGCGACGCAACGGGCCGTCGGGCAACGCATGGAGTGAGTTGAAGGTTGACAGGTGGAAGTTAAGCGTTGCTCTTCGGGCTGAAGAGCTTTCCGGCCTTCAACTTTCAACCTCGAACGTCAACTTCCTTCTACGCCGCCACGCGGCTGACGTGAATCATGTTAGTGCGCCCGCGGCGCGGGAGCGGCATCCCGGCGGTAAGCACGATCAGGTCCCCCGACTCCACGAGGCCGCGCTCAGTCAGCTTGTCGTGGACGAGTTCCACTCCTTGATCGGTGTCGTCTTGGAAGGGGATGGCGAAGGCGCGGGTTCCCCAGAGGATGCCCAAACGGTCGACCACGCGCTCCCGGTTGGTGAAGGCGTAGACGGGGATGTCTGGCCGGTGGCGGGCAATGGCGCAGGCGGTACGGCCACTGTTGGTGAGGCAGGCGATGGCCGTGGCCCCGACCTGCTCGGCCACCTGGCAGGCGGTAAAGCTGATCGACTCGGTGGTGCCGCGCTCGGCTCCGGCATCGTGGTACGTGCCGTCGGTTTCCTCGGGAACCGCCTGAAGCGATGCGCGCGGGGACTCTGAGCGGTATCGGTCGGCCTTTTCGACAATCTCGCTCATCACTTCCACGACGCGCACCGGATGCTCTCCCACGGCCGTCTCGCCGCTGAGCATGACCGCGTCGCTGCCGTCGAGGACGGCGTTGGCCACGTCGCTGGCCTCTGCGCGGGTAGGGCGCGGGTTCTCGATCATGCTTTCGAGCATTTGCGTGGCCGTGATGACCGGCCTGGCCGACGCCATGCTCTTGTGGATGAGCATCTTCTGCGTGGACGGCACCTCCGCGAGCGGCAGTTCCACCCCCATGTCGCCGCGCGCCACCATCAGCCCGTCGGCCTCCTCGAGGATGCCGTCGATGCTGTCGACCGCCTCGGGCTTTTCGATCTTGGCCACGAGGCTGACGCTTTTGCTCTGCTCGCGCACGCGGTCGCTCCGCTCGCGCACGCGGCGCGCCAGGTGGCTCACGTCGTCCCCGCTGCGCACGAACGACAGCGCCACGAGATCGACGTTTTGCTCCAGCCCGAACTCGAGATCCGCGACGTCCTTCTCGGTCAGGGACGGCGTGGTGGTGCGCACATGCGGCAAGTTCACCCCTTTGCGCGAGCGCATCGGGCCCCCCACGACGACCTCGGTGCGCACCTCCGTCTCACCGGTGTCCAGCACCTTCAGCTCCAGCATCCCGTCATCGATGAGGACACGTCCGCCCGCGTTCACGTCGCGCGGGAGCGTGGCGTGGTCGATGTGGACGCGCTCGGCGGTGCCGGCGCCGTCGAGCTCCTCGGTGGTGAGGACGAGCTCGCGGCCCTGGTGGACGAGCACGCTCCCGTCGGCGACCTCGCCGATGCGAATCTTCGGCCCCTGGAGGTCCTGCAAGAGCGCCACGGAACGGCCTTCCGCCCGCTCCGCCTCGCGCACGTGGCGGATGTTCGCGGCGTGGTCGTCGTGGGTACCGTGCGAGAAGTTTAGCCGGGCCACGTCCATCCCTGCGCGCACCATCTCGCGGATGGTCTCGCGGCTGGAGGAAGCAGGGCCGAGGGTGCATACGATCTTGGTGCGGCGAAGCATTCGGGAGAGCGTTGGGGTTCAGAGCAGTCGTTCGTCGCCAACCTACGAAGGGCAACGCTTTCGAGAAAGGAAGAAGGGGATGGTCGGTGCTGGATGGATGTCGGCAAGCCCGTGCGTTGCCAAGGGCCTCCCATCGACCGTTGCCTCCTCCCCCGATTCACGCCTGGCGCGAGAGCGCTTCCACCGCGCCGTCGCCCCCCGCCGCGCGTCCGGGGATGGCCTCCTCGCCGAGAGCCGAGGAAATCATCATCAGCTCGGCCACGTTTTCCATGGTGAGCAGGCCCACCAGACGCCCCCCCTCGGTGACGGGCACCGTCGAGGTCGAGCGTCCGCGCATCCGCTGGAAGACGTCGTCGAGGTTCTCGCCGGCCTCGGCGGTGAGGACGTCGTCCTGCCGGGCCACCTCGCCGACGGGCCCGCCCTCGCGCCCCTGCTCGGAGAGCGCCTCGATGAGCCGCTGGCGCTGCAGCAGGCCCACGACCGCCCCGTTCTCGCGGCGCACGACAGGGAAATCGTGGTCGGTCCCGGCGATGAGCGCGTCGGCGCCTTCGCCCAGCGGGTCGGTGGGAGCGAGCGTCTGGAAGCGCGTCATCATGGCCTGGCGCACGCGCAGGCCCTGCGTGGCTTGCCGCAGAGTGGCCTGGCGCGCCTCCTGCTGCGCCCCCAGGTAGACAAAGATCGCGATGGCGATCAGCACCACGTTCCCGTTGAAGAGGCCCAGGCCCGCAAAGCCCAGCGCCATGGCCTGACCCACGTTGGCGGCGAGCTGCGTGGCACGGGCGTAGGAGAAGCGCGTGGCCAGGAGCGCCCGCAGCACGCGCCCTCCGTCCATCGGGAAAGCTGGCAGCATGTTGAACACCGCCAGCGCAACGTTGACCCAGAGCAGCGTTGCAGGCACGCTCCCGACCGGCATGCCCGCCGGGTCGAAGAGCGCGGCGGAAGTGAACGAGAGCCCCAACGCGGCGATCAGCGCCGCCAGCGCGGCCGCCAGCGCGGCGTTGACGGCCGGCCCGGCCACGGCGATCCAGAACTCTTTGATCGCCTCCTCGGGGATCTCCTGCAGCCGCGCGATCCCCCCAATGGGGTAGAGCGTGATGTCGCGCGTAGGCACGTCGAAGCGCCGCGCGGTGAGGGCGTGGCCCAGCTCGTGCAAGAGCACGCACACAAAGACGACGCCCACCACGGCCGTGCCTGCCAGGGCGGCGCGCGGCGTGGCCCCCTGCCACAGGTAGAACGCCGGTACGCCCAGCACGAGAAGCCCGAAGGTCCAGTGCAGGAAGATTCCGATCCCGGCCACGGACCCAATTTGGAGCGAACGACGCATGGCGATGTTGGATTTCGAGTTTGAAGTGGTCGCGCCCCCCGCCGCCGTCGCAAATCGCGAGCCCCCGGTCGCTCACTGCTCAGGGGCGCTCGCTCACGCGGGCGAGGCGGCTCCACACATTTTCTTTCCAGTACGGAGAGCGCAGGGCCTCTTCAAGGGTCATCGCGTAGCCGTCGCCTTCCACCTTTAGGAGCTTGCGCGCCGGGCCGGCGGAGCGCCAGTACGTCTCCCCGGTGCCGGTCTCCTCGGCAATCATGGCGGGGACAGGGCGGTCGTAGGTCACGGCGATGCGCTCGGCGGCCTGCCGGCGCGTGCCGGTTTCGGCGGGGAGCGCCAGCGTGTCAGGCCCCGCGAGGCGAGCGGTCGCCCCGACGTGTTCGCCATCCGGCAATGCGATGGAGAAGCGGCGCTCCCGCTTTTCGGAAAAGTCAAGGCCGCGTGCTAGGAGCGGGCGCATCTGCGCGGGGAAGGCGCCGCCCTGGCGGGCGAAGCGGCGGCGGGCGTTGCCGTAGTCGTCACTGCGCTTCAGGGAGCGCACGCTGTCCTTTTCGCCGTCGCCGCCGCTCGGGCGGAAGGCCAGCTCTTCGTAGCGGTTCGAGCACCAGTCGAAGCTCGAAAAGGACGCTTTGAGCGGTCGCAGGTCGCGCTGGCGGGCATTCGCCACCCAGTGGCGCTTGAACTCGTAGGAACCGCTCTCCAGCTCGTAGAAGAGCGCGTACTTGAAGGCGTCGATCGCGTCCGCGCCGGCGGCGGGGCCGGTGGCCTGCCCGGCCTTCGTCATTGCCTCGGCGTTGAAGCGGTGCTTCACGAGGTAGGTGCCGACCAGGAACTGCTCCTCGGTTGGGCGGCCCGAGGCGTCTTCGGCGGTGCGCTGCGCACGGTAGAAGGCCACCTCCGCCTCCCCATCGTTCCACAGGTCGGCGGTGAGATACGCCTGGTCGGTGATCGCGGCGGCGCGGGCCGCGCTGCTGCTGTCGCCGGCGGCCCCCTCCCGGGAGGTAGCTTCTTCCGAAGAAGCAGAGCGCGTGCAGCCGGCCGCCGTGCCTGCGAGCGCTACGAGCAGGAGCGCAAAGAGCGCGAGACGGGCGTTCATGGCAACGCGGAACGGGGCAGACGCGCAGTGCAGGACATTGCGCTTCTCTCGAACGCGCGCGCCGAGCCCGGAGTTCACATCAGCCGCGCGCCAGCTTCTGCGCTATCACAGACGCGCCCGAGGGTCCTGCCATCCGCGGCCCTTACGAGCGCCGTCCAAAGAGGAGGTACAAAAGCGCCGCTCCCCCGGCCACGCCGCCCGCGACGAGCGCCGCCGCCAGGCCCGGGTTGCGGCGCGCGGCCGAGAGCGCAGGCCGGGCAGCACGCACCTCCACGTAGTCCAGCCGCAGCAGGCGGCTCATAGCGCCCGCGTCGGCGTCGGCGCCCATGCGGGCGATCATCTCGCCGCCGGCGCGCACTTCGACGGTGAGATCGGCCGTCTGGAGCGCGCCGTGCAGGCGGCCCAGGCGCTGCGGGTTGCGCTGGTCGGCGGGCAGGCTCGTGAGGAGGCGCCGCATGGCGCGCAGGTTCTCGGCCTCGACGATAATGGTGGCCCCGTCCGCGCGAATGTGCACGTCGTGGCCGTCGACGGCGAGGGACAGGTCGGCAACGACATCGAGGGGCGCAAGGCGTCCGGCCATAGCGGCGAGGGGGCGAGCGAGGCGAGAAGCGAGCGGGCGGCGGGGCCGAGAGGCATTCCCTCCGCGCGGCTCGCGCGCACAGAAGAAAGCCCGCCCAGTCGCCGGGGAACGCCACGCGTAGCGGGATTCCCGTCGCCTTCGGGCCGGCGCCTGTGCGCAGAGCGCGCGTAGCAGGGCAGGAGCTTATTCAGCTCCCAGCGCCTCCCGCGTGGTTCGCGTCGTCGCGCGTCCGGATGCGCACGGTACCGTTCATGCGCCACCGCGCATATTCCGCGCCGTCGCCGGCCTTCGAGGGCACATCGAGCTCGAAGTCGTCGAAGTCATAAGCAATCTCGGCCCCGCGCCCAGTGAGCTTGTCGTAGAGCCCAATAGCCAGCTCCGGCCACGTCTGCGTGTCGTCTTTCGTTTCTGCCATGGGTGAGGTCCTCTGATACTGATGGATGAGATGGTAGCGACAGTGTGTAGGAGCGGGGCGCGTGACCTGTTAGATCCGCGCGGGGTGCAACGTTGTCGTAATCGCGCCGGACGAGGCGGGGCGCGCGCGGCCCTGCGCCCCCGGCCTGGCGAACGCACGCCCCGCTCGGTCGTCTCACCCTTCCCGCCCGCCTCTCTGTGGTATCCTGTAGTATCGTCTCTCCATAGTATCATCCTGTGAAGTACCATGCGCGATGTCCCCGTCGAGCCCCCGACCTCCGACTCCCCGAAGCGCGTCCTCGTCAGCGGGGCGACCGGCTACATCGGCGGGCGGCTGGTGCCGCACCTGCTGAAGGCCGGCCACGAGGTGCGTTGCTTCGTGCGCAGCCCCGAGCGCCTGGACGGCGAGCCGTGGCTGGGCGACGTGGAGGTCGCCGAGGGCGACGCGCTGGAGGCCGGCACGATCCCGCCCGCAATGGAGGGCATCGACGCGGCTTACTACCTGATCCACTCTCTCGGCGCCGGCAAGGACGAGTTCGCCGAACGCGACCGTCGCGCGGCCACGAACTTCGGCCGCGCCGCACGCGAGAAAGGCGTCGGACGCCTGCTGTACCTCGGTGGCATCGAGCCGTCCGGCGCGCGCCGCTCTCGCCACCTGGAGAGCCGGCTGGAGACGGGCCGATGCCTGCGCGAAAGCAGCGGCCAGGACGTGGACGTGACCGAGTTTCGCGCCGCCGTGGTGATCGGGTCGGGCAGCCTCTCCTTCGAGCTGATTCGCAGCCTCACCGAGCGGCTGCCGGTGATGATCTGTCCGCGCTGGACGAGTACGCGCACCCAACCGATTGCCGTGCGCGACGTGATGAGCTACCTCATCCGCGCGCTCGACGTGCCCGCGAGCCGCGGGCAGGTCATCGAAATCGGCGGGGCTGACGTGACGACCTACGCCGGCATGTTCAAGACCTACGCCGCGGTGCGCGACCTGGGGCGCCTCATCATCCCCGTCCCGTTCCTCACGCCCACGCTCTCCTCTCACTGGGTCGGGCTGGTCACGCCGTTTACCAACAAGGTCGCGCGCCCGCTGATCGAAGGGCTCGACAACGAAGTCCTCGTCACCGACGGCGGGAAGGCGCGCGACCTGTTCCCCGAGGTCGAGCCGATCACGGTGCGGCGCGCCATGCGCCTGGCCCTGCGCCGCCACGCCGACCGCACGGTGCCGACCCTCTGGCACAGCGCCCTTTCGTCGAGCCCCAAGGGCCGCGAGGTGGTCGAGGAGCTGGAGCGCACCGAGGGCATGATTAAAGAGAAGCGTCAGCTGCGCGCAAACGCCTCGCCGGAGGCCGTCTTCCAGATGGCCCAGACCCTCGGCGGGGACACCGGCTGGCTCTACGCCGATTTCCTCTGGGTCCTCCGCGGCTACCTCGACCTGCTGATGGGCGGGATTGGCTACCGCAAGGGGCGGCGCCACCCCACGAAGCTGCGCAAGGGGGACGCGCTGGACTTCTGGCGCGTGGAGGTCGTGGACGGGCAGCGAGACCCGAAGACCCTGCGGCTGCGCGCGGAGATGAAATCCGGCGGGCGCGCGTGGCTCCAGTACGAGATCAGCGCGCCCGAGAACGCCCCCGACGGCGGCGCGGAAGCGCTCATCACGCAGACGGCCTTCTTCGAGCCAAAGGGGCTGTTCGGCCTCCTCTACTGGTACGCCCTCTACGTGCCGCACAAGTTCATCTTCACCGGCATGATCGAGGAGCTGGGCCGCCGCGCGGAGCTTTTCCAGCAGCGCGCCTCGCGCAACGGCCGCTCGAACGGTCACTTGCCCGAGCTTACGCCGGAGCTCCTCTCGGAGCTGGTTGAGAACTGAGCGTCTCTCATCGAGCCGGGGAACGTTCACCCTTCTTCCGTTCCAGCCGCGCCGTCGGCGCTAATTCATCCCCCAGATCGCCGCGTTGAGGGCGACGGCGTACGTCACCCATGCGAGGTAGGGTATCAAGAGCCACCCCGCCGCCGCGCGGAGCGGGAAGAAGAGCCATGCCGTCGCTGCCAGGGTGCCCCAGAGGGCCGCGATGACGACCAGCCCACCGCCGAGGGAGCGCATCCCGAAGAAGACGACCGACCACGCGCCGTTCAAGAGAAGCTGCGCGGCGAAGATTCCGAGCGCGACCTGCACGGCGCGCTGCTCGCTCCCCTCGCGCCAGACGAGCGCGGCGGCCACCCCCATCGCGGCGTAGAGCACGATCCAGACGGGGGCGAAGAGCCAGTCCGGCGGCGTGAAAAAAGGCTTTTCGAGCGCGGGGTACCACGTCTGCACCGACCGTTGCGTGACGACCGCCGCAACGACCCCGACGCCCTCGCAAAGCAGAACGCCTGCCACGAAGGGCCACGCGGCCTTGAGGAGATTCATGGGGCGTGGTGCGTGGTTCGGAGGAAGGGCCGCCCGCGTCAGAGGTGAAGAGACACGCGACACGCACTACGCAACACGCCTTCACCCATACACCTCTGCCGGGTCGAAGACTTGCTCGCCGGTGTCCGTCAGCTCGCCGTCCTGGGCCCCCAGCCCCGTGTACTCGCGGTAAAAGCACGAGCGGTGCCCGGTGTGGCAGGCGGCCCCCCCCTTCTGGTGAACTTTGAAAAGCAGCGCGTCGCCGTCGCAGTCGAGGCGCACCTCTTTGACCGTTTGCGTGTTGCCGCTGGACTGACCCTTGCGCCACACCTCTTGGCGCGAGCGGCTCCAGTAAGTCATCTGGCCGGTTTCGAGGGTCTGGCGCAGCGTCGCCTCGTTCATGTAGGCGAGCATCAGAAGATTGCCGGTGTCGGCGTCCTGCGCGATGGCGGTAACGAGGCCGTCGTCGTCGTAGGTGACTTCGTCGAGGAGCGCGTCCATCGTCTGGAGAACAAAGGAAGGGAGAAGAGGGCGCTGGCGCGCGTCCGTTACCGAAGTGGGCGAGGCGTGATCCGCCGGGCGGGCCGTGGGGGAACCCGCTTGCGCCGGCGTGGCTTTAAATCCGGCAACGCTTCATCTTTGCGCCCGCCTTTCGGAGCCACGTGCCCGTGCTTCGCGCCGTCTTGTCGTTCCTGCGCGCGCTCCCGCGCCGCCTGCTCGTGGGGCTGGTACGCTGCTACCAAGCCACGCTCTCCCCCCACTTCCCGCCGAGCTGCCGCTTCACGCCGACGTGCTCGGAGTACGCCGTGGAGGCGCTGCGTCGCTACGGCGCGGTCAAGGGCCTGGTGCTGACGGCCGGGCGCCTCCTGCGCTGCGCCCCCTGGGGCCAGGGCGGTCACGACCCGCCGCGCTGGTGAAACGCGTTGCTTCAAGAGATCCTGTGCCCGTGCGGGCACGGTGTGTCGTGCCCTTCCCTTTCCAATTTGCAGCGAGACCGCAACGCCGTGAGCCACGCCGAGCACCCGGCGCGCGCAGCGTCCTTCCGCGAGCAGCCCATTCGCTGCGCCATCGTCACCGTTAGCGACACGCGCACCGAGGAGACCGACCGTAGCGGCTCGCTCACGCGCAAGCGTCTGCGCAAGGCTGGCCACGAGGTCGCCCTCTACAAAATCGTCCCCGACGAGCCGGACGTCATCCGGCGCGGCATTGAGCAGATGGCCGGCAGCGGCGAGGTGGACGTGGCGCTCTTCAGCGGCGGGACGGGCATCAGTCGGCGCGACCGCACTTACGACGTGCTCTCCGAAGCGCTCGACAGAAAGCTGCCGGGCTTCGGGGAGCTGTTTCGAATGCGCTCCTACGAAGAGATCGGCGTGGGAGCGATGCGCTCGCGCGCTATCGGCGGCGTGGCCGGCGGCACGCTCTTCTTCTCGATGCCGGAAGCACTCAGCGCCGTGAAGCTCGCGCTCGACGAGCTCATTTTGCCGGAGCTCGCGCCCCTCGTCTGGGAGACGGTGCGGCAAGAAGAAGGGGCGGCGTAGCAGTGGGGCAACCGAACAGGCAACGTGCGGCTGAACAAAAGGCGGCAACGAAGGATCAATGAGACTGAAATATTCTTCGGGCCGTGCTTTTCCCTGCTTTAGCAGACGACCCTCCGCTGCCTTCACGCGAAGTCGCCGACGCGGAAGAACGCTTCTGGGGACTGGCCCAGCGCTGGCGAGAGGAAGCCGCTGTCGCGGCCTCCCCGCGCGAGATCGCCATGCCAACGACCCGAACCTTCCGACTTTCGTCCCTGACAACCTGACGCTTGGCCGGGCGGCATTTGTGCTTGCCGGAGCACTGGGCTTGCCGGAGCAGTAGTCGCGGCGCGGCTTCTTCGAAAAGGGCGGGCCAATCCTCCATGGGTCGCGTCGAAGCCCCTCAGCCGCGATGCCCCGTCAGGCGCCGGAACGCCTCCGGCCTGCGGCGCGGCAGGCGGCTTGCTTCGGTCGGCGCGCGGCGGGGCAGGTCAGGCGTTGCCGAGAGGCGAAGCGACCGTCCGGGGCCGCCAAACGGACTCCTCCCTCAACGGTGCAGCAGCCTTTTTTCTTTTCCTGCCCCTTGCGCCCATGGGCCATGCGCGCTTCCCCCATCGCCGCAGGGGTCAGTGCCCCCAGCTTTCGCGGTCGAGCGCGCGGTACTGAACCGCCTCCGAGAGATGCTCGGGACGAATCGTGGGGGCGTCGTCGAGATCGGCGATGGTGCGGGCGACCTTGAGGATGCGATCGTGCGCGCGAGCCGACAGGCCGAGCCGTTCGAGCGCCTGTTCGAGAAGCTGGCGCCCGCTTTCATCCAGCTCGCAACGCTCCTGCACCTGGCGCGTGGTCATCTGCGCGTTGCAGTGCGCGCCGGCGGCCGTCTCGCTGCTATCGGCTTCGTCATCTGTCGTGTCCGCTGCCGCGTGGCCGCCCAGCGCCTCGGCCTGGCGGCGGCGGGCACGCACCACCCGCTTGCGCACCGCCTCCGACCGATGTAGCGCTGCACCTGCCCGGGGGCACAGACGCACTCGCGCCGCGGGTCGCCGAGGTGGCCGCACGGGCACGGATTCATCGACGCCACCAGCATAAAGCGCGCCGGGTAATCCACCGTGAAGCGAGCGCGAGAAATGGTGATCTGCCCCGATTCCATCGGCTGGCGCATCACCTCCAGCACGCTACGTTTGAACTCCGGCAACTCGTCGAGGAAGAGCACACCGTGGTGCGCCATCGAGATCTCGCCCGGTTGCGGGGGCACGCCGCCCCCGCACAATCCAGCATCGGACACGGTGTGGTGCGGGCTAACGAACGGTCGGTGCGCTACCAGCCCGTTTCGCCCGTTCATCGAGCCGCTGACGGAGTGGATCTTGGTCGTCTCCAGCGCCTCAGCAGTCGTGAGCGGGGGCAGGATCGTCGGCAGGCGGCGCGCGAGCATGGTCTTGCCTGCCCCCGGCGGCCCGACGAGGAGCACGTTGTGCCCGCCGGCAGCAGCGACTTCGAGGGCGCGCTTCACGCCGGCCTGCCCGCGCACGTCGCTGAAGCAGCGACGGTAAGAGCGCGCCTCCGCAAAGAGCGCGTCCAGGTCGCGCGTGTATGGAGCCGGCGCGCTTTCGCCACCGCCCGTCAGGAGGTCGAACGCCTCCTTGATCGTCTCGACAGGGTACACGTCCAGCCCCTCGACCACGGCGGCCTCGGCGGCGTTTTCGGCCGGGACGACGAGCCCCTGCCGGCCCTCTTTTTCCGCCTCCAGGGCGATGGGCAGGACGCCCTTGACCGGGCGCACGGTGCCGTCGAGGGCCAGCTCGCCGGTGATCCAGAGGTCGTCGAGGCGCTCCCCGTCGAAAAGCTCCTCGCCCGTGGCGGCCATCAGCCCGATGGCCAGCGGGAGGTCGAAGGCCGCGCCTTCCTTGCGCACGTCCGCCGGGGCGAGGTTGACGGTGATCGCGCCGCGCGGAACGGGCAGGCCGTTGTGCTTGAGGGCGGCCATCACGCGGTCGCGGCTCTCGCGCACAGCCGCCTGCGGGAGGCCGACGACCGTGTAGCGGGGCATCCCGCCCTCCACGCTCGTCTCGATCTCGATGGGCAGGGCGTCGACGCCGAGGGTGGCGCCGCTCCAGACGTGGCTGAGCATCGCGGCCGAGCGAAGCGAGAAGAAAGTGCGAGGCAACGCCCATGCAGACACGCCCCGGCTCGGCGGCGCAACGTATTCAACCGATTTTCTTCCCTTTTCTCCGCACGTGGCGATGATTCGGCCCGCGGCGGCCTGAAAGGCGGAGGCGTCTGGCCCCGCAGGGTTGAGACGCCGAAACCCCCAGGGCGTGCATCGTTGTGAGAGGCAACGCCGCCTGTGGGAAACCGCCAGCCCCGTCGCCGGCACCGACATCAGCCCTCGCGGTGCACGTGGCAGAAGCGCGCTCCGTCCTGGGCGGGGAGCTTGCACTGCGTGCCCGCCTGGGTCGTGGCCTGGCAGCGGTCGGGACTGGGCTCGGCCGCGGGCGCTGGCGCGTCGCCAGAATGGGCTTCCGCGTCGCTCTCGGCCGCGGCGTCCGTTTCTTCGCCGGGCGCTCGTTCACCGGATGCGCGCGAGGTCAGCGCGTCGAGCTCCCGCCGAAACGCCGCGAGGATGGCCTCCGGCTCGGGAACGAGGCCCGCATCGGTGGCGAGACCGAGGCGCACGTCCCCGTCGTAGCTGATGATGCTGGCCCCCAGCCCCACGCGCCCGGCCTTCGGAACCCAGGCCATGAGCGTGTCCATCGGCGCGCCGGCCAAGTGGAGCGTCTCCTGCGGCCCGGGGACGTTCGTCGCCACGGCCGTCACCTTACGCGCGAGGTAGGACACGATGCGCTCCTCGACGGCGGGCCCGGAGGCGCCCACGAGGCCGAGGAGGCCCAGCAGGACGGCCGCTTCCGGCGAACGCTTGATACGGCTCATGCGGCGGCGCACCTCCGCGAGGCGCGCCTGCGGGTCGGCCCGGCCGACGGGCAGGGCCAGAAAGACGAGCCCGAAGCTGTTGCCCATCGCGGAGGACTCCTGGGCGGAGGATCCCTCGGCGTGCGGGCGCAGGTTCACCGGCACTGCCGCGCGTAGATCGAGATCACGGTCGCCGGCGGGCAGCTCGTTCCGCTCGCGCAGGTAGCGCCGAAGCGCCCCGGTCAGGACTGCCATCAGCACATCATTGACCGTACCGCCGAGCGCCCGGCCGGCAGCCTTCACGTCGGCCAGCGGGACGGGCGCCGACCACGCGGCGTTTTTCTGGCGCCCCAGCTCGCCGCGCAGGGACGTGTCGGGCTCCGGCGCCGGCCACGCCAGCTTGCCGAGGACGCCCACTCCGCGCGCCAGTAGCTCGGCGCCGCGTGCGCCCTTTTTCCCGAGGCCCGTGAGCGCCGCGGCCACGCGCTGCCTTAGCGAGGACGGGGGCGCCTCGGTTTCCGCGTTGCCGCGCTCGCCGCCGGGAAAGGCGCCGGCCAGGTCGTTGCCCGGCGCGCCGTCGGGCGGAGCGCCCGAGGGCGTGCGCTCCGTGAGGGACAGCAGCACCCGCACGAGCGCAAAGCCGTCAGCGATGCAGTGGTGCAGCCGCGCGATCAGGGCCGCACCGCCGGCGTAGTTTTCGACGAGGTGGAACTGCCAGAGCGGATGAGCAAACGGCAGCGGGCGGCTCATGAGCGCGCTCGCCCGCTCCTGGAGCGCGGCTTTGCCAGCCGGCTCGGGGAGGCGTACCGCGTGCAAGTGGCGGTCCAGGTCAAAGTCGGGGTCCGGCTCCCAGCGGGGGCGGTCGTCGAGACGGCCGCGGCGCACGCGCTGGCGGAAGCGCTCGAACGGCAGAAGGCGCTTCTTGACCACACGGCGCAGGTCCGCCCGGTTCAGCGGCGCCTCGAAGGTCAGCACCGCCGTGATGGTCATCTGGTTTGCCAGCTCCTCCATACGCAGCCATGCGGTGTCTACCGGCGACATGCGCTCTGTGCCGGCAGGCGGCAGCGCGCTGGCGGAGCGGGGCGACGAACGGGGCACGGGCAGGGGGTGGGAAACACCGAAAGAGCCGGGCGCTGCGCTCGCCTACCGCGTCCACGCGGCCTGCATCCACGCGGCAATCGACGGGCGGGGTTGCTCACGCACGGGGCGCGCTCACGTGATCGAACGGAAAGTGTCCGGCAGGACGTCGTCGCTCGGCTCCGTAGGTCCCGCGTCGTCGGTCCGCGCGTCGTCGGTCCGCGCGTCGCCGGCGGCATGGCCGGGCGCAACGCTTTCGGCCTCTTCGCCCGTCCCTTCGCAGTGCTTCTCGAAGGCGTCGGTGAGGTCGGAGGCGATGGCCTGGGCCGAGCGGCCCTCGATGTCACGCCGCTCGATGACGGAGACGGGCTGGCCCCCCTTGAAGAGCGCCAGAAACGGCGAAGACGGCGGCACGCCCGGCAGCTTCTCGCGCGCCTGGGCAGTCGCCTCGGTGTCCTGCCCGGCGAAGACGGTGACGTAGCGCCCCGGCTGCGCTCCCCCGCTTTGGCGGGCCTTCGCCACGGCCGGCCGCGCGTTGGCCGCTGCGCACCCGCAGACGGAGTTGATGACCAGCAGCATCGTATCGTCCGAGGACGCCTCGTCGAAGGCAGCGTTCACCTCGTCAGCGGTCGTCAGTTCGTCCACACCGAGGCGCGTGAGCTCCTTGCGCATCGGCTGGACCATTGCTTCGGGGTAGGGCATGGCGGAACGGTCTGCTCGAGGGGAAAGCGAAGCACGGCGGCCGACTTGCGGGCGCGCCACAGCACGGAACGATCCCATGCTTGCGATGATCCGTTCTCGGGGAGCGATTGCCAGGATGCAGCGCCGGATTCCGAGAGCAAATCGTAGATGGGGAATGGTCGACGGTTTTCGTTTTTCCGGCGGCTATGCCAGCAGCGAGCCCTCTCCACGATCTCACCGTTCCCTGTTCCCCCGGCGGGAGCGGAGGGGTGCGGTAGCGGAGGAGGCCCGCAGAAAAGCAGGACGTCATTTCCGCAGACCGTCTCGCCATTCCGGAGAGCCCCGTCGCGCCATCTTGACTTCGTCGCATCGCGGCATTAAAGTTGCGTGGCGTGCTCCCTGAAGTCCCGAAGTCGCTTTTTTTCGCCTTTCTCGCTTCGGCCCATGCGTCGTTCTGCCCCATTTTGCTGGCTGCTTCTGCACGCGGCCACGCTGGGGATGGGCGTGACGCTCCTCGCGGTGGCCTTTGCGCCGGGGCTCTCCGGCTGCGCTTCCTCCGGCTTGGCCAATTCCCCCGAAGAAGCGCCTTCCGGAGGGGCGCCTCCCGAAAGGACGGCGCGTGAGGCCAGCGGTAGTGTGGCCGGCGACAGCGCGAGCGCCCCGGCGGCCCGCGTGGCCTCCGCCCTCCGCGCCGAGACGCGCCGCTGGGAAGGCACGCCCCACCAGATGGGCGGCACCACGCGGCGCGGCGTGGACTGCTCGGCCTTCATGCAGCGCGTCTTCGAGCGCACGATGGACGTGCGGCTTCCGCGCTCGACGCGCTCGCAGGTGCAGGAGGGGCAACGCGTGGCCCGCGAGGACCTGCGCGCCGGCGACCTCGTGTTCTTCCGCCCCGGCGGCAAGGGGCGCCACGTCGGCGTCTACGTCGGCGACGGGGAGTTCGCGCACGCTTCCACCAGCGCGGGGCCGACGATCTCGCCGCTGGAGCGCGGATACTGGCAAGACGCCTACTGGACGGCCCGCCGCGTGGTGCGCCTCGCTTCCGGCGACAGCCGCTCTGCCGGTGGCAGCGTCCCGGTTCGCCCGGCCCCGGCGCGTGGCTCCTCCGACCGGGCTGGCTGGTGAAAGGGGGTTGGGCCGCAGGGTTCGTTTGCTCGTTTCACGGGGTCGCCCAGCCGACGCGCCTCGCACTTTCGCTGCCGACGGCCCCCATCCGAAGGCACTGACGCTCGCACTGACGCCCGCGACCTGACGGCTCCACCCTCTGCAAAACGCGCAGCCCGCCTCGCGGCGGATCTTTCTCGCCCAGCGCGCGTGAGGAAGGCCTCGGTTGACAAGCATCCCGAGCTGCGGCCTTCTCTGTGCGGGGGTCGCGGCTTTTCCTTTCTCCTTTTCGCTCGCTCCGCGTTCATGGAAGACGAACAGCAGACCGTTTACCTCACCGAAGAGGGCCTTCAGGAGCTCGAGGACGAGCTTCATCACCTCAAGCACACCGAGCGCCCGCGCATCTCGGAGGAAATCGCCGAGGCGCGTGCCAAGGGCGACCTTTCGGAGAATGCCGAGTACGACGCGGCCAAAGAGGAGCAGGGCAAGCTCGAAGCGCGCATCAACAAGCTCGAAGATGCCCTCGCCCGCGCCCGGGTGGTGGACGAGAGCGAGGTGGACGCCTCGAAGGCGTACATCCTCTCCAACGTGCGTGTGAAGAACCTCTCCAACGACGCGGAGCAGACGTACACGCTCGTCTCTGAGCAGGAGGCCGACATCTCTGAGGGCAAAATTTCCGTCAACAGCCCCGTCGGCGAGGGACTGCTGGGCAGTGAGGAAGGCGAGCAGGTGGAGGTCGATGTGCCTGCCGGGACGGTCACGTTCGAGGTGCTGGAGATCAGCCGCGACCAGACGCCGGCCGTCTGAACAGGAGCCGGGGGAGTGGCGAGGGCTTTCGCTTTTGTCGCGCTTGCCGTAGCATGAGGGCCCCACGCCTCCTCCCTCCCGCGACTCATCAGCCCATTCGTGGCCGACACCACTCCCCAGCAGCAACGCGCCTCCCAGTCGTCCAGCTCGCCGGTGAGCCGCATAGGGGCGTTTGTGCGCACGACTTGCGTGGCCGCGCTCACCGCGGGGGCAACGTACTACGGCTTCTGCGCGCTCTGCCTGCTGGCCTACACGGTCGTCTTCCCGCCCACGACGGGCGTGCAGATGCAGCGGCGTGTGGCCTCGTGGTTTGGCGAGGAGGCGTCCTACGAAAAGCGCTACGCCCCCGTCGGCTACGACGAGATGAACGAGCACGTGCCCCACGCGCTGGTGGCGGCCGAGGACACGCGCTTCTACGAGCACACCGGCGCGGACTGGCGTGCCGTCCGCGAGGCCATCGAGGACAACATCGAGCGCGGCCGGACCTACCGCGGCGGCTCCACGATCACGCAGCAGCTCGTCAAAAACCTGTTTCAGACCACCCACAGCTCGTACGTTCGCAAGGCCGCCGAGCTGCCGCTCACCTACCTGGCCGAGCTCATCCTGTCGAAGGAGCGCATCTTGGAGCTATACCTGAACGTCATCGAGTTCGGGCGCGGGGTCTATGGCGTCGAGGCGGCCGCCGCGCGCTACTACGGCACCTCGGCCCAGGGGCTGAGCCGCTATCAGAGCGCCACGCTGGCGGCCGTCGTGCCGAACCCGCGCGAGCGCACCCCCCAGGCGATGGACGGCTACGCCGCCAAGATCCTGGGCCGGATGCGCAATATGGGACATTAGGTGCGCAATGCGGGACATGAGCGGCTTGGGGGGTCCGGTCGGCGACTTGCGACTGATCTTTGGCAACGCGCTCATGACATGCCGCATCCAGAATCCGAAGCCGGAAATCTGCGGTCGGTCGACTTACGCAGCGACACGGTGACGCGGCCGTCGGCGGCGATGCGCGAGGCGATGGCCACCGCCGAGGTCGGCGACGACGTGTACGGCGAGGACCCCACCGTCAACCGCCTGCAGGAGCGCGTGGCCGGCCTGCTGGGCATGGGGGCGGGCCTCTTCGTGCCCAGCGGCGTCATGGCCAACCAGCTGGCTCTCGCGGTGCACGCCGCGCCTGGCGACGAGGTGATCGTCGAGGAAACGAGCCACATTTACAATTACGAAAGCGGCGCGCCGGCGCTCCTCTCGGGGCTTCAGCTTCGCCCCTTGGCGGGCGACCGCGGGCGCCTCTCGCCCGGGCAGGTCGCCGCCGCCGTGCGCCCCGTGGCGGACGTGGCCCCGCGCACCCGACTGGTCTGCGCGGAGAACACGGCCAACAAGGCTGGCGGCGTGGCCTGGTCCCCCGAGCGCCTGGAGGCCGTCGCCGAGGCGGCGCGCTCGCGCGGCCTCGCGGCCCACCTCGACGGGGCGCGCCTGTGGAACGCCGCCGAGACGACCGACACCGCCCCGGCCACGCTGGCGGCGCCCTTCGACACCGCCTGGGTAGCCCTCTCGAAAGGGCTGGGGGCGCCCGTCGGGTCGGTGCTCTGCGGGCCGTCGGACACGATCACGCAGGCGCGGCGGCGGCGCAAAGCCTTCGGTGGCGGGATGCGACAGGCCGGCGTCCTCGCGGCGGCGGGACTCCACGCCGTCGAGCACCACCGCGCCGGCCTCTCCGAAGACCACGCCCAAGCCGGGCGCCTCGCCCGCACGCTCGCGGAGCTACCGCCCTTCGAGATCGACCCGCAGGCGGTGGACACGAACATCGTCATTTTCGAAGTGGCGGGCGGCGGCCACGCGCCGAGCGACGCCGCCTCCGTCGTCGAAACGCTCGAAGAAGACGGTGTGCTGATGACCGTCTTCGGGCCGCGCACCGTGCGCGCCACCACCCACCGCGACGTCTCGGAGGCCGACCTCGACCACGCCGTGACGGTGCTCGAAGAGCACTTCGGATAATCGGGCGGCAGAATCGGGAAATCCTGCTCGCTCTGCCGCTCTTGCATTCCGCTTCGCCGTAACACGCTTCCTCGTGCGGCGACACCTCGCATTGGCCGCGCTTCTGCTCTTTCTGCCGGGCCGTTCTTCGAGCGTCTTTTCTGCTCGGAAGCGCACGCTACCACCGTTGAGCTCTTCTACAAGCGGCGCGGCGGGAAGTGGCGCATTGTCGATGCGAGCGCGGGCGGCATCACACTTTGAGGGTGGCTTTGGAAAGCCGTCTCTTTCACCGCCGCACGCTCATCCGCAACGGCGGCAGCCCCTCGACGGTCGCCTCCAACTGGTCGCCGTCCTCCACCGGCCCCACCCCCTCGGGCGTGCCCGTGTAGATGAGGTCGCCGGCCTCCAGCGTGAAGATGCCCGAGCAGTACGCCACGAGCTGCGCCACGGAGAAAATCATGTGCCGCGTGTGGCCGTCCTGGCGCGTCTCCCCATTCACCGACAGGCGAATGGCCGCGTCCTGCATGTCGAGGCCGGCCTCCTCGGCAGGCACGATGGGCCCCAGCGGGGCGAACGTGTCGAACCCCTTGGCCACGCTCCACGGATGGCGACGCTCCTTCGCCCCGCGTTGTAGGTCGCGCGCGGTCATGTCCAGTCCCGCCGCGTAGCCGGCCACATGGCCGAGGGCGTCTTCCTCAGAGATATTCTTGCCTCCCGTGCCGACTACGGCGACCCCCTCGACCTCGTGGTGCACCTCCTCGGACTGCGGCGGCAGGGCGACGGCTCCGCCACCGCGCACCAGCGCGGTGGAAGGTTTTAAAAACACCATCGGCTCGTCGGGTACGTCGCTTTTCATCTCGGCAGCGTGCCCGGCGTAGTTGCGCCCGATGCACAAGAGCTTGCCGGGGCGCAGGGGGTCGGCGTGGCCGGGAACGTCAATCGTCATGCGAAGGGAGAGCGGGCTTCGAAAAAGGAGCGACGCACGACTCAAAGAAAGCGCCCCTCCTGCCCTTTTTCCTCTTTCCTCTTCTCCGGAAACCCGTTCTTCACGAGAAGCGGACGGGCACGCGCAGAAACAAAGCCCGCCGAAAAATATAGTTGTAGGCCGTGGCCGACCCGCGCGCCCGTCTCTTTCTCGTCACGTTGCCGGCTTCTTTCCGCCTCGCCATGTACGCCATCGTCGACATCTCTGACAAACAGTTCAAGGTGCGCGACGGCGAGACGCTCTACGTGCCGCACCAGCCGGAGGCCGAAGCAGGCGACGCCCTGACCTTCGAGCGCGTCCTGCTCGTCTCCGACGGCGACGGGGATGTGACGGTCGGCACGCCGACAGTCGAGGACGCCTCCGTGACTGCGCGCGTCACCGAACACGTCAAGGACGACAAGGTGATCGTCTTCAAGAAGAAGCGGCGCAAGCGCTACCGCAAGAAGAAAGGCCACCGCCAGCAGTACACACAGATCCAGGTCGAGGACCTCTCGGTAAACGGCCACGCCGACGGCAGCGGCAACGCGAGTACCGAGAGCGACGGCGACGCAGGGGAAGACGACTCCCCCGATGAAAACGATGAGGCGTAACCTCCGGCACACGTCCTTCTCCTTTCCTCCTCCCCCCTCCAGCAGACCAATGGCTCACAAGAAAGGCATGGGGTCCACCCAGAACGGGCGCGACTCCAACCCCAACTACCTCGGCGTCAAAGCCTACGGCGGCGAGTTCGTCAAGGCCGGCTCGATCATCGTGCGCCAGCGCGGGACGCAGTTCCACCCCGGCCAGAACGTCGGGCGCGGGGGCGACGACACGCTCTTCGCCAAGTCGCACGGCGAGGTGCAGTTTCAGCGCAGCCAGGGCCGCCGCAAGTACGTCCACGTTGTGCCGGATGCGTAGGGCGGCAGGCCATGGACGGCGGAGGCGGTCTTTCAGTCCGCTGTCGGTCTGGCCGACTGACGGAGGCCGTTCGCGCGTCCAGACGCGTCGCTCCTCTACGGTTTTTCGGGAGAGGCCCTCGCCTCGCTGGCGGGGCTTTTTCTGTTTCGGCGTGGCTGCCTCACCAGAACACCGGCAACGCGCCGGCGGTCCACGGTCCGCCGCCTGCCGTCCTCAAAGCCCCGCTTTGTCGCGCGGCAGCCACGCCCAGTCGAGCGTGGCGCGGATCGGCTCCCGGCCACCCTCATCAGTCACCGTGACGGGCGCCTCGACCGTGCCAATGGGGCCTGCGCGGATGCGCTGGACCTCCTCTACCGAGAGCGTGGCCACGGCCCGCAGGGCGCCCTCGGCGCGGTGCTCGAAGTCCACCCCCAGCGCGCGCAGAACCGGCACGCTGCCGCCGGGCACGTTCTGCGCCACGATCAGTCCGGTGGCCGTCTCCGCCAGGAGCGTGAGCGCCGCCGCGTGCGTCCCGCCGACATGATTTTGCGTAGCGCGCCCCGGGGCGAGCGTCACGGCCACGCGCGTGGGACGCAGCAGGTCTACGCCCAGCCCGGCGGTGCCGGCGAAGGGAATGGCCTCGCCCACATCGCGGGTAAGCAGGCGCCGCCGCTCCGCCGGCCCGCGCCCCGCGTGATCCCGCGCGATGCGGGCGAAGACATTATCCGGCGCGTCGGCCAGCAGGTCGCCGGTCGGCGCATCATCGGCGGGTTCGTTCATCGGCAGGCGCGTGGCTATCTTTTTCCGAAACCGTCTGCGACAAGAAAACCCCCACGCCCCCGCGCTGTTCGCAACGCGAGCAAGTGCTCTCGGGGGGCTCTCCCAACTCTCCGTCCCCGAATCGTGAACCTGCGCGACCGCTACGCGATACCGACCGACGACGACGGCCACGAGGTCGTCGAGCTGCGCGCGTTCACGCACGGCCTCATGCCGCAGACCGTGCCGGCGATGATGGAACGCTTCTGCCGCGACTGGCAGGAGCGTGGCGTGGACGCCTGGAACGCCGTCGAGACGCGCTGGGTGGGTAGCGAGACGAACGAGGAGGGCGAAGACGGGGAAACCGGCTGGTGGCGGCTGCCGGAGCTTCTGGGCGACCGCTTCGTCGCGCCGCTCCTGGGAGCGCCGGCGGGCACGTGCCTCTGGCAGCCCAGCGTGCACCATGCCGTCCAGCACCTGCTCTCGGCGCCGGAGGTGTTCGCGGAGGACCGGCGCGAGGTCGTCGTGACCGAGAATGCGTTTCCCTCCGTCCTCCACAGCGTGCAGCGGTGGAAAGACCTGCTGGGGCTCTCGCTCACGGTCGTCCCCGCCGGCGCAGACGGCTTCGTAGACCGCGAGGCCGTGCTGGACACCCTCGGCCCAGAGACGGCGCTGGTGGCGCTCAGCCACGTCGGCTTCACCACCGGCGAGCGCCTGCCGGATTCTTTTCTGACAAAAGTGGCCGCGCGCACCCACCGGGCCGGCGGCCTCTTCGTGCTCGACGGCTACCACGCCGCCGCCTCGATGCCCGTGCAGGTGGAAGAGCTGGGGGCGGACCTCTACCTCGGCGGGCTGCTCAAAGAAGGCTCCGGGTCTGCCGGCAACGCCTTCGTCTACGTGCGCGAAGGGGTGGAGCTCACGCCACGCCTCACCGGCTGGTTCGGCAACGCCGCGCCCTTCGCCTTTCAGCAACGCCCGGAGCCGCACCCCGACGTGCGCCGCCGCTTCCTGGGCGGCACTACGCCCGTCGCCTCGATGTATCACGCCGTCGAAGGCGTCCGGATTTTGCTGGAGGCAGGGCTCGATGCGGTGCGCGCCGACTCCCTCGAGAAGACCGCCCGCGGCATCGCCCGCGCGGAGGCGGCGGGCCTGCCTCTCCGCTCCCCGCGCGCAGCAGAGCAGCGGGGCGCGATGCTCATTCTCGAAGTCGAGGCTGCCGACCGGCTCTGCGCGTGGCTCAAAGCGCGCGGCGTCTACACCGACAGCCGCCAGGGACGCTTTCTGCGCATGGCCCCGTTCGTGTGGAACAGCGAGGCGGAGGTCGAGCGCGCCTTCGACCTGGTCGCAGAGGCGGATCGCACCGGCGCGCACCACAAGGCCCCGCTGCCCGAAACGGGCGGGCCGGTGACGTGAGGAGCCCGAGATCTCGCCTCGACCTTTGCCGCCCTACCGCCGCAACCGTTTCCCGATGGCGCGCGCCAGTAGAAAAGCCGGCACGGTGACGGCCCCCTCGCGCGCCAGGGCCTCCACGTTCGAGCGGTTCAGGAGCCCTTTCCAGAAGCCGTGCTTCTTGCTGTGAGAGAGGATCGTCTTGAACCAGCGGCGCGTCGAGGCGTGGCGGCGCTCCGAGACCGGCCACCAGACGGGCAGGCCGTCTTCCGGCTCTTTGCCAAAGTAGTCGAGCGCCACGTGCGAGCCGTAGGCGGCGGTCGCCTGCAGGAAGCGTGGCCCGAACCGACGCCCGCGCGCCTTCGCCAAGCCCCCCGCCAGCACGCCCGCCACGAGGGCCGCCCCGAAGCTGTGCGAGACGCGCCCGTGCGCGGCGCCGGGGTGGCGGCGGGTAAGCACGCCGGGCAGCATGTCGAGGTCGGCGGCGTTGGCCATGAGCATGGCCTGCCGGCGCACCCGGCCCTCGCGATACTGAAAAAGCTCGGCCACGGCGAGGCCGGCGAGGGTATGCCCGAGCGGAGACGGCACGGCGGTTTGAGGGTTGGGATGGCGGATAGGCCCTCACGCGCCGGGCGGAGTGGTGATGTCACCCCCGGTCTCGCGCACGGCGCCGCGCGGGCCGTCGTCGCGTTGCTGCTGGTGCGTGGTCTGGCGACGCCTCTTTTCGTTTTCCGCGTCCCCTCTTTCCACAAGCGAAGCGGGGTCGAGGTTAAAAAAGTTGTGGAGGGCGTCATAGAGGGCGGCGTGGCGGCGCTGCATCGAGGCGGGGCGCTCGAAGAAGGCTTCCACCGCCACCGCGAAGAACTCCGAGGGCGCGCTGGCGGCGTAGTCACGCAGCATCGAGTCGCCCCGCCGGATGCGCGCGGTCTCGCGGCGCACCAGGTCGCGCCACGCGCCCTCCGAGGCGGGAGCCATAAGTGAGGGCACTCCGTCGGCCCCCTCGTTCTGGAAGTCGAATAGGTGCGCCAGCTCGTGCAGCACCACGTTCTGCCCGTCGCCCGGGTCGGCCCAGCTGTTTCGCACGGCGCGGGCGCTCAGCAAAACCGGCCCCTGCTGGTGGGCCATGCCGTCGAACGCGGCGTAATCGCCGCCGTGGTAGTCGTCATCGAAGGCGCCGGGGTAGAAGAGCACCGAGCGGCCCGCCCCGCGCAGCTCCCAGCCGGGGCGCCCGTGCAGCATCAGCGCCGCGCCGGCGGCCACTGCAAGACGCAGCTCGTCGTCTACGGCCACGCCGTCCACCCCCTCGAAGGTGTGCTCGCCCAGGAAGAACTGCACGTCGCGCTCGAAGCGACGCCGCCCTCCCTCATCCAGCCCGGCATAGAAGGGCACGTGCCGTTGCAGCCAGCGTTGCCGCCGCGGGGCGAGCGCGCGCCGGGCGACCCGCCAGCGCTGCCACGGGCCGCGCAGGCGTAGGAGCATCACGGCCGCCCCCAGCGCCAGGCCGATGCCCGTCCCCGCGAGCCCCCCCAGCGCCTGCACCGCGACGAAGCCCACCGCGCCCCCTCCGATTACGGCGAGGAGCGCGCCGAACACCAGCGACGACGGCTCGGCGATGCGCATGGGCACGGGCGGAAGCGGGCGACAGAGCAGAAGTTCACAATCCGGAAGACCGCCAAAAGTTCGGCCCCTGACGCGTGCTACAGGCCGTTAAGGCGAGACGAAACGCCGGAGAAATACGCCGCGGGGCGCGGCGCGCCCGTTCCCGAGGGCCGAACATCCGCCCCGTTTTCCGTATTATAACGGATCGTGTCGCGAGCAGCCCGGCTCGCTCAGCGCGCAACTCCGCCGCTCTTTTTTTCCGACAATGCTCCGCCGAGGGCCTTTTTCCGCATGGGCACGATGACAAAAATTCGCAACCGCGCCGGCAGCATCCTGATCACCGTGCTGGCGATTGCCTTCGGCGGCCTCTGGATGCTTCAGGACACCGGCGTCTTCGACGCCGTGAGCGGAGGAGGAGCGCAGCGTGGCGAGGGCATCATCACGGTGGACGGCGACGCGATTCGCTCGCAGACGTACAGCCAGGCGGTCGACCAGCAGGTACAGATGCTCCAGGGTCAGGGCCAGGAGGTGACGCCGCAGCAACGCGACCAGATCGGCGACCGGGTGTACGACCGGCTCGTCAACGCGCGTCTGCAGAAAGCCGAGATGGACCGCCTCGGCATCACCGTCACCGCCCGGGAGGTCGAGCAGGCGGTGCTGGGGCCCAACCCCGACCCGCGCGTGAAGCAGGCGCTGCGCTCGCTCATCCCGGCGCAGCAGCTCCCGCAGGACGGGCAGATCGACCAGCAGTTCATCAACACCGTTCTCGGGCAGCAGCAGTTCGAGCCGGTCGTCCAGCGGCTCGAGCAGTTCATGCGTCGCCAGATCCGCAACCGCAAGCTCACGGCGTTGCTCGGCGCGACGGTGCACGTCTCCCGCGAGGACGTGCAGGACCACCACCGCCGCCAGAACCGATCGGTCGACACGCGCTACGTGGCGCTCCCGTATGCGCAGGTGTCCGACAGCGCGGTCTCTGCCAGCGCGAGCGAGGTCGAGAGCTACTACGAGGAGCACAAGGAGGAAGAATACCGCCGTCCCAAGACCTACCGCGTGCAGTACATCACGCGCCCCAAGCAAGCCACCGCCGAGGACACCGCCTCCGTGACCAGCGAGCTGGAGAAGCTGCGCCCCCGCTTCGCCCAAACGGAGAACGACTCGCTCTTCCTGGCGCAGAACGGCTCCGAGGGATCCTACTCGAGCGCGTACCGCTCCGCCACGGCGCTGGACTCGGCCATTGCGGAGGCGGTGTTCCCCAACCCCGACACCGGTGAGATCATCGGGCCGATCTTCGCAGGCCAGCAGGCGCACCTGGTGAAAGTCACCGGCACGCGCCCCGCCGAGCAGCCGGCTGTGCGGGCGCGCCATATTCTCATTCGCGGGGACGGCGAGGAGGCCCTCCAGCAGCTCCGCCAGATCAAAGAGCGCATCGCCGGCGGGCAGATGCGTTTCGCCGCTGCGGCGCGGCAGTATTCGGAGGACCCCGGCAGCGCATCGCAGGGCGGGTCGCTCGGCTGGTTCGGGCGTGGCCAGATGCAGCCGGCCTTTGAGGAGGCCGCTTTTAGCGCCACGCCGGGCCAGCTCGTCGGGCCCGTGCAGACGAGCTATGGCTCCCACCTCATCAAAGTCGAGGCGCGCGCTGACGAGCAGGTGCAGATCGCCGACTTGGCACGGGGGCTCCGCCCTTCGGTGGCCACCCTCAGCGAGACGGAGGAGCAGATGCGCGACGTCTCGGTCTTTGCCGAGGAGGAAGGCGACTTCGCCGGCCAGGCCGAGCGCGCGGGGCTGAGCGTGCAGACGGCTACGGCCACCGCCAGCGAGGACGGCGAGCTCCCGCTGGCGCCCATCGCAGGGCTGGGCCCGAGCCAGCGCATCAAGGCCTTCCTCGAGGAGGCGGAGGCCGGCGCCACCAGCGACGTGGTTGAGCTCGACGACCGGTTCGTCGTCCTGAACGTGACGGAGACCACACCGGAAGGCTTTCGCCCGCTCGACGAGGTGCGTAGCCAGGTGCGCACGCAAGTCCTCCGCCAGAAGAAGCAAGACGTGCAGACGCGCAAGCTACGGCAGGCTCTCGACGGGGCCAGCGGCGACCTCGACCGGCTGGCTCGCGCCGTGGGCACCGTCGCGCGAGCGAAGAGCGACGTGGCCTTTGACACGCGCACCATCCCGGCCCTGGGGACCGACCCGAAGTTCGTAGGCACGGCCTTGGGCCTGCAGGACGGCCAGACCTCCGGCGTGGTGGCTGGGGAGAACGGCGCCTTCGTCGTGAAGGCCACGCGCGTGAGCGAGCCGCCGGAGCTGACGGAGCAGCGTCGCCAGCAGCTTCACGACCAGCTTCTGCAGCAGAAGAAGCAGCAGGTGCGCCAGAAGTGGCTGGCGGGCCTGCGCGAGGACGCCACCATCCAGGACAACCGCGCGCAGTACCAGTAGCTCTTTCGGCGCTTCCCGGAAAGCCTGCTCTCATGCCACGCGTCCCCGTTGCGCTTCTTCTCGCGTTGCTGCTCGCAGCGCCCGCTTCGGCACAGAGCGACGGCGAGGCGGGGGCGGCCTACGTCTTCGAGCGTGACGGCACGGACTGGTCGCTGGCGCAGTAAACCAAACCACAAAGCTTGTTCAGAACCCCTGCATGACAAGATCCTATGACGCGAAGCCTTCGCGGAGCAACGATTGCTTTCGCAATTTTCACCGTCGGTTTGGCGCTTCCAGCCCTAAGCCTCGCGCAGCAAACCGGGAAACCGCTACCCACCCTGGCCGAGGTGCGTATGGCACTGCTGCATGGGGTACTCCCGCCTGCGTGTCCAGCGACGGCGGTTCGGGAGCCGTGCTCGGCGGCGCGTGGCACACCCCGCCGCAGCGTATTTCTTTTCGACCAGTCCTCTCACAAAGTTGCGCCGCCTCCTGACTCTTCGGAAGCTCCTGCCGCGAAGTGGCTTGCCCTGGGCGGCCTGGCCGGGGGCGTGAGCGGAGCCGCTGTCGGCGGCGGCATCGGGCACCTGCTGCTCGACGGAGGAGATGTCTTTATTCCAGGGGGCCTAATCATGGGCACGGGCGTCGGCCTGGGAATCGGCGAGCCGCTCGGGGTGCATCTCGCCAACGGGCGGCGCGGCAACTACTTTACCAATGTTCTCGTTTCCACGGGAGTCTTGGGCATCAGCAGCGCGCTCGTGTGGGGCGTCGCGTCTCGTCTGGAGGCGGGCGACGCAGGCATCGTACTGGGCGGCAGCCTGCTGACCGCCATATACATCGGCACGAGTATCGGTATTGAGCGCGTTACGGCGCGTTGATTCAGTCCATCGAGCCTGGCCCCTCGGAGCGCCACCGGTCCTACTGAAGAAAGCGAGCGTGTCTGCACTTTCTCGCCCTTCTTCAGAAACGCACCTCCACCGTGCCCTGAAACGTCGCCTCCGCCGGGCCTTCAAGATAGAGGTCCTCGATAGACGCGTTGCCAGCATCGCCTGCGCCGCCGCCCGCCGCGCGAAAGCCCACGCGCAACTCCCCGCCCGGCATCTCGATGGCCACGGGCGGGGCGACCACGCGCCCGGTGCGCCACGCGACCACCGCCGCCGCCAGCGCCCCGGTGCCGCAGGCACGCGTCTCGCTCTCCACCCCCTTCTCGAAGGTGCGCACGTTCAGGCGCGCCTCCCGCTCCGCGCTGCCCGGGATCTCAACCTCCACGACGTTCGCGTTGGCCCCCTCGGGCGCGAATGCCGCGTCGCCGCGAATGCGCGGGCCCCACTCGGCCACGGGCGTGGCCGCGGCGTCTTCGACGAAGCAGACGGCGTGCTCGGTGCCGGTGTTGACGAAGGAGACCGGCCCCGGCAACGCGTCGGCCAGCCCCTCGGTGCGGAGCGTGGCCGCCTCGATGAAGCCGTGCGGCGGCGCGGCGTAGAAGCGGACGGGCGCGTCCGGGTCGGCGGGCACGGTCGCGCGGTGCGTCCCCGCGTCAACCGCGCGAGACAACGCGCCCCGTTGCCGCAGAGGCCCGCCGGCGAGCCGTCGGCGTTGCGATAGCGCATCCGGAAGTGGGGGCCGCTCGCGTCCGGCGCGTCGAGCGCCAGCACCCCATCGGCGCCGATCCCGGTACGGCGCGGGCAGAAGCGGCGCGCGAAGGCCGCCAGCTCCTCGGCGGTGAGGCGCAGGGAGCGGTTGTCCAGAACGATGAAGTCGTTGCCCGCCCCGTTCATCTTGGTGAAGGAGACGGCGAGCGGTTTCTTTTCGGGCATGGGAGCGTGGGGGAAAGAGAGACGCGGGAGCGGCATCGGGGCGTAGCGTTGGGGTCGCCGAGCCACGCGCCCGGGCGCAGTCACGGCTTCTCCTGCTCGGCTGCGCTCGGCTGTTCCTCAGCGCGGCTGCTCTGTGCTTCCGCGCTCTCCTCTTATCTCGCTTTCCCGCGCTCCCGCTTCTCCGCGCCCTCACGCTCCCACGACCCCACCCGTTTTTCGACCTCGGTGCGGAGCTCTTCAATCGTGGCAGCGAGCTCGTCGCGCTCCTCTTCAGCTTCGCGCAGCGTCTCGCGCTCCTCGCTGACCATCTCGGCGTAGGGCTGTACGGTCTCGCGCATTTCCTCCATCGCCTTGTCGATCTCGCGGTCGAGCTGGCCGCTGAGAGCGCGGTGCAAGTCCGCGCGCAGCTCCTCGACGTGCTCGGTGAGCTGCCGCTTGGCCTTCTCGCGTTGCCGGGGCAAGACGAAGAGGCCCGCCCCGGCCACCGCCGCCGAGGTCGCCAGCCCGAAACCGCCGAGCGTGTCGAGCCCCGCCGCCGCGATCAAGACCACCGAGAGGCCCGCCACGCCCCCCGTGACGAGGCCGCCTTTCTGCAACAGGTCCGTCGCGTTGTAGACGTTCTCCAGAATGCGGCGCGACTCCTCCTCCATGTCGAGGTTCTTCATCTCCCGCTCGGCCGAGCGCATGATCTGGCCGTGCACCTCCGCGCGGTTGTAGGTGAACTCCCCGCCTTCGCTGCCCGGGAGCTGGCTGCCGGCCTCGCGCATTCGCTTCCCGAGCGTGCGCAGCGTCTGGCGCTCGAGCTTCAGGGCACGCTCGGTGAGCTGGTCGACCGCCTCGGTGACGTGGCCTTCGATCTGGCGGTCGAGGTCGCGCACCACCTGCCGCTCAAACTCTTCCTTGAAGCGATCCTTGTTGCGCAGCATCCCGATCTTGCTCACGCGAATGTTGTCTTCCAGAAAGCGCGTGCCGCGTTGCTCGATCTTCATCAACAGCTTGTCGATCTCGGCGAGGTGGCGCTCGTAGCCGCCTTCGAGCTCGGCGCGTACGTCCTCGATTTCGCTTTCGAGGAAGTCGAGGTTGTCCTCGTCTTCGCTCAGCACGTCGCGCCGGTCCGCGAGCTCCTCGGAGAAGCGCCCCAGCAGCCGCTCGCCGGCCTCCAGCGGGGAGCTGAGCTTGATGGCCACGCGCTCCGTGCCGCTGAGGGTGTGCTGCATGAAGTCCTCCAGCGCCTCGAAACGGCTCTCGCCCCAGCGCTCGTCCGCGCGCCCCTCGCCCTCGATGCGCGCCTCGTAGGCCTTCTCGGCGCTGACGGGGAAGACCTCCGGCTCGAAGTGCAAGAGCTCGCGGCACCCGTCCTTGACGTGGGCGATCACCTGCTGAAGGTCTTCTTCCGAGCGCGCGAGGTCGGCCTTGTTGACCACGAAGACGAGGCGCCGTCCCCAGTCCTCACGGATGAACTCCAAGAACTGCCGCTCCGAGTCGGAGAGCGGGCGGTCGTAGCTGGTGATGAAGAGCACCAGGTCGCTGCGCGGGATGAAGTCCTCGGTGACTTGCTGGTGCTCTTGGACGATGGAGTTGGTGCCAGGGGTGTCCACGAACGCCACGTCGCGCAGCATCTCGATGGGGGCGCGCTTCTCGACCATGACGTCAGAGCGCGGGCGCGTGACCTCTTTTTCGCCGTGGCGCAGGAGCGTGATCTTGTCGGTCGTGGGCGTGGGGCCTTCCGGCATGACCTCCTGCCCGAAGAGCGCATTGAGCAGGCGCGACTTGCCGGCGTTGAACTCCCCGACGACGACGACCAGAAAGAGCTCCCCGAGGTTCTCGACCAGGTCGGCGAGCTGGGCCGTCACCTCGGGGTCGGAGCCGGCTTTCTCAAAAAGCTCCTTCATGCGCTGGAGGACCGCCTGCTCGCGCTGGAGGAGCGCGTAAGTTTCTTCGTCGAGTTGAACGTCCATCAGGGAGCGGTCGGCGGTCAGCAGTCAGCGCGTTTGTTCGGGACCCCTTCTCTTCTTTCTCGAATCTACGTTTTTGGGAAGATATGAAGGCGGTCGGGGCGTTTGCGAACGTACAAGTGCAAACGTCTCGCCTGCCGGAATCGTGCCGAGAACGCCGGCGCTGCGTTGCCGCTCCTCGTGTCGCAGGACATGAAGTGGGGCGCAGGGACGCGCGTGGACGGGGCCACGACTTTCTCCCGCTCGATCGATGGCCGTCGGCGCCACGCCCGCGCCGCTCCTGCCTGGCACGCCGCCGGGCAAGTTTCGAGGCGAAGGGGCCCTGATGAGTGCGGGAGCGTGGGAAGTTTTTGGGGAAGACGGGCGCAGAGCCGCTGGGCGGGAACACCATTTGCGAATGGATTTAGCACGCCTGCCCCTGACAGACGTTCGACCTGCCACGCTCAACCTTCCCCCTGACTGATGCCTACCTACCGGTATCGCCGCGAGGACGGCACCACGTTCGAGATCCGCCAGAAGATCACCGCCGACGCGCTCGAGGAATGCCCCGAGACGGGCCAACCCGTGGAGCGCGTCATCACTGGTGGAATGGGCTTCCAGCTCAAGGGCGGCGGCTGGTACGAGGACGGCTACACCCGCCCCGAAGCCAAAGAGGAAGCGGCGGAGGGCGAGGGCAGCGGCGAAGACGCAAACGGCGACGCCGAAGCGGCGGGCAGCGCGGACGACGACCGCTCGACGTCGGATGGCGCGACCCCCTCTTCGGAAAAAGGTGATGCGGCGTAGCCCCTGCGCCGTCGCGGTTTCCGTTTTTCCATCCCTGACGTTTCCGCGCTTGCGTACTTCTTCGCAAGCGCGCGCGCCGCTACGCCAGCGCCTTCAGTTCGCTCACGATGGCGTCGGCCGACTCCTTCGCGTCGCCGAAGAGCATCTTCGTGCTGTCGGCGTAGAAGAGCTCGTTGTCCACGCCGCTGTAGCCGGGGCTGAGGCTGCGCTTCATCACGACGACCGTCTCGGCCTCGTCTACGTTCAGGATGGGCATCCCTGAGATGTCGTTGCCCGGCTCGCGCGCGGCGGGGTTGACCACGTCATTAGCGCCGACGACCAGCGCCACGTCTGTCTGCGCGAACTCGCCGTTGACCTCTTCCATCTCAAAGAGCTTGTCGTAGGGCACGTTCGCCTCGGCAAGGAGCACGTTCATGTGCCCCGGCATCCGCCCGGCCACCGGGTGGATGGCGTACTTGACCGTCACGCCGCGCTCCTCCAGCAGCTCGGCCATTTCGCGGAGTTGATGCTGCGCCTGCGCCACGGCGAGGCCGTAGCCGGGCACGATGATGACCTGGTCGGCGTAGCTGGTGAGGATCGTCGTGTCGTCGGGGCTGGTTTCGCTGACGGTGCGGCCCTCGGGGGCCTCCGCCGCCGCGCCGGCCGCGCCCTCCTCGCCGCCGAAGCCGCCGGTCAGCACGTTCACCAGCGAGCGGTTCATTGCCTCGCACATGATGACCGTCAGGATAAAGCCGGCCGCGCCGACGAGCGTGCCGCTGACGATGAGCGCGATGTTGCCCAGCACGAATCCCGTCGCGGCGGCGGCGAGGCCGGAGTAGGAGTTCAAAAGGGCCACGACCACCGGCATGTCCGCCCCGCCGATGGGCACGACCAGGAGCACGCCCAGCGCCAGCGCGCTGAGCGAAAGAATCACGATGCTCAGGGTCGTCAGCCACGCCGCGGCGCCCGCGCTCGCCACGAAGACGCCGCCGAAGAAGACGGCCCCGCCCAGAAGGCCCAGCGTGGCCGTGCGCATCCCGGTGAAGTCGATGGGGTTGCCGCCGAGGCGCCCGCTGAGCTTGCCATAGGCCACGAACGAGCCCGAGCACGTCACCATCCCGATCAGGACGCTCAGGACGACGGTGAAGGCGGTCCCGGCGCCCAGCTCGGTGTCGGGGGCGAGGACCTCGGAGCCGCCGGTGTACTGCGCGACCTCCGCCAGCGCCACGAGCGCCGAGGCGAGCCCGCCGAAACCGTTAAAGACGGCCACGAGCTCGGGCATGGCCGTCATCTCGACCTGCCGCGCGAGCACGGCCCCGATCCCCGCGCCGATCAGAAGGCCCAGGATCATCATCCACGGCGAGAGGATGTCGTCCAGAAAGAGCGTGGCCAGGACGGCCACGAGCATCCCGCCGGCGGCCAGCTGATTGCCGCGGCGCGCGGTGGCGGGCGACTGCATCCGCCGCAGGCCCACGATGAAGAGCGCCGCCGCGGCGAGGTAGGCCAGTTGAATGACGGTCTCCATAGTGCTGCAGTGTTGTGATGTTGGAGTGTTGCGGGGCCTGGGTGCTCTCGTGCGCGAGCGCGGCCTCTCAACACCCGCGCATCACAACACGCGAACACTATTTTACTTTCGCGCCTTCCGGCTCAGCCCCGCCAGAGGAGCGTTGCTTCTGGGCGAACATCTGGAGCATCCGGTCGGTCACGAGGAAGCCGCCGACGACGTTAATTGTCGCCACCACCAGCGCGAGGAAGCCCAGCCACGCGGACCACCCGCCCCCGCTCATGCCCGCCGCGATCAGCGCGCCGACGACCGTGATCCCGCTGATGGCGTTGGCCCCGCTCATCAGCGGCGTGTGCAGCGTCTGCGGCACCTTGCTGAGAATCTCGTTGCCCAGGAAGGCGGAGAGGACGAAAACGATAAAGTTCTGCATAGGGCTTCGCGGTTTTGGATGGGAGTGTCGGGTTGGGCCTCAGGCCGACGGCGGCTTCCACTCGTCGTCGGGCGTTTCGTCTTCTTCGGCACTCGCCTCGTCTTCGCCGAACGTCGTCTCCTGTGCCTCTCCGGCGTAGCCCGGTTCGTCGCTTTCATTGCCGGAGCCTCCGTCCTCGCCGGTCCCCGTTTTCTCCTGTTCGGTCCTCCCCATCCCAGACGTCGATTCCTCTCCTGCCCCGCCCGTTTCGTCGTCCGCTTCGGACGTCTCACTGCCGGAAGCCCCGCCGCCGGCAGCCTCGCTGCCGGAGGGCTCGCCCTCTATTACGCGGGCCGCATCGCCGCTTGCGTCATCCGACCCGTGCGTCGCCTCCGGTTGCGCCTCTTCGCCTGCCCCCTTTTCCTGCTTCCCTTCCTTAGCAGATTCCTCTTCCCGCGCCGGAAGCCCCAGCGCCTCACGCACGCGCTCCGCGCGGACGTCTCCGTCGTGCGCCACGCACGCCCCGGCGAACACGTCGTCATCGAAGTCGGGCGCGAACGCGCCGTCGTCGCCGACGAACGCCTGCACGAGCGCCGCGACGGTACGCGCGTAGAGCTGGCTGGCGTGGACGGGCATCTCGGCCGGCAGGTTGGTGGGGCCGAAGACCTGCACGCCGTGCTCGCGGACGGTCTCGCCCGCCTCGGTGAGCGCGCAGTTGCCTCCGCCCGGCGCCGCGAGGTCCACCACCACCGATCCGGGCGCCATCGTCTCGACGGCCTCCTCGCTGACCAAGACCGGCGCGTCGCCGCCGGGAATGAGCGCGGTCGAGATCACCACGTCCGCCTCGGCGACGTGGGGAGCGAGCAGCTCGGGCTGGCGCTCCTGAATCTCTTCGCCCAGCTCTTTCGCGTAGCCGCCTTCGCCCTCGCCGCCCGCGATGTCGGCTTCGAGGTCCACGAAGTCTGCGCCGAGGCTCCGGACCTCCTCACGCGTGGCCTCGCGGATGTCGTAGCCTTTGGTCTGGGCGCCGAGGCGCTGCGCGGTGGCGATGGCCTGCAGGCCGGCCACGCCCGCCCCCAGCACCAGCACTTGCGCGGGGCGAATGGTGCCGGCGGCGGTAGTCAGGAGCGGGAAAAACTTCGGCAGCGCGTGCGCCCCGATCAGCGCGGCGCGGTAGCCGGCGAGGCTGCTCATCGCACTGAGCGCGTCCATCTTCTGCGCGCGGCTGATGCGCGGGACCAACTCCATCGAGAGCGCCGTCGCGCCCACCTCGGCGAGCGTGCGGATGCGCTCGGGGGCGCCCAGCGGGTCGAGCAGGCCGACGAGCACTTGGCCGTCGCTCAGTTTCCGGATCTCTTCCTCCGGCAGCGGAGCGACGATGGCCACGACCTCGGCCCCCAGCACCTCCTCGCGGCTGGCGACCTCGGCTCCCGCGTCGGCAAAGTCTTCGTCGGCGTGGTACGCGCCCTCGCCGGCGCCTTCTTCGACCACGACGTTCAGCCCCCGGTCTTCGGCGCCCCCGTCGGTGAGTCGGCGCACCACGTCGGGCACGAGGGCCACGCGCGTCTCGCCGTCGGCAGTTTCGTTTGGAACGCCAATCGTCAGCGGCATGGGCGCGTGGCTTTTCAGGTAAGGCTTGCGGCGGCTTCAACGTAGGGCAACGCCGCGCCGGGTGCAACGTTTTGAGTGCGGAGGCAAGGGGAACCGCCACACTCTCGTGCTCTCACGCTCCCGCCCTCAAGCCCTGCGCTCGAACTCGTCCATGAAGTTGACGAGCGCGTCCACGGCCTCTTGCGGGAGGGCGTTGTACATCGAGGCGCGGATGCCGCCGACGGTGCGGTGGCCCTCCAGCGACACGAGGCCCTCGGCTTCCGCCTCTTCGAGAAAGCGCTCCTCCAGCTCCTCGCTGGGCAGCCGAAACGTGGCGTTCATCTTCGAGCGCGCGTCCGCCGCGACCGCGCCGCGGTAGAAGTCCGTCGCGTCGATGCGGTCGTAGAGCGTCTGGGCCTTCTTTTCGTTGCGCTTCTCGATCTCGGCCACGCCGCCCTGCGCTTTGAGCCACCGCATCACCTTCTCGACGACGTAGACGGCAAAGACCGGCGGCGTGTTGAAGCGCCTCTCCGCGTGCGTACCGTAGTCCAGCATCGTGGGCAGCGGCTGGCGGCGTTGCTCCAGGAAGTCGGAGCGCACCAGCACGATGGTCACGCCCGCCGGGCCGACGTTTTTCTGCGCGCCGGCGTAGACAAGCCCGTAGCGCTCGGGGTGCTTCAGCGGTCGGCTCATGAAGTCGCTCGAGGCGTCGCACACCAGCGGCGCGGGCGCCTCGGGCGTGAAATGGTACTGCGTGCCCGCGACCGTGTTGTTGGAGGTGAAGTGCACGTAGGCCGCCTCGTCGTCGAGGCTCATCTCCTCGTGGCCGGGGACGTACGTGAAGCCGCCGTCCGTCTCGCCGCGCGAGGCTTCGCGCACGCTCCCGCCTGTCTCCTGGCCCACGATCTCGCCTTCGCGGATGGCCTTCTTCCCCCACCGCCCGGTGACGAGATAGTCCGCCGAGTCGCCGGCGCCGAGAAAGTTGAGCGGCACCTGGTGGAACTGCATCGAGGCCCCGCCCTGCAAAAAGAGCACGTGCCACTCGTCGCCCAGCCTCAGCAGCTCCTTGATGAGCGCGCGGGCGCTCTTTTCGATCTCGTCGTAGCCGGCGGAGCGGTGGCTGATCTCCATCACCGACGCGCCGATTTCCTCGTTCAAGAGGGGTAGCTCGCTGCGCACCTCTTCGAGCACCTCGACCGGCAGCGTAGCCGGCCCGGCCGAGAAATTGTAGAGGCGCCCAGGGGGGTGGCCTGAACGCGTGGCGGGTGGGGCTTTCTGCGTCGAAGGCATAGCGGGAAGGGATTTTATCTAAGAACGTAGAGGCACAACTGGTCGTGCCCGTACACGCGAGAGAGGCGTCCACGGTCCGCCGTCCTCACGGCAGTAGCGACACCGCCAGGACGTCGTCGTGGCGCTCGATGTCCGCGATGGCCTCCTCGTTCGGGTTGCCGTCGAAGCGGATGTGCGCCACCGCCGCGTCCCCCCCGGCGAAGATCAGGTTCTCCATCTCCTGGACGTTCCAGCCGGCCTCGCGCACCTCGTCGAGCACGCCGGCAAGCACGCCCACGTCGTCGCGGTGGCGCACGGTGAGCTGGTGCGCCCCCTCCGAGGGCTCGGCGAGGTTGACGCAGTTCGGCACTTGCCCGGTCTCGGCAAAGGTCTTGACGACGCGCGCCGCCTCCAGCGCCGTCGCGTCCTGCGCCTGCTGCGTCGAAGCGCCGATGTGGTGCGTCACGTAGCAACGCGGGTGCTGCATGAGCGGATGCTCGAATCCGGTGGCCTCCTTTTCGGAGGGCTCGCCCTCGACGAGATCCAGCGCAGCGCGGAGGTTTTTCGCGTCGAGGGCCCACTGGAGCGCCTCCTCGTCCACCACGGCCGCGCGGCTGGTGTTGACGAAGTACGCGCCGTCGTCCATTTCCTCGAAGAAGGCGCGGTCCGCGAGGTGCTCGGTCTCGGGCGTGGAGGCGACGTGCAGGCTCACCACGTCGGCAAGGCGAGCCACGGCGGCGGGGCATTCGGCCCGGGCGATCCCACGCGCGGCGGCGCCCTCCTCGGTAAGTGAGCGGCTCCAGGCGGCCACGTCCATCTCGAAGCCTTTCGCGCGGGCGGCCACCGCCTCGCCAACGTTGCCGAGCCCCACGATGCCGAGCGTCTTGCCTTTGAGGCCGTCGGCGTGGGCGTACTTCTTTTTGTTCCAGTGCCCGGCGCGCGCGTCCATCACGTTGCCGGGAATCCCGCGGTCGAGCGCCACGACGAGCCCCATCGTGAGCTCGGCGACGGCGACGGAGTTCTGCCCAGGGCAGTTGGCCACGAAGATGCCACGGTCCGAGGCCGCGCTGGTGTCGATGGTGTCGTAGCCGGCCCCGGCGCGCACGATCAGTTCGAGGTGAGGGTTCGCGTCCATCATCGGGCCGGTGACGCGCGTGGAGCGCACCACCAGCACGGCGGGCGCCTCGTCGGCCATCGCCTCGGCGAGGGCGTCCCCGCTGAGGGAGGCGTCCTTAGTGACGGCGTGGCCGGCGCCTTCGAGATCGCGCAGGCCGGCGTCGGCGACGTTGCTGGCGACGAGAACCTTCATTTCGTTATTCGTGGCTTATTGTTCGTGGTTCGCCTGCCCGCCGCTGCCGAGTCGGGGAACGCCGTCCGCCCTTTTAGCCGAACCGGTGTGCCAGCAGGCCGCTACGCAGCTTGGGTTCGAACCAGGTGGACTTGGGCGGCATCAGCTCGCCTGCGTCCGAGACGTCGAGGAGGTCTTCGATCTGAGTCGGGTGCATCGAGAAGGCCGCCTGGGCCTGGCCCTCGTCCACGCGGCGCTCCAGCTCGCCGGTCCCGCGGATGCCGCCGACGAAGCCCAAGTTCGGGCCGCGGCGCGGGTCCGTGATGCCCAGCACCGGCTCCAGGACGAACTCCGAGAGGCGCGCCACGTCGAGTTGGTCGGCGCGGCCCTCCCGCTCGGTCTCGGGCAACGCGAGCCGGTGCCAGGCGCCGCCGTCTCCAGCATTCAGGTAGCAGCACACCGCGCCGGCAACCTCCGGGGCGGCGTGGCCGGCATTTTTCTCGACGCCGACCCGCGTCTCCAGCTTTTCCAGAAACGCCTCGGGGCCCTCCGGCAGCTCGTAAACGACGCGGTTGTAGGGCAGAATGCGCATCTGGTCCATCGGGAAGAGAACGGCCGGGAAGAACTCGGCCTCGGGAGCGGCCTCCTCGCTCTCGCGGAGCTCGGCGGCGGCGCGGCTGGCGGCCTTGCAGCGGTGGTGCCCGTCGGCCACGTAGAGTTGCGGGACGGCCCCGAAGGCGTCGGAGAGCGCCTCGGGATCGGGGGCGCGCCAGAGGGTGTGGCGCACCGCGCCGGCCGTTTCGCTCTCGATCTCAAAATCGTAGAGCGGGTCGGCCTGCATGGCCTCCTCGGTAAGGCGTTCGACCTCGTCGTCCCCGCGGTAGGTGAGCATGACCGGCTCGGCGTGAGCACGCTGGGTGAGGATGTGGCGCGTGCGGTCGTCTTCTTTGGCCGGGCGCGTCTCCTCGTGCTTCAGAATGGTGCCGTCGTCGTACTCGGCCACGGCCACGCCCCCGAAGAGGCCCGTCTGGGCGCGCCCGTTCATCACGAGGCGGTAGACGTAGAGGCCAGGCGTGTCCTCAGTCTGCATGAAGGCCGACGCGGCAAAGCGGTGCAGGTTCTCGGCTCCCTTTTCGTACACCTCCGGCGCGTGCTCGTCGGTGCCTTCCGGCAGGTCGATCTCGGGGCGAATGACGTGCAAGAAGCTCTTGTCGTTGCCCGCGGCGAGCCGGCGCGCCTCTGCCACGCTCACCACGTCGTAGGGCACAGAGGCGACGGCCTTGGCGTCTTGGGGACGGGGGCGCAGGGCGCGAAACGGGTGGAGCGTGGCCATCGGCAGGACGGTGCGAAAACGAGGCGACGGGACGGGCCTCGAAGTATAATCGATGGCGCTCGCAGATGGAACGCCGCGCTTGTAGGCAAACCGTAAAAAGCGCTCGTTCAAACGATTGTGAAACGGCCGGCTTTTCAGATTTTGCCGGCCCGACCGGGAACCCACCGCGTCGCTCGTCATAACGGACTCCTGCGACACAGAGAAAACCTTGCGGGGTGGAGCAGTTGGTAGCTCATCGGGCTCAATACTGCAAGGGAGGTTCTTTGACATGACTACCAATCTCAAGGGAGACATTGCAGAGCAAGCAGCCGCTCTGCACGCCTTGAAGCAGGGATGGGGTGTTCTTCACCCCGTCGGAGATCGCCTTTCGTACGATCTCGTCTTCGATGTGCGTCAACGGCTTGCAAAGGTTCAAGTGAAAGCGACTTGGTTCGACGGCGCGAAATCAAACTACGTCGTGGACAACCGCCGAACAAAGACGAATCGACGCCGGATGCTTCGTGACACGTACGACGCTTCCGATTTCGACTTTGCACTCGTCTACCTGAAAGACTTGGATTTATTCTACGTCTTTCCTGTCGACGTCTTTAACGACTACGGCAGTGAGATTCACATGGTAGAAAATGAAAAGCGTCAGCGTAGACCACGATCCGCCAACTACCGCGACGCTTGGAACCTCCTTTTGCAATGGGCTGCACGTGAGGAAACTCCCGTGCGATGACCTGTCAAATTCGGGGAAGCCACTGGCGGTGGTGATCTCGAGCCAAGCTCTGGAACATTGACAGAGACGGTGTAGAGACTTGACGGCAGGGTCCTTCCTTTTGCCTTAGCGCGAAGAAGGATAAGAGAAAGTCCAGACCGCAAACCGTTCTGACTTATTTAGGCGGGCAGCGAAAGCTGTAGCCGGCACGCATAACCCGAAGGTCGCTGGTTCGAATCCAGCCCCCGCTACTGCAGAAAAGCGCCCTACCGGGCCTCGATCCGGATAGGGCGCTTTTCTACGTACGGGCTTTCGTGGCCCTCCCGTCGGTCGGTAGCCACGCGCAGGACCGCTTCGGCGAGCCCGCGGGACGGGGGCGCCGAGGGGGTCCAGCGCCCTACGTCTCCGCGAGGACGGTTTCGAGCGTGCGCCAGTGGCGATCCGTCATGGCGCTCGCGCTGGAGAGGGTGATCCCCGAAGCGCCGCCAGACCGCGCGTAGGCGACCGCCTCGGGCAGCTGCTCGGGTGCCAGCTCGGGCACGAAGAGGCCGCTGTATAGGGGAAAGGCGCCACCGAGCGCCCGGATGCCCCGGCGCGTGGCTGTCTCGATCCAGGAGACGGGCTTTTCGTAGAAGTTGTGGTAGATCATCGGCATCACCGCGTCGAGCGGCCACGCGTCCCAGTCTTGGCGCACCAGCTTCCGCGCGATGTCGGGCGTGGGGAAGACCGCCGCCGAGAGCGTCTTGCCCTCCGCGTGCACGACCTCGGCCCCCTGCTCGACGATGGCGGTGATGCGGTCGTAGCGGAGCTGCACCCACTCTTCGTTTCCGGCGGGGTCGTCCAGCTCCATCGGGTCCGTCCCCGTCTGCTCCTCGAACATCGCGCGGCAGGCGCGGTGGTAGCCGTAGTCGAAGCGCGCCATCTCGCGATTCCCTTGGTCGAGGTCGTACTTCGGCTGCAGGGCGACGGGCAGGATGACATCGGGGAAGCGAATGTAGTCCAGTTGCACGCCGCTGAGGCCCTCAATCTGGGCCAGCCGTTTCATGCGGCGCACGGTGTATTGCTGGACGCCTTCCACGCAGGGCGACAGGAAGCGGTAGTAGTCCAAAGGCGGCTCCTCGGCGGTCGAGACGCCCTTGCGGTTGACGGCGTACCAGTCGGGGTGCTCTTCGGTCATCTCCCCGCGCATCATGGTGGGCACCCAAGCGTGAACTTCCACCCCCTCGGTGCGCGCCGCTGGCACAAGGCGGCGAAGCGCGTCGCCCTCTTTCTGCAAGAGCACGGCGTCGATGCCGGCGGCGCGCATTTTTGCAAACTGCCGCTTCCAGGCGTCCAGCGAGTCGCGCTCACCGCGCATCCAGGCCCAGTTCTTGGCGTCCGGCGGAACGGCTCCGGCCCGCTGGGTGGCACTTCCGAACGCGGCGCTGCCGGCGAAGCCGAGCGCCCCGGCGCCCAACAGTCGAGTGAAAGTTCGTCGGTCCATCATGGCAGAGCGTGTGCGTGCAAGGCGCAGAACTATTCGATCCAGACGTGTCCGTCCTGGCGCAGATAAACGGTGACCCCGCCGAAGCCCTCCGCCGACAGCACGTACCCGCTTCCCGTGTTGACCACATTCGGAGCAGATTCGATGCCCTCCACCGCAATCTCGGACGCCTCGATCTCTCGGAGACGCCAGGCGTAATGGCCGTTCGCCTCACGGAAGCGGCGTTGCCGGTAGTACAGCTCGCGCAGGGCGTTCTTGACGCGCTCGTTCGGGCGTTTTCTGAATGCCTGCTTGCCTCGCCCAGCTACGGTTTCGGCGAACTGCACGTAGCCCCACTTCTCAGGCCGGTGCATGTCGATGGCGCCCTGCGGAGACCATACCCAGTTGTCTTCGGGGAGCGGCTCGCCGGTGTCGGGGTCGGTGCGCTTGCGATAGGTGCTGCCCTCGACGGTGAGCGGCCACTGCACACGCGAGAAGTTGACGCGCCACTGGGCGCCGGCGTCGGGAGGCGCGCCGCCGGGGGCGGCTTCTTCGAGAACGGCCCACGGCAGGGCGATCTCGACCGTCCAGCCTCGGTCGCGGTCGCCCGGGTCGTTGAGCGTGCCGTCGGTCTGCACGGCGACTTTGAGGCCGCGGATGTCCCAGGCGTCGACCGCCGGGCCGCCGTCGCGGTAGGGCTTGAGCAGCATCAGGTCCCAGACCGTCTCGAAGGCGTTGACCTCCAGCTCGTAGTAGTTGTGCGTGTCACCGTCGGGGTCGATGAAGACCTCGAAGTCGTTGTCGTAGTAGATCACCGTGTCGCGCCGGGTGAGCGTGGCCCAGAGATCCGGCTCTTCCATGCGCGCGGCCACGTAGAAGTAGTCCTCGTCCCAGAGCATCTTCGTGCGCGTCCGGAAGCGCGGCGTGGGTTGCGTGGCGCCCTGGATGTCCACGAAGTCGGCCGTCCAGGGGGCGGCCTGCCAGGCGCTTTCGCCGAGCCGCCCGTCGACCCGGAGCGTGTCCGCGCTCCGGTAGCAGACGTACTGCCGCGGGACAGGCCGCGAGCGTTGCGTTTCGCCCCCGCGCGGTTGCGACGCCGCCGGGGCCGCCACGAGCAGCAACGCGGAGCAGGCCGCAAGCACACGCCGCCCGAACCAAATCCTGATTGGGGAAGGATGTTGATCGAGGAACGTGGGCAACGGTTTGGAGGACTGTTCTTCGAGTGCGGAGGCCGCCTGCCGGAGATCGGATCATCGTGCGCCCTCGGGGTCCAGGAAGTCGGGGGTGCGGTAGCCGATCCCCAGCGCGTCGAGGCGGCGCAAATGCGCCGGCAGGCGCGCCTTGAAAAAGGCCCATTCGCGCGCTCGTTGCGGCGACCAGGCGATCTCCGCCAGCGCCAGGGCGCGCGGGTAAGCCATGTACTCGACCTTCTGGGGCGTGGTCATGTACTCGGTCCACACGTTCTGATGTGCGACGCCGTCTCCCGGGAGAGCGAGTCGGGCGCCGGGTCGTAACCGTAGACTTTTTCCAGCGGCAGGTCGCCCCCGATGGCGAGCGGCTCGGTCTCGGGCGGCCCCTGGTAGTAGTCGAAGTACAGGTAGTCGGTAGGGGTCATGATGGCGTCGTGGCCCTGCCGCGCCGCCTGAATGCCCCCCGCGGTACCGCGCCACGACATGACCGTCGCGTCGGGCGGCAGCCCGCCCTGCAGGATCTCGTCCCAGCCGATCAGGGTGCGCCCGTTCGCGTTCAGGAAGTCCTCGATGCGGCTCACGAAGTAGCTCTGCAACGCCTCCTCACTCTCGAGCCCTTCGCGCCGCATGACCTGCTGTGCAACGTCGCTTTCTTCCCACTGAGCTTTGGGCGCTTCGTCCCCGCCGATGTGGATGTACTCGCTCGGGAAGAGCGCCATCACCTCCGCGAGCACATTTTCGAGAACGGTGAAGGTCTTCTCTTTCGGGCAGTAGATCTGCTCGTGGATGCCCCAGGTCGTGGCCACGGTGTAGGAGGAGTCACTGACGGTCGTGCAGCCCAGCTCGGGGTAGGCCGCCAGCGCTGCGCGGGCGTGGCCGGGCATCTCGATCTCGGGGATGACCGTCACGTGGCGCTCCTGCGCGTAGCGCACGACTTCCTTGACCTCCTCCTGCGTGTAGTGCCCGCAGTACGCCGCGTCGTCGTAAGTCTGCGCGTCGTAGGAGCCGACCATCGAAGAGTCGCGGCAGGCGCCCACCTCCGTCAGGCGCGGGTACTGCTCGATCTCGATGCGCCAGCCCTGGTCGTCGGTCAGGTGCCAGTGAAACGTATCGAGCTTGTAGAGGGCCAGCAGGTCGATGTACTGCTTGATGAAGGGAACGCCAAAGAAATGGCGCGCTACGTCCAGATGCATGCCCCGGTAGGGAAAGCGCGGCGCGTCGGCGACCCGAACGGCGGGCACGGTCCACTCGATGCGCCCGTCGTCGTACCCGAGGCCCTTCTCGACGCGCGGCGGCAGGAGCTGGCGAAGCGTCTGCATCCCGTAGAAGAGCCCCTTCGGCGTCGGCGCGCGCACCCTCGCTTGAAGCGTCACTGCCGGTCAGCACGAATGCAATCGTGTTTTTCGGCTGCTCGGCCACGCGTGGCTCCGGCACCTGCTGCATCGGCGCCACGCGCATCGGAACGGCTGCGGCGCGGCGCACCAACGTGGCCAGCGCCTCGGCCGGCGCGCGCGCCTCCTCGCCCTGCCTGCCCGGGGCAGAGACGAGGACGCGCGTCTTTTCGTCGAGCACGAAGGCCCCCTCGCGCGGCTCCAGCCGGCGCGGCCACGGGATCAGCGGGTAGCGCTCAGCCTTCGCGGTGCTCTGCTGGGCGGGAGCGGCGCGTTGCTGCTGCATCTCGGGCTGCGATGGCGACGAGGGGGCGGATCGCTCGGAAGCGGCGCAGCCGGCTCCCGCCGTGAGCCCAATGGCAGCCATGAGCACAGCTGCGAACGCCGAATAGAAATTCATAAAGATTGGGGGCGTCAAGGATGCATTCGGGCGAACCACCGGAGCAGGCGGACCGGTTTTGGAGAGACGTCTACGGCGTGATGCGCCGGCTCACGCCCCAGCCGACGCCCCGTCGGTCTTCGCCAAAGAACTCTTGGTACATCACGAAGCGCTCCTGCTCGGGGACGTAGCGCACGCAGGCGTCCCCGCCCAGCCAGTCGGTTACGGGCTCCTCGCGCAGCTCGAAATCATCCAGACGGCCGCTCGACGCCCACGCGATCTTGTAGCGCGGGTGGTCCGGCGCCGTGCGGTCGACGAACATGTGATACGTGTCGCCGACGCGCACTACGTCGGGGTCGCCAGTCTTCCAACCACCGCGCCCGCGCACGTCGAGGACCAGGCCCCGGTCTGTCCAGTCCACGCCATCGGGGGAGGTGGCGTGGCCGATGGCATAGCCGCAGGGGGAGTTTTCGGCCGGAATCGCCTCGTAGTAAAGGTGCCACGTTCCGGTTCCGGGGTCGTAGTAGCCACCGGTGTCGGACTTCTGGGTAACGGTGCCTTGGTTTTCAATCTCGGTCAGCGTCTCGCCGACCCAGAGCTCAGTGTGGTCGTCGTTGACGGTTCGGTAGAGATAGTAGCGCCCGTCCGGCCCAATGCGGCCCCAGTTGAAGTTCGTTCCGCCGCCGGAGGGGATGACGTCCTCGGCAACCTTCTCCCAGCCCGAGGCCGCGTCGCGTGAACGGTAGAGGTCCTGCCCGCCGCTCGCGGAGTGAACGTACATGCGATACGGGTAGTCGCGCTCCGGCTCCACAAAGATCACCGGGTCGTTGAGACCGACCGACCCGCCCTTCTTTTGCCACTGCCAGTCGGTGATCTCATTCATCGCAGGTAGGATGACGCCATGGCCGCCGGAGTACGCCGCTTTTCCGCTTTCGTCCTCGTTTTTCGAACGCGGCCCGGAAGCACAGCCCGCCAGCACGGCTGCCCCCAGCAGAAGAGCGGCTCCGAAACTGCCGGTGAGACGTCGCGTGCTCATTTCTCTTGCGCGTCGAGGAAGAAAACATCTCTGAACGGTGCGCCCCTGCGTTTCTCAGTCGCCTCGGGACGCTCGTCGGGTTGCGCGCGGGCAACGGGAGGCACGCCGCCCCCCAACAGGAGCACGAGAAGGATGGCCACTTGGTGTTGCGTTCGCTCGCCCATGTCTGATTCCCATTGGGCGGGTCTCGTTCTCTCCTCTCCCCTCATGCTCATGGCGTCCCACGCCTCGATTCAGACGCTTGCGCGGTGTCGTCGGAAAAGGCGGCGTCGAAGGCCCCTTCTGGCGGCGCGAAGTCCACGTCCTTGACGTAGGCGCACGACTCGGCGGCCCCCGTTTCGCGGTCCATCCCGGGGTCCTCCCATTCCACCGAAAGCGGCCCGTCGTAACCGATGCGGTTCAGGGCGCGAATGATCGCGTCGAAGTCGATCCGGCCCCGCCCGATGGAGCGAAAGTCCCAGTAGCGCTCCTCGTGGCCGAAGGGCAGATGCCCCCCGAAGACGCCCGAGCGGCCCGGCTCGTCTTTCCACCACACGTCTTTAGCATGGGCGTGGTAGATGCGCTCCGAGAATTCACGAATGAACTGGACGTAGTCGGCGCCCTGGTAGGGGAAGTGACTCGGGTCGTAGTTGAAGCCGAACGCCGGGCGGCGGTCGATGACGTCCAGTGCGCGCTCGGCAGTGGCGAGGTCGAAGGCGATCTCGGTCGGGTGCACCTCCAGCCCGAAGCGCACGCCGGCCTCTTCGAAGGCGTCCAGGATCGGGTGCCAGCGTTCGGCGAAGTCCGCGAAGCCGTCTTCGATCATCTGCGGGTCATTGGGCGGGAACGAGTAGAGCAGAGGCCAGATCGAGCTCCCCGTGAAGCCGGTCACGACATCCACGCCCAGCGCGGCGGCGGCGTGGGCGGTGCGCTTCATCTCCTCGGCGGCGCGGGTGCGCACGCCTTCCGGGTCGCCGTCGCCCCACACACGCTCCGGCAGCGTGGCCTCATGGCGCCGGTCGATGCGGTCGCAGACGGCCTGCCCCACCAGATGGTTGCCGATGGCCCACACGCCCAGGTCGTGCTCGGCCAGCAGGTCGCGTTGCCGGCGCACGTAGCCGTCGCTTCCAGCGGCCTCGGCCACGTCGAGATGGTCGCCCCAGCAGGCCAGCTCGAGGCCGTCGTAGCCCCAGCCAGCGGCTTTCTCGGCAAGCGTGGCCAGCGGCAGGTCGGCCCACTGGCCGGTGAAGAGCGTGACGGGTCTTCCCATTGGGGATTTCGGATTTTGGATTGGCGGGCGATTGCTCGGGGACGCCTCACGCGCCGGGCGGGTCGTACCGGGCATCGAGCCACGCTTCCTGCCGACTGCTTTCGAGGGCCGTCTCGATGAAGTGCACGCCCGCCGCCCCGTCTCGGACGGTCGGGTAGTCGAGCGTGTCCGGCGCGGGGTCGCCGCCGAGCGACGCGGCGATGTCGGCGGCGGCGGCGCGGTAGACGTTGGCGAACGCCTCGATGAAGCCCTCGGGGTGGCCGGGCGGGATGCGGGCGCCGTTGGCCTGCGCAGCCTCCGAGAGGTACTCATTGCCGCGCTTGTAGATCTCCTCGGGGCCGTCGGGCCGCAGCACCGAAAGGTAGTTGGGATGCTCCTGGTGCCACTCCAGCGAGGCGTCGGTGCCGTAAACGCGGAGGCGCAGGTTGTTTTCCTCCCCCACCGAGACCTGCGAGCAGTACAGGAGGCCCTTCGCGCCGCCCTCGTAGCGCACCAGCAGGTTCGCGTCGTCCTCCAGCCGGCGTCCCTCCACGAACGAGGTCGCCTCGGCGAAGAGCTCGCTCATCCGAAGCCCCGTCACGTAGCGCGCCAGGTGCTCGGCGTGCGAGCCGATGTCGCCGAGCGCCCCCGCGCCGGCCTGCTCGGGGTCGGTGCGCCAGCTGGCCTGCTTGTCGCCCTCCTGCTCGATGGGCGCGGCCAGCCAGCCCTGCGGGTACTCCACGACGACCTTGCGAATCGTGCCCAGCGTTCCGCTTTTCGCCCGGTCGCGCGCCTGCTTGACCATCGGGTAGCCGCTGTAATTGTGCGTGAGCGCGAAGACAACGCCCTGCTCGTCCACGAGCCGGCAGAGCGCCTCCGCGTCTTCCAAATTCGTCGTCATCGGCTTGTCGCAGACGACGTGGAACCCTTCTTCAATGAAGGTCCGCGCAATGTCGAAGTGCAGAGCGTTGGGCGTCACGATGCTCACGAAGTCGATCTGCTCCCCCTTCGGCAACGCGGCTTCCTCGGCGGCCATCTCCTCGTAGGAGCCGTAGACGCGCCCTGGGTCCAGGTGCAACGCGTGGCCTTTCTGGCGCGACTTGTCCGGGTCGGCAGAGAAGGCGCCGGCGACGAGCTCGATCCCGCCGTCGAGGGCAGCGGCCGACCGGTGCACCTCGCCGATGAACGCGCCGGGCCCGCCGCCGACCATGCCGTAGCGCAGTTTTCGATCCAGAGCCATAGGCGTTGCTGAAGAATCGTTGGGCGAAGAGTCACGAGCATCGCGTGAGGGTGGGGATGGGTAGCCACGCTCCGCGCATCAACACCTTCTTTGAGGGTCGAAGGACCGCCGCCACCATCCACGGCGCTGCCAGCGAAGCGAACAAGTGCTCCCGGGGGGACCGCCGTCGAATCCACCATCTCTGATCGGGATCCACTCACGGCTGCAGGCCGCTCAGGTGGTCGTAGCTGGCGCGGATGCTGGCGAGCGCGTCGCTCGGCTCGTCGTGCTCGACGAAGGCGAACCGCAGCCCCGCCTGCTCGCCGAGCGCGAGCATTTTTTCGAAGTCGAGCGCGCCCGCTCCCACGTCCACCATCTCCTTCTCGGGAGGCGCCGTTCCGCCCTTGAAGTGCGCGAGCTCGAAGCGACCGGGGTACTGCTCGAAATACGAGACAGGGTCGTAGCCGGCTTTGTACATCCAGTACACGTCCGCCTCCATCGTCACCAGCTCGGGATCGGCGCGCTCCAGGAGCACGTCGTAGGCCGGGCGCTCGCCGCCAAACGTCTCGAACTCGAAGCCGTGGTTGTGGTAGCCGAAACGCAACCCCGCTTTCTGAAACCGCTCGCCGACCTGGTTGAAGGTGTCCGCCACCGCGCGGTAGTCGTCGAGGCGTTGCCGCTTTTCCTCCGCCAGCCACGGGGCGACGACGTACTGCTGCCCCAGCTCCTTCGCCGTGCCGACGATGCGCTCGGTCTCGTTCTGGAGGGCGCCCAGCCCGTAGTGCCCGGCCAGGGAGCGCAGGTCATGGCGCTGGAGTTGTTCGGCAAAAGCCGTCGGCGAGAGGCCGTGCAGCCCCGCCGTCTCGACGGTTTCGTACCCGGCGCTAGCTACCGCCCCCAGCGTCTCGCCGACGTTTTCGTCCATCAGGCCGCGCACGGTGTAGAGCTGCACCCCCAGCGCCTGCAACACCGCGCCCGGGGAGCGGCCCGACGACGCATCCGCGCTCGACGAAGAAGCACTTGGCGAGGAAGCCCTCGACGAAGTGCGGTCGGAACCGGCGGCGCACGCGCCTAGCGTCCCGGCCGCCAGCGTGCCAGCGGCGGCGGAGGCGGCGGCACGTTGCAGAAAGCGGCGTCGATTCATGGCGTTGCGGATGAGGAGCAAAGAAGAACGCGAACAGGACTCACTTCGTCGCGCGCGCCTCGGCCTGGGCTTCTTCCGTCTTCTCCTGACCCATCTCGTCGCTCCGGTGGACCGAGCGCTTCCGGTAGCCCCCACGCCGGCGGTCGCGCCACCAGAGCCCGCCGAAGATGAAGATCAAGAGCCCCGTAAACGGCACCACGTAGCGAAAGGCCACGCGCCCGCCGTAGTTGTCCGCCGGGCCGATGATGCCGGACGCCTGCTCGGCCAGCGGGGCGCTGCCGCCGGAGCTGACTGACTCGACGGCCACCTGGCTGTCGATGATCGCGCGCAGGGCGTTGGCCGTCTGGGGAGCGGGGAGGGTGCCTGTGTTTTCATAATTAGAGACCACCTCCTGCGCCGAGGTGGCGGCGCTCCGGATCTGCTGGGCGAAGTTTCCCTCCGCCTTCTCGGCCATCGCCGGGTAGGTCTTCGCCGCCTCGCGGAAGGTCGAGACGACCTGCTGGGTGTTCTCCGAGGTGATCTGCTCGTGGGCGTACTCGTCGGTAATGTCTCCCATCAGCGGGGTCGTCACGAGACCCACCACGGCCATGCCTGTCCCGCCCATCAGGCCCAGCCCCAGCGCGCCGCTGCGGGGGATGCGCTCGGCGACGAGCCCCAGCATCGTCGGCCAGAAGTAGGCCACGCCCACCGCAAAGAGCGTGGCCGAGAGGAAGATCGCCCCCGTCGCCTGCGCGTAGCTCAGCCACAGCAGCCCGGCTGCCGACACCACCGTCCCGGCCAAGAGAATCAGCGTCGGCGAAAAACGCCCGACCGTCGCCTCGGAGTAGTAGCGCAGCATCGCCATGATGCCGTTGATGTAGGC
>PXTT01000004.1:0-10804 GCA_003022535.1 Bacteroidetes bacterium QS_9_68_14
AACCCCGCGCGGGGCCGGCGGAATGCCGTCGAGGTGAAACTTGCCGATCGTGCGGTTGTCTTCGGCCATCTCGCGGTCGCCCTGGAGGACGTGGATCTCGACCGACGGCTGGTTGTCCGAGGCCGTCGAGAAGACTTCCGTCTTCTTCGTCGGGATCGTCGTGTTTTCCTCGATCAGCGTGGTGGTGACGCCGCCGAGCGTCTCGATCCCGAGGTTCAGCGGGGTCACGTCCAACAGCAGCACGTCGTCGACGTCGCCGCTGAGGACGCCGCCCTGCACGGCCGCGCCGATGGCGACCACCTCGTCGGGGTTGACCGACTTGTTGGCCTGCTTGTCGAAGAACTCCTCGACCGTCTCCTGCACCTTCGGCACGCGCGTCGAGCCGCCGACCAGGATCACCTCGTCGATGTCGCCCTTCTCGAGCTCGGCGTCGCTCATGGCCTTTTTCATCGGCTCGATGGTGCGCTCGACGAGGTCCGAGATGAGCTCCTCGAACTTCGCGCGCGTCACGTTGACGTTGAGGTGCTGCGGGCCCTCGTCGGTGGCGGTAATGTAGGGCAGGTTGACCGTCGTCTGCTGCGAGGCCGACAGCTCAATCTTGGCCTTCTCGGCGGCCTCGCGCAGGCGCTGAAGCGCCATGTTGTCTTTTTTGAGGTCGATCCCGGTGTCCTTCTTGAACTCCCCCGCGAGGTGGTCCATCAGGCGCTGGTCGAGGTCGTCGCCGCCGAGGTGCGTGTCGCCGTACGTGCTCTTGACCTCGAAGACGCCGTCGCCGAGCTCCAGGATGGACACGTCGAAGGTGCCGCCGCCGAAGTCGTAGACGGCGACCGTCTGGTCGGTGTCGTCGTCGAGCCCGTAGGCCAGCGACGCGGCCGTTGGCTCATTGATGATGCGCTCCACGTCGAGGCCCGCGATCTCGCCAGCCTCCTTGGTGGCCTGGCGCTGCGCATCGTTGAAGTAGGCGGGCACGGTGATGACCGCCTCGTCGACATCTTCGCCGAGGTAATCTTCGGCCGTCTGCTTGAGCTTCTGAAGGACCATCGCCGAGATCTCCTGCGGCGTGTACTCGCGGTCGCCCACCTTCACGCGGGCCACGCCGTTGTCGCCTTCGAAGACCTCGTAGGACACCTCGTCGATTTCGTCGGTGACCTCGTCGTATTTGCGCCCCATAAAGCGCTTGATCGAGGACACCGTCTTGTCGGGGTTGGTGACGGCCTGCCGGCGCGCGGGGGCGCCAATCAGGCGTTCGCCGTCGTCTTTGTAGGCGACCATCGAGGGGGTCGTGCGGGAGCCTTCGGCGTTTTCAAGAACCTTCGGGTCGCCGCCTTCCATGACGGCCACGACGGAGTTGGTCGTACCGAGGTCGATGCCAATGATCTTGCCCATGTTGCGTTGCTGGTTTTTTGCAGGAGAAGAAGAAGCGTCGGAAGCAAATCCGCCCGAACGAGGCTCCAAGCATCATGCCGGGCCGTGCGGCTGGCCCCGCATCCGCCAGTATGGCAGGGTGTGGATGGGGGAAGCGCGGGGTCGTCAGAGGGGCGGCCACGCGTTCTGTCAGGGCGTCGCACTTTTCCGGGGTACTTGCGGATTGGGGGCAGGGGTCTCTTGCGGAAACACTCCAACACCGCTTTGTCACGAGCATCACGCTCGGAATGGAGCACTGTCGAGGCCGCTGCGTTTGCGGAAATTAGCTGTGCTGTCATCCCGGCGTTGCTCGTTCGGCAACGCGCGCTCCGCTTTCCCCCTCCCAGGTCCTTGCTCTCCTGCTGCTCGCAATGCGCCGGCATCTGCCCAACATCCTGACGGTGACGCGCATCCTGCTCACACCGGTGGTGCTGGTGCTTCTGGCTACGAAGACGCTCTGGGCGCAGGCCGGGGCGCTCTTGCTCTTCATGCTCGCGGCGGTGTCGGACTACCTCGACGGGCGCCTCGCGCGGGAGATGCAGGCCGCCTCGCGCCTCGGCCGGTTCCTCGATCCCCTGGCCGACAAGGTGCTGGTGCTGGGCGTCTTCGCCACCCTCGCCCTCGAACAGCCCGAGACGGTGCCGTGGTGGGCCGTGGGGCTGATCGCCCTGCGCGACGTGGTCATCACTGCGCTGCGCACCTGGGGGGAGGCGCACGGAGAAAGCCTGCACACCCTTCCACTGGCCAAGTCCAAGACCGTCGCCCAGCTGTTCTTCCTGGTCACGATGCTGGCACTCCTGACGGCGCGCCAGCTTCCCGGGCCGCTGGAGCGCTCGGCGACCTGGATGCTCGACCAGAGCCTCATCCCCTACGCCCTGCTGATGGTGGTCGTCGCGCTGACGGTGACCACCGGCGCGCTCTACCTTTACTACCATCCACTGCTGGCACGCTCCTCGCGTGGCCGCCGCCACCCGTAGCCCTTCGTTCTTCTACAGGCCTACCCCTCGCCGTGCCCTCCCTCACCGACCTGCGCCGCCAGCTCGCTGCCGACCTGCTCGGCATCGGCGCGGTCGCGCTCGCGCCGGAGGACCCGTTCGTGTGGTCGTCGGGCCTGCGCGCACCCGTCTACTGCGACAACCGGAAGACGCTGGCGCACCCGCAGGTGCGCCGCCGCGTCGCCGACGGTGTTGCGAAAGTCCTCGAGCAGCAGTCCGGCGAGGACACGCCTACGCTCGTGGCCGGCACTGCCACGGCCGGCATCCCACACGCCACGCTGCTGGCCAAGCGCCGGTCCGCGCCACTCAGCTACGTGCGCTCCGGCGTGAAGGAGCACGGCACGGGCCGCCGCATCGAAGGTGCCGATCCGGCCGGCGAGCGCGCAGTCGTGATCGAAGATCTCGTCTCCACTGGCGCGTCGGCCCTGGGCGCCGCGCGGGCGCTCTCAGAAGCCGGGGCCGAGGTGACGGGCGTGCTGGCGATCTTCTCCTACCGGCTCCAGGCCGCCGCGGACGCCTTTGCCGAATTCCCCTGGCCGCTGCACACGCTTACCGACTTCCCGGCCCTGCTGGACGTGGCCGAGGACGACAACGACCTCGCAAGCGAGCAGCTCCGGGCGCTCCGCCGCTGGCACCGCGACCCCGAGGCATGGAGCGAAGAGTGCGGGGGAACGGAGGTGCGGGAGTGTGGGGGGAACGGGCGCGAAGCGCGTGCCGAGGCGGCGTAGCCGAGGCGGTAAGCGACTAATCCAAAACCCAAAACCCCTGATCGCGTGCAAGCCCACCTTCTCACCATCGGCGACGAGATCCTGATCGGTCAGACGACCGACAGCAACGCCGCATGGCTTGGCGAGCAGCTCGCCCTAATGGGCGCGGACGTGACCGGCGCGCAGACCGTGCGCGACACGCCTGCCGCCATCCGGCGCGGCCTGGAGCGTGGCTTCGAGGAAGCGGACGTGGTGCTCACCACCGGCGGGCTGGGGCCCACCCACGACGACCTTACCAAAACGGTCGTGGCCGACTTCTTCGGCGTGGAGCTGGAGCAAAACGCCGACATCATGGAGCGCATCGAGCGGTACTATTTCCAGACCGACCGCGATGTGCCCGAGGCGGTGCGCTCCCTCGCCGCGGTGCCCGCCGGCTTCGACTTGCTGGAGAACCCCGTTGGCACCGCGCCGGGCCTTTTCTACGAAGAGACGAGCGCCGGCAGCACCGGCTCTGACGACTCGCAGGGCGGGCGGATGGTCGTCGTGCTGCCGGGCGTCCCGCAAGAGATGAAGCGCGTCATGGAGGCATCGGGGCTCCCCCGCCTGCGCGAGCGCGGAACCGGGCTGGGCCGCGTGGCGCACCGCACGCTGCAGACGACCGGCATCGTCGAGTCGAGCCTTCAGGAAAAGGTGAAAGACGTGGCCTCGGATCTCGCCGACGGCCAGTCGCTGGCGTACCTGCCCTCGACCAGTGGCGTGCGTCTGCGCCTCACTGCGCGCGCGGACGCCGACGGGGATGCCGACAGGCAGGACGAGGCGCAACGCAAGCTCGATGCGCTCGAGGAGCGCCTCCGCGCGCGCATCGGCAAGTACGTCTATGGCACCGGCGGCGACGAGCTGGAGGCCGTCGTCGGCGGGCTTCTGGCGGAGCGGGGCCGAACCGTCGCCCTCGCCGAGAGCGCCACAGGCGGACTGGCCGCGCATCGCCTCACGCAAACGAGCGGCGCGTCGGCCTACTTCCAGGGTGGGATCGTGGCCTACGCCAACCGCGCCAAGACCGAGCTCCTGAGCGTCGAGCCCGCCACGCTCGAAGCGCACGGCGCCGTCAGCGAGGCGACGGCGCGGGCGATGGCGGAGGGCGCGCGCGAACGCTTCGGCGCGAGCTACGGCCTTTCGACGACGGGCGTGGCCGGCCCCACCGGCGGCACCGACGCCACGCCCGTCGGTACCGTCTGCGTCGGGTGCGCGGCGCCGGGGAGCGGGGCGCGAGCGGTGCGGCTGCGCTTCACGCAGGACCGCCAGCTCAACAAGGAGCTCTTCTCGACGGCTCTTCTAGAGACGCTACGCCGCGATATTCTCGGCATCGAGGACGTGAGCTTCGTGCGCCAGGCGGACGCGTAGCCGGCCCGATGGGACCTGCACACCCGGACGGGACCTGCGCACCCGGCCGGTGGATACGAACCTGTGAAGAGAGCCGCGGCGACGTTAGGCCGGTGCGCATTACGTGTCGTCCCCCGACCCTGCGGCCACTACCGGTCGCTTCACGAGCGGTTGCCACGCGACGCGGCGGCGGGTGACACCACGGCGTCACGGCAGCGCGTTACCTTACACGAGCGGATGCGGCAGGCTGCCGGCAACGCCTTCAGCAGAGCAGCAGGCAGCAGGGCCGCTTTTCAAAAACATCCGACAAGCGCGACGCAGAAAGCGCGACGCAGACCGTTTTTCTTTCTTCAACCCAACAGGCAACGCGACATGGCAAGCGACAACGGAGAAGCCAAAGACAAGGCCCTCGATGCGGCCGTCGACCAGATTCAGCGCGAGTTTGGCAAGGGCTCGATCATGCGCCTCGGCGACGAGCCGGTGCAGCAGATCGAAAGCATCCCGACTGGCTCGCTGACGCTCGACAAGGCCCTCGGCATCGGGGGCGTGCCGCGCGGGCGCATCATGGAAATCTACGGCCCCGAGTCGAGCGGCAAGACCACGCTCGCGTCCCACATCATCGCCGAGGCGCAGAAGATAGGCGGCTCGGCAGCGTTCATCGACGCGGAGCACGCCTTCGACCCCAACTACGCGCAGGACCTGGGCGTAGACATTGACGAACTGCTCATCAGCCAGCCGGACACTGGCGAGCAGGCGCTTTCGATCTGCGACACGCTCGTGCGCTCAGGCGCGCTCGACGTGATCGTGATCGACTCGGTGAGCGCGCTGGTTCCGCAGGCGGAGCTCGAAGGCGACATGGGCGACACGCACGTCGGCCTCCAGGCGCGGCTGATGAGCCAGGCGCTGCGCAAGCTCGCCGGCACGATCAACCGCACCAAGACGGCGCTGATCTTCATCAACCAGATTCGCATGAAGATCGGAGTGCGCTTCGGCAGTCCCGAAACCACCAGCGGCGGGCGGGCGCTGAAGTTCTACTGCTCGGTGCGGATGGACATCCGCCGCATCGGCGCGGTCAAGGACGGCAGCGACGTGATTGGCAACAAGACGCGCGTGCGCGTCAAGAAGAATAAGGTGGCCCCGCCGTTCAAAGACGCGGAGTTCGACATTATCTACGGCGAGGGCATTTCGGCACTCGGCGAACTGATCGACCTCGGCACCGAGTACGACATTATCGAGAAGCGCGGCTCGTGGTACTCCTACGACGACGACACCATCGCGCAGGGGCGCGAGGCCACCAAAGAGTGGTTGGAGGAAAACGACGAGGTGCGCCAGCACGTCAAGTACCTAATCCGCAAAGAGCTGGGCATGGTCAGCGAGGAAGAGCAGATCGAAGTCGAGGGCGAGGAATCGCTCGAAGACGACGACGATGCAGGAGAGGAGGACGAAGAGGCCGTGGCGCAGGAGGCGTAGCACTGCTGGACGGCGGATCACGGAGAATGGACGGCGGTCTTTTCAGCCCGAGGCGCCTGTGTCTCTACGTCAGCCGCAGGCGCCCACGGCCACGCCTTCTTTCAGGCGACGCGTTTGCAGCGCGCGCCGGGGCCGCGCTACCTTGAAGAGTATGACGCCTCGCCGCCGCCCTGCCCCGTTGCTGTTGCTGCTGATGGGCGCATGGCTGCTCGGCGCGGCCATCGCGGGGCCGGCCCGAGCGCAGGCCCCCGCTGGCGCAGACACGGGTTGCGGCGACGCGGCAGCCGGCGTGCCCGCGCTCGACCGGCGCGCGCTCCTCGCCGTCCACCGTGCCGACGGGCCGCTCGTGGCCGGCGCGATGCGCACCGCCGACGCGGTGGCGTATCCCCTCTTCTACGGGGCGGTGCCGGTGGCCTGGGGCGCGGCGCTCCTGCGCGGCACCGGTTACGACGACGCCTACCGCCTGGCGCTCACGGGCGGGCTGGCCCTCGGCGCGGCGCTGGGCCTCAAGCGAGCCGTCGGTCGGGCGCGCCCGTACCGCACGCTCCCGGCCGTGCAGTCGCGCTCCGAAGCGTACCGGCGCGGGCAGGAAGGGCATTTTGCCGAAGCCTTTCCCTCCGGCCACGCCACGGCGGCCTTCGCGCTGGCCACCTCGTGGAGCCTGTCTCATCCCGAAAGCTACGTCGCCGGGCCGGCCTTCGCCGGGGCCACGCTCATCGGCGCGAGCCGCCTGTGGCTGGGCGTGCATTACCCGTCGGACGTGCTGGCGGGCGCGCTATTGGGCGCCGGGGTCGCCGTCGCGGTGCACCTCTTGCGCGGCGCGGTCACGCCCGGCGCGATGGCGGCGGATGATTCTTCCGGCCACGCCGCGGCCGCCCCGCACAGGCCGACCGTGCGGCTTCGCCTGCCGCTACCGTGACGGGGTGCGTGGCGCACGCCTGCGCCGGGGGCGCGTGCGAATCTCCCGCGAAGCCGGGGCGGCGTGTCGTCTTCGCAGGGGGCACGCGCGTTGGTCTACACCGCGCTGCCGTGCCCCGCTCGCTTCCTCTCTTCTGCCGTGCCCTCACTGCCTAATCCCGTTCGCGCTGGCATCCGGGCGGTGGGGCTGCTGCTCGCGCGGATAGGGTGGGTGGGTGTGCGCCGCGCGATGCGCACCGCCGAGCTGGCATGGCCGCGCGTGGTGACGGGCATGGCCCGCATGTCGAAGGCCACGGTGGACGTGGCGATGGTGGGCCTGGCGGTGGGGCCGGCGGCCATCGCGGGCGTGGGCGTGGCCACGCCCTTCTGGACGCTCGCGTTCATGATCGGCGGGGGGATCGCGGGGGCCACGATCAGCCTGGTGGCGCGGCACTACGGGGCGGGGCACCGAGCGGCCGTAGACCGCGCGGTGAAAGGAAGCGCGGTGCTCGCGGTGGCGGTCACGCTGCCGCTCGCGGTGCTTTTCTGGGCTGTTCCGGGGCCGCTGATCGCGCTGGTGGGACCCGGCGACGAGGCCGTGCGCCTAGGGGCGGACTACCTGCGCGTGATTGGCTGGGCGATGCCCTTCGCGGCGCTGAGCCTCGTGGCGAGTCGCGCGCTCGTGGGGGCTGGCGACGCACGCACCCCGATGGCCGTGCGCGCCGGCGGGGCGCTCGTCAACGTCGCCCTCAACGGGGTGCTGATCTTCGGGCTGGGGATGGGTGTGCGCGGGGCGGCCTTCGGCTCGCTGTTGTCTAACGCAGGCGTGGCCGCCGTCTTCATGTGGGGCTTCTCGAAAGGGCACCTGCCAGGTCTCGGCACGCTCCCGCTGAAAGTCGCCGTGCACGGAGCGGCCCCGACCCGCCAGACCCTGCGCCGCCTCGTGCGGATCGGCACGCCGCTGGCGGGGGCGAACGCCGTGCGTGGAGGCGGACAGTTCCCGCTCCTGGCGGTGGTGGGCCTCTTCGGACCCCAAGTGGTGGCGGCCTTTGTGATCGCGTTGCGCGTGCGCGACTTCCTGAACACGCCTGGCTGGGGGTTTGGGCTCGCCTCTTCCAGCCTGGCCGGCCAGGCACTGGGGCGCCGGCAGGCGGGCCGGGCCGACGCCTACGCCCACGAGGTGCTCCGCTTCGCGGTGGTCGTCTACACCATCGGGGCCGCCGCGGCCTTTGCCGGAGCACGCCCGCTCGCGCACCTGTTCACCTCCGAGCCCGCGGTGATCGGGCTGTCCGTCGGGCTCATTCGCGCCGCCTGCGTGAGCGCCGTGTTCTGGGGCGTGCTAAGCGCCTCGGTGGGGGCCTTGCGGGCCGGCGGGGACACGCGCTGGCCTTTCTACGGAAACCTGCTGGGCCTCCTGGCCTTCGCCCTGCCGCTGGCCTACGCCGGCGCCGTGTCGGTGGGCGGGCTGCCCGCGCTGGGCACGAGCGCGCTCCGGGGAGCGCTGGTGTTGGAAATGGCCGTGCCCGCGGCGGTGGCCTACGGGCGCTTTCGCACCGGGCGGTGGCGGCGGCGCGCGCCCGTTCGCCAGGCCGCTGGGTAGGGAAGCAGGCGACCGGCGGAGGTCCGGCAACGCCCGTAGGCGCATTGTCTGCCAGAGACACCTCGTTTCAGCAGGGCATGCTCCTCGCTTCCGTCGGCCGCCTCTCCGCTCCGGCCTCGCGGCGGGCATGGCGAACGGACGAAGCGAGTGCGCCGCCCCACAAGTCATATTGCCCAGCTAAAGGAAAAAATGAGGAAACATTCGTTCCGCCCCGGCTTTTTTGTCTCTCCAACGGTCTCTCCTGCTGAACCGCCCCCGAAGTCTATGCGGACCCTTCCTTCCTACCTGGCCGCTTTCCTCGTCGCCGCGCTGGCCGCCGCGCCGCTCCACGCGCAGACCACATCCGACGGCGACGCCGGGGCGGCTGACGGCTACGGCAACGCGGTCGCCGTGGACGGCGAGACCGTCTTCGTCGGCGAGGCGAACAACACGTACAACCCCGGCGCGGTCTACCTCTACCGCCGAGAAGGCAGTGAGTGGACACGCACCGGTAAGCTCGACGCCGGAGACGCCGGGCCGAACGACGGCTTTGGGGCCGCTCTCGCCGCGCGTGACGGACGCCTGCTCGCCAGCGCCTCCTCAGACGACGGGGGGGCCTACCTCTTCGAGGACACCGGAAGCGGCTACGAGCAGATCGCCAACCTGATGCCTGAGGGCAACGTCGAGGGCGAGGGCTTCGGCAGCGGCGGCGTGGCGATGGGGGGCGACTGGATCGCCGTCGGCGCGCCAGAGGCTGACGCAGACGGCACGGGCGGCGCGGGCGCCGTGTACGTCTTTCGCAACACCGGTGGCAACAACTGGACGCAGGCCGCTCGCCTCACCGGTAGCGCGGCGGACTCCTCCGCGGCCTTCGGCGGCGCGATTGACTACCGGGGCGGGGCCGCGCGAGCAAGACGGTCCGGTCGGCGCGGCGTACCTCTTCACGCGCCAGGGCGGTACGTGGACGGAGGTGGGCATGACGAAGGGCCCCGGCGCCGACTGCTCGGGCGACTGCGCTCCGACCGGCTTCGGCACGTCGGTGAGCCTGCACGGCGAGCGCGCCTTCATCGGGGCCCCCTACCAGGGTGACCTGACGGGCATGGTCGGCGTCTACGCCCTCTCGGGCGACGGCAGCGGCTGGCAACCGGCCGGCGCGCTGCACCCCTTCGACGGCGGGCAGCGTCACTACTTTGGCAACGCCATCGCGCATGTGGACGGCGAGACGTGGGTCAGCGCCCTCGGCTCCAAGCAGGGCTCCGGGCGCATCTACGCCTTCACTGAAGGAGACGATGGCGGGTGGACCTCTTCCAGCGAAGTCGTTACCGGCGAGAACGAGCAGGACCTGCTGGGCCGCTCCCTCGCGGCGGGCGATGGCGTGGCCGCCGTCGGCGCGCAGGGCCTTAGCGAAGTCATGATCTTGGGTCCCTCCGGCGCGGACATGAGCAACTGGGTCGCGCAGGCGACCTTCGAGGGCGACCCGGGCGGTTTGGGGCTGGAAAGACCCGCAGACCGGCATCGAGTACGCCCTCGTCGGTCGCACCAACGGGATGGCCTTTGTGGACATCTCGGACCCGCAGAACCCCGTCTACGTCGGCGAGCTGCCCTTGACGCCCGGCGACACGCAGCCCAATTCCTGGCGTGACGCCAAAGTCTACAAAGACCACGTGTACGTCGTGGCCGACAACGCCGGGGATCACGGAATGCAGGTCTTCGACCTCACGAAGCTGCGCGAGTACGAGCCCGGCGACGAGCCGATCACCTACGAGGCCGGCATGGTCTACGACAAGGTCAACAGCGCGCACAACGTAGCCATCAACAAGGAGACCGGCTACGCCTACATCGTGGGCGCCAGCGGCGGCGGGCAGACCTGCGGCGGCGGGCTCCACATGGTCAACATCCAGGACCCGATGAACCCCACCTTCGCGGGCTGCTTCGCGGACGAGCGCACCGGGCGGCGCGGCACGGGCTACTCCCACGATGCGCAGTGCATCGTCTACGACGGACCCGACGAGGAATTCCAGGGCCAGGAGATCTGCTTCGGCGCTAACGAGACGGCCCTCTCCATCGCCGACGTGACAGACAAGGACAACCCGAAGGCGCTGGCTGTGGCCGAGTACCCCCACAGCGCCTACACGCACCAGGGCTGGATCACCGAAGACCAGCGCTACTTTTACGTCAACGACGAGCTCGACGAGCTCAGCAACGAGAACGTCGATTCCACGCGCACGATCGTCTTCGACGTCACCGATCTGGACAACCCGCAGCTCGTCAAGACCTACACCTACGGGCCCAAGTCCAGCGACCACAACCTGTACATCGAGGGCGACCGGATGTACATGAGCAACTACGCCAGCGGCCTGCGCGTGCACGAC
>PXTT01000004.1:10928-11591 GCA_003022535.1 Bacteroidetes bacterium QS_9_68_14
CTTCGCGCCCGCCCGCCGCTTTTTTGTTTTGCGAAATGCGTTTTCCGACCGCAGGGGCGCGATATGTTGCCTCCCTGCGTAGCAGTGACGACCGCACTCTTTTTCCTAAGAAGTATCCTCTAATCTCATGAAACGCCTTTTCTCAGCCTTCGCCGCGTTGCTTCTGGTCCTCGCCGTCACCGGCTGCGCCGGAACGTCCTCGACCACCGGCAACGCCGACATGAACGACAGCGAAATGAGCGGCGGAGAGGCCGCTCCCTCCTTCAGCGACGTGCAGCCGTTGCTGGAAGACACCTTCGCCCCGCTCATGACCGAGGACGAGGACCTGGACGTCTCTTCCTGGCAACGCCTTGTCGCGGGCTCTGAGCACGGCACGGTCGTCATTCCCTATGATGCCGAGCACAGCCTGCTGATGGCCGTGGCCCGCCAGGCGCGAAGCGAGGGCCGGGCCGGCTCCCCCTCCGATGCGGAGATGGAACGCGTGCGCCGCTGGATCGAGGCCGGCGCCCAGAGCGACGACGGCGAGGTGCCCTACGCCGGCGTCGAGAACCGCCTCTACGTGGCCAACGAAGCCGGCGCGCTCGTCACTATCATCAACGCGAACGAAAACCGCGTCATCGGCACGGTGGACCTGACCGACCGCGGCTTCGGCCCCAATTCCAA
>PXTT01000005.1 GCA_003022535.1 Bacteroidetes bacterium QS_9_68_14
CGCGAGCGGTCGGTGATGTGCGCGTCGACGGAGTCGGTGCGCAGCCGCACGGTAAAGCCGTTCTCGAAGCCGCGCCCGCGAATCGTGATCCCCTGCTCCAGGGTGGACCCCACGACTGGCTGGGGCCGCACGCCGGTCACGCGGGGCTTTTCCGCCGGCGCTTGCGCTCGGGCCGGGCGCCCACCCTCGAGGGCCAACAGCGCGAGAATCCCCGCGACGGCGAAGGTCCACGCCCGGCACGCACCGCGCCGCCGCGCTGGCGCGCGCAGGCGGGGAAAAGAAAGGAAAGCACCGAGCGTAGCGGTTTTTCCAGACAAAGCGGGGGTGGCCGGCAGGCAACGCGGTTGTGAATCTTTCCACGGAGTATACATAACGGAGGCAAGCAGATGCAAGCCCTCCGGACGGTGGACCCGTCCCGGCTGCTCGCCGTTGACACGCCCCTTTTCGCGCGCCGTCTGCATCCTCGCCCGGTTTCGCCTTTACCCCCCGCCGTTCCCCCCGATGCCGCTTGCGCCTGCTGCCGAGATGCCCTCCGAAGAAATTCGCGCTGACTTTCTGGCGTTCTTCCAGGAAAAGGGCCATACCGTCGTCGAGAGCGCCCCGCTGGTGCCCCAGCAGGACCCGACGCTCTTGTTCACCAACGCGGGGATGAACCAGTTCAAAGACGTCTTCTTGGGCGAAGGCCACCGCGAGTACGTCCGCGCGGTGGACTCGCAGAAATGCCTGCGCGTGTCTGGCAAGCACAACGACCTCGAAGAGGTAGGCCACGACACCTACCACCACACTTTCTTCGAGATGCTGGGCAACTGGAGCTTCGGCGACTACTTCAAAGAGGGCGCCGTGCGCTACGCCTGGGAGCTGCTGGTGGAGCGCTGGGGCCTGCCGCCCGGGCGCCTCTACGCGACCGTCCACGAGGGTGACGAGGCCCTCGGGCTGGGGCCGGACGAGGAGGCGGCCGAGCTCTGGAAATCCGAGACCGGCATCGCGCCCGAGCACGTCCTCTTCGACGCCTCGAAGGAGAACTTCTGGATGATGGGCGACACGGGGCCGTGCGGGCCGTGCTCGGAGCTTCACATCGACCTGCGCCCCGAGCAAGAGCGCCGCGACACGCCCGGGCGCACGCTGGTCAACGAAGACCATCCGCAGGTGATGGAAATCTGGAACCTCGTCTTCATCCAGTACAACGCCCGGCCGGATGGCGATGGATCGGGCACGATCTTGGAGCCGCTTCCCCAGCAGCACGTGGACACCGGCATGGGCTTCGAGCGCCTCGTGGCCGTCCTCCAGGGCAAGGAGAGCACCTATGACACCGACCTGTTCACCCCGCTTTTGCAGAAGGCCGCCGACCTCTCGCCCCGCGACGAGGTGCACGGCTACGACGACATCGGCGTGGACGACCCGGAGGAGCGCGAGCGCATCCGCGTGGCGCTGCGCGTGGTGGCCGACCACGTGCGCACCGCCGGCTTCGCCATCGCCGACGGGGTGACGCCCGGGGCAGACGGCCGCGCCTACGTCATCCGCCGGATCGCGCGGCGGGCCGTGCGCTACGGCTACCAGGCGCTGGGCATGCGCGCGCCGTTCCTCGGCGAGATGGTTCCCGCGCTGCGCGAGAAGATGGGCGAGGCGTTCCCGCAGCTTGCCGAGCAGGAAGACTACATCCGCCGCGTGGTGCGGGCCGAGGAGGAGAGCTTCCTGGGCACCTTGTCGGACGGCATCGCCTTCTTCGAGCAGGTTACCCCTTACGTTAAGGAACTGGCGATGCTCGAAGAGGAGGGCCTCTTCGAAGAGGTGGACGGCGAGGCGATCCAGCAAGTCGCCGACGACCTGCGCGACGACCGCCCCACGCTGGGTGTGCTGCAAAAAGCCTACCGCACCGAAGACGCGGACGAGGTCGTCGAGCGGCTTTCGGAGGCGGCCGCGCGGCAGGAGGTGCCCGGCGAGGTGGCGTTCCTGCTGCACGACACCTACGGCTTTCCCGTCGATCTGACGCGCTTGATGGCGCGTGAGGAGGGGCTGGACCTGGACCGCGCGCGCTACGAGAAGCGGATGCAGGAGCAACGCGAACGCGCCCGCGCTGCTTCGGACTTCGCCACTGGCCACGCCGAACAAGAAGACTGGCGCACCGTGAGCGAGGGCGAGGACGCTGGCTTCGTCGGCTACGATCGGCTCGCGGTCGAGGGCGCCCGCGTCCGTGAGGTGCGCACGCTTGAAGCGGGGGACGGAAGCAACGGCGAGCCGCGCCACGAGATTGTGCTCGACCGCACGCCCTTCTACGCCGAGGGCGGCGGCCAGGTGGCCGACCGCGGCACGCTCCGCTTCGGCGAAAACGGCGGCGGCGAAAACGAGCTGGCCGTGCTCGACGTGCAGCACGAGGGCACACGCATCGTTCACCGCGTGGCGCGGCTGCCGGAGGACTTGGGCGCGCCCGTCATGGCGCGCGTGGACGCCGAGACCCGCCGCCGCACCGCCGCGCACCACACGGCCACGCACCTGCTCCACGCGGTCCTGCGCGAGAAGCTGGGCACGCACGTCCAGCAGAAAGGCTCGCTCGTCAGCCCCGAGCGGCTGCGCTTCGACTTTAGCCACTACGAGCGCGTGGCCCCCGAGGCGCTCTCCGAAATCGAGGCGGAAGTCAACGCCGCCATTCAGCGCAACATCCCGCGGCAGGAAGAGCGTGACGTGCCCCTCAGCGAGGCGCGCGAGCGTGGCGCCACGATGCTCTTCGGCGAACAGTACGGCGACAAAGTGCGCGTCATCACTTTCGACCCCGACTTCTCGATGGAGCTCTGCGGCGGGACGCACGTGGAGGCCACCGGCGCGCTGGGCTTTTTCAAAATCCGGTCGGAGAGCTCCGTCGCCAGCGGGGTGCGCCGCATCGAGGCGGTGGCCGGGCCGGCGGCGCGGGGCTTCGTCGAGGACGAACTGGCCGAGCTGGGCGGCGTGCGCGCGGCGCTGGGGCAGACCGAAGCCGGCGCGGCCGAGGCGGTGACGCGCCTCCTCGACGAGCGCGAACGGCTCGAAGAAGAGGTCGAAGAGCTAAAGCGCGGCCAGCTTGCGGACCGGCTCGGCGGGATCGCCGACGGGGCGGAAGAGGTCGAGGGGGTGCGCGTGGCTGCCGGGCGCCTGCCGGAGGCCGAGATGGACACCCTCCGTGAGCTGGCGCAGGAGCTGCGGCAACGCCTGGGCCCAGACGGCGCGGTCGGCGTGCTGGGGGCGCCCGCGCCGGGTGGCGAAAAAGTCTACGTCGCGTGCAGCGTGGCCGAGGACGCGACCCGGGAGCGCGGCTTGCAGGCCGGCGACCTCGTCGGCGAGCTGGGGCAACGCCTCGGCGGAGGGGGCGGCGGGCGGCCCGGCCTCGCCTCCGCCGAGGGCGTGGCCGCGCTCCGGCGAGACGCTCATCCCACGTACGCTGCCTCGAACTGCTGGACCTGCTCGCTCGTCCCGGCGACCAGCACGTCGTCGCCCTCGGCGAAGCGGAACGCATCCGGGTCCATCTCGGGAAGGGGGGCGCCGTTGCGCATGGCCGCGAGGACGGTGCACCCGGTGCGGCTCCGCACGCGCGCTCCGGCGAGGGTCTGCCCGGCGAGCGCGCCGGCGGGGAGCCGGGCGATCTCGATCTGCGTCTCGGGGGCGAAGACCTGTTCGTCTTCCAGCATGGTGGACCGCATCATGCGCCCGCTGACGGTGGCCAGCGACTGCACGTAGTCCGCTCCGGCGCGGTAGAGCTTTTGCTCATCGGCCTCCCGGTTGGCCCGGACGATGAGGTAGAGAGCAGGGTTTATGTCGCGCATGACGAGCGTGGCCGCGATCGCTGTCGTGTCGTCATCCACGGCGACGATGGCGGCCTTCGCCTCGGGAAGCTCCGCCTCTTCGAGCGTTTCCGGGTCGCGCGCGTCGCCGACCACATCGACGCCTTCTTGCTTGTCGCGATTCAGCACGACGGTTCGCGCACCGGCTTCGGCGAGCGTGGAGGCCGCTGCCCGGCCTGCTTGCCCATGCCCGGCCACGACGACGGGGCGTTCCCCAAACGAGCGGACCGCGGCGGCCCCTTCCTGCCGAAGAGCCCGCCGCTGCCCGGGCGGCCCGGCCACGAGAAGCCGCGTGCCGGCTTCCAGCTGGGCATCCGGCGCGACGGGACTGGTGAAACGGCCTCGCTTCCACGCGCCGATGGCGTCGAACCCGAAGCGCTCGCGGAGGCGCGCCTCGCGGACGGACTTCTCGAAGAGCACGCTGCCCGGCTCGATTTTGATCTCGAAGAGCGCGACGTGGTCGCCAAGCGCGATGCCGCCCTCGGCGGCGCCTTCGCCGGCGGCCGGTCGGGTCAGTACGGTCGGCACCTGGCGCGCGAGGCTGCGGCCCAGCAGCTGGCGTGGGGACAGCACCGCGTCGGCCCCGGCGAGGCGGTGGTAGGAGGCCGCGGCGGGGTCTGCGACCAGCGTGGCGAGGCGCACGTCCGCATTCAGCTCACGGACGGAAAGGGCGATGCTGGCGTTGGCGTCGTCGTCGGCGTCGGCCACGACCCCGGCCGCTTCCGAGAGGTTCGCGTTCTTGAGCGTGCGCGTCAGCTCCGGGTCGCCCTCGATGACCGCGTGCCCGTCGTCGTAGAGCGAGCGGGCCGTCTCGGGGTCGGGCTCGACGAACACGTGGTCGCGGCCCCGCGAGGCGAGCCCTGCGGCGAAGGCGGCTCCGCGCGGAGAGAAGGCGCAGATGATGAAGTGCCCTGACATCGACGCGCGAGCGGGCGGATGCGTCTTGAGCGCTTCCCGAACGAGCGGCACGACGAACAGTGGCACGGCCAGGAAGACCAGCAACATGCCCGTGAGGTTCATTGCCAGCACGAAGAGGCTCATCGCCGTGCTCGACCAGGGCGCGTGGCCGCCGAAGCCCGCCGTTGTGATGGATTCCACGACGACCTGGACGGCCTGGGCGTACGAGACTGGCACGCCCTCGAACGCGGCCATGCCCCACTGGTAGCCCGCCGCGTAGACGAGCACCACGGCCACGACCGTCACGAGCGCACCTGCAATGCGTTGCTGCCAGTTGTTCATCTGCAGAAGAGTCGTAGACCGACGCGCCGAAAGGAAAGCCTACCCGCCCGCCCAGCATGCCCTTCGAAGATGCGTCGGTCGAAGGTGCACCAGGTGGGCTGCGTTTGTGTGTTTTTGAAGGAACTACACGTGTGGGAAATCGTCTGTTGATGTTGTAAGCAGCGACATCTACTGACACGGAAGGGTGGCAGAGTCTGGCTGATTGCACTGGTCTCGAAAACCAGAGTGCCCTTCTAGGGTACCGGGGGTTCAAATCCCTCCCCTTCCGCCTCGGAGCATCGAAATGAGCGCCGGGCTGTCCATCGGGCAGCCCGGTCTTTCCATTTCCAGCCCCGCTCGGGGGTGACAGGCTGGCACAGCCTTGCGCCCCATGCACCTGGCACCAATGTTGTGCTGCCAGTGGACACCACAGGCGAGCGCTTGTCCTCCGCTCTGCGGGGAGGCGCCTCGCCCCCTTTGCTTTCTTCCACTGATCCCGACCTCCTTTTTATGGACCGGCTCACGTGCAAGACCTGCGGCGCCGAGAGCATGATGCCGATGAACGTCGTTCTCGATGACGAAAACGATGAAGACGGCCCGCTCGCGGGGGGGGCGCTTGCCGAGGACTACGACGCCGAGAACTTCGAACTGATGGGAGGAGAGCAAGAATCGCGCTTCTACACATGCCACGTCTGCGGCGACAACTGGCTCAGCGTCAAAGAAACCACGCCTGACGGCACCTGCCGCATCACCTTCGTGCACCAGATGGGCACCGAGCCGCAACTGAAGCGCGTGGCCCAGATGGAAACGCCCGTCCTCCTCGGCGAAGATTCCGTCGAAGAGTGGAACTACTACTTCGACGACGACCCCGTTGGCGAAGACGACTGGAAAGAGCGTCTGTCCGACCGCCGCGACGTGCTCAAGTCCGTGTGCATGAACTGAGTTTGAGGGTCCGGAGGGCGAAAATGGTCACCCCGACGCCCTCGCGCCCCACCTCTGTCGCACGTAACGCGTGGCGACCGCACTCGGGAAGCGGGAGCGCCGGCCGCGAGGCCACGCTTCCGCTTTCTTCGTTCGCGTTGCCGCAGTACGCTTCTCCCCAGCAACACGTGGTTTGCCCCCGCACTCCCCACTCAACTCGTGTGATCCTCGTACGCCTTGATGATGTCCTTCACGAGCGGGTGGCGCACCACGTCTGAGCGGTCGAAGTCGATGAAGTCGATCCCGTCGATGCCGGTGAGAATGCGGCGCGCCTGCTCGAGTCCACTCATCGAGCGCTTCGGAAGGTCCGTCTGCGTCACGTCGCCGGTGACGATGGCGTGGCTGGCCGGCCCCAGGCGCGTGAGGAACATCTTCATCTGATGCGTGGTCGCGTTCTGCGCCTCGTCGAGAATGACGAACGAGTCGCGTAGCGTGCGTCCTCGCATGTAGGCCAGCGGGACGATCTCCACGACCTGCCGCTCGAGGTTCGCCTCCAATTTCTCGCGCGGGAGCATGTCCCCGAGCGCGTCGTAGAGCGGGCGCAGGTACGGGTCCACCTTCTCGCGGAAGTCGCCCGGCAGAAACCCTAGCTCCTCACCCGCCTCCACGGCCGGGCGCGTTAGCACGATGCGTTTGACCTGGCGCGACTTCAGGGCCGCCACCGCCAGCGCCATGCCGACGTACGTCTTGCCCGTCCCCGCCGGGCCGATGGCGAACACGATGTCGTTGCGGCGCGTGCTTGCTACGAGGCGGCCCTGCCCGGCGGTCTTGGGTTTGATCGCGTCGCCGCTGGGGGTGTGCAACACCGCGTCGCGGTTCTCGGGGCGCACGCGCGCGGCGCTTTCCGCAGCGGCCGCCCCGCTTGGGCCGCCGCCGTCCTGGGTGTGAAGCGTGAGGACCGTCTCCACGTCGTCCTCGGTGAGGTTGCCGTTGCGCCCGAGGACTTGCTCCAGCTCGCCAAAGACAGACTCCAGGGCGTCGAGGTCGCCGGGCTCGCCTTCCAGAAAGAGCTGGTGGCCTCGCGCGGTGATGTCTGTTTGGTCGAAGGCGTCCTCGATCTTGCGCAGGAACGCGTCGTTGAGGCCGAAGAGCAAGAGCGGGTCGGTTCCTTCGATGCTCAGGCGCTTTTCTGCCAAGTTGGGAAAGAGGAGGTGGGAAAAAGGAAAGAGATGGAGGACCTAACGAGAGGCAGTGCCGAGGGTTTTGCGGTGAGCCGGAGGGTGGGAAATTGCTCGATGGGCCGGCTCACTTTCAACCTGCCACCTTCCGACCTTCGACCCGTCACGCGAGCGCGCTTTCGCGACCGCTGTCGCGCACGAAGAGGCACGTCGAGCGCGTGGCCTCGACCATGCGGCGACAGAAGGTGAAGTCCGGCTCCGGCAGCATCCCGAACACGCTCAGGTCCGCCTGCGGGGCCTCGTGAAGGTAGTCCGAGAAGCCCCCACGCCCGACGCATACCTCCGCGTCGGTAAAGCGGCCCAGGTCGCGGAGCTGCTCCATGAAGCCCTGCGCGTGGCGCTCCTTCGCGTCGCTGTCCACGACGGTGATCAGGCGCATCCGCGCGTTCCAGTTCTGCGCCAGCTTGTGCGCGCAGAGAACCATCAGGTCGAGGTTGCCGATCTTCATCTTGACGCGCCAGTCGGGACTACGGTCGTGAATCCAGACGTTGATCGTCTGGCGTTGCCCCAGGCCCGCCTGCGCGTGCGGCGCGTAGAGCAACGTCCCGATGCCCTCGCGGTCGGCCTCGCGCACGATCAGGCGGTGGTCCTCCTGGCGCTCGGCGTCCATTTCCAGAAAGACGACATTGGGCTTGAAGAAAGTGCCGCGCATCGCCTGCATCCCAGCGATCAGGCCCTCGGTGTAGCTGCCCGCGTCGATGACCGTGCTGCTGGCAAAGATGCCGCGTTCGCGGTACGAGTGCGTCAGGGCTCGCAGGCGTTTGGAGAGCACCGTGTTCTGCCGGCGCTTAGCCGAGCGCACGCGCTCCTCGGGGTTGGTTTCGTCGAGCGAGGACTGCTGCGCGCGCGCTGCTGAGGGACCGCCCCGGCGCTGCGAGCGCGGGCTGCCGGAGCCGCCAGAGGCCCGGCGCGCGGCGCGTTGCTGCGGGTCGCCGCCCGCTTCGGCCGCCGAGGGCGCGTGGCGCCCCTCCGGCGCGTCACGGTCCGGGGGCGCGTCGGCGACGACCTGCGCCGCCCCCTGCGGGCCCGCGTCTTCCGCGTCGGCCACGCGCGCCTCGCCCGGAGCGTCCGCCGCTTGCCGCGCGCGTCCTGCCGTTCCGTTGCCCTTGTCGCTCAGGAGCTGTTCGTCCTCGTTGTGCCCCAGCCCCACGACCTTGATCGAGCCGTTCGGGGCCGCCAGCGCCTGCAAAAAGCCCGAGACGCCGCGCAACACGCTTTCGTTGCGCACCGGCACCAGCAGGTTCGGCTTCCAGGCGCGCTCCTGCATCTCCGGCAGCTCGTGGACGTGCTGCGCCGCCCACTCGGCCATCGAGACGAACAGCCCTGAGCGCACGTCCTCGAAGGGAGCGTTGAGCTGCCTTCGCACCAGGAGGAAGTAAAACCCAATCGTCACCACTACCGAGACGACGCTGAACGTCGGGTTCACGATGAACATCACCACCATGCAGCCGAGCGCTCCGGCAATCGAGACCCACACCGGCATGCGCCAGAGCGGGCGGAAGCTGACCAGGTTGACGCTCTGCTCGACTAGGAGCACCACGTTGAGCATCAGGTACGTGATCAGAAAGAAGAGCGTAATCAGCGGCGCCAGCGCGTTGAGGTCGCGCAGCAGGATGGCCGCGAAGATGATGGCGCCGGTTACGAGCATGGCGTTGCGCGGCTCGCCCTTCTCGGTCAGCTGCTTGATCCAGCCGCTGGCCGGGACGATGCGGTGCTCCCCCATCGCTTGCAGGATGCGCCCCGCGCCCACCGCCGAGGCGAGCGCCGAGGAGAAGCAGGCCCCCAGCAGGCCCGCCACTACGGCGGGCGGCCAGAACGCCTTTTCGATCATCACCTTGTAGTTGCCCGTCAGCTCCGCCAGCGTGGCCGAGCGCGCTACCCAGTACGCCAGCGCCAGGTAGACCACCAGGCTCACGCCCAGCGCCCACATCGTGCCTTTGGGGATCGCCTTGCGCGGGTTTTCGAGGTCGCCGCTCATGTTGGCCCCGGCCATGATGCCTGTGCTCGCGGGAAAGAACACCGCGAAGATCAGCCAGAAGCTCGACCCGCCGGAGCCCCCCGCCGCGCCGTTGCCTGCGCCTCCGGTAACGCCGGCGAAGTCGCCCCACCAGCCCACCTGCGTGACCGGGTACTGCATCGAGCCGTTGACGGCGGCGAGCGCCACGGAGATGAGGGAGCCGACGATCAGCGCCATGATGAAGTACTCCGTTTTGATCGCCAGGTCGGCGCTGACGTAGGCGATGCCGAAGAGCACCGCCAGCACGGCCACGTCGATGGCGAAGCCGAAGGCCGCGTACTGCGGAAAGAACGCCAGAAAGCCCTCCCGAAAGCCGAAGATGTACATCGTCACCGCCAGCGCCTGCGAGATGTAGCACGGAATGCCGACCGCCCCGCCGACCTCCAGCCCCAGGCTCTGGCAGATGATCGCATACGCGCCCCCGGCCCCGATGCGAATGTTCGTCGTGATCGCCGACATCGAGAGCGCCGTCAGCGTGGCGATCCCGAAAGAAAGCAGGATGATGAGCGCCCCGCCCAGGATGCCCGCGTTGCCGACCACCCAGCCGGTGCGCAGGTACATGATAACGCCCAGGATCGTCAGCACCGTGGGCGTGAAGACCCCGCCGAAGGTGCCGAAGTTGCGATGCTGGTCTTCGGAAGAACCGCCCCCAGGCGCTTCACCGGGGCCGTGGCCTTCGCCGCTGGGCACGTCGGCGGGCGCGCCGTCGTCTCCGGCGGAAGCACGTTCGTCGCTCATGCGACAGCCGCGTGAGGAGAAAAAGAGCTGGGAGGTCTTTACATGCAATGACCTGGCGGGGGCAATCGCAACGGCAAAGCCTGCGCCGAACCCGTTTTTTCCGCGATTGGAACGCGCGCCTGCCGCCCCCCTGCCGCCCGCTCGGGGGCTGAAAGCCCGGCACGACGTGCCACTGGGCTCCGCGATGGACGGCGCGTGCGTTCGTGGAGCGTGGTTCGTACATTCGTGACCGGGCCGGCAACGCGCCCGCCGAGAGAACGCTTCGTTTTCATGTTCCCCTACCTCGCTCCATCCATGCCGCTTCTCGAAGTCGAAGGCTTCGGCACCGTAGATGCCGACGCCCACGCGCGCCTCGTCAACGCCATCCGCGCCACGGGGGCCGACATCGGCCACCGCTGCGGCGGGCAGGCCAAGTGCACCACCTGCCGCGTGACCTTTGCGGAGGGCGAGCCCGACGAGATGACGCGCGCCGAGCACGAAAAGCTCGCGCAGACCGACGCCCTCGGCGACTACCGCCTGGCGTGCCAGATCCGCGTAGACCGGCCGATGACCGTCAGCCCGCTGATGCTGGCAGAGGAGATGGGATGGGACGATCCCGGCCCCGAGCCCGCCGCCGAGGTGGAGCCGGAGGCCGAGTGGCTGCCCCGCGAAGCGCTCGAAGGAGAAGAAGAAGAAGAAGATTGAGAGGGGGCTGGCGAACTGCCGATGAAGGCGAACTGAAGCGTCGTCGTCGCATTGTAAAGGGCCAGCGCCCTTCCTGCGAAGTAGGGGCGCGCTTCACTGCTTGCTTCCCTGTGCTGTGCCTCCGCTGATGACGCGCCTGCTCTCGCCCAAATGGCTTCTGGGAATCGGGGGGCTCCTGGTCGTGCTCCTGATCGCGCTGCCAAACTATCTGGTCGAGCTGCTGTGGATGAACGCGGTGGGCTACGAGGCGGTCTTCTGGAAGACCCTCGCTTACAAAGTAAGCCTCTTTGTGACGGCCTTCGTCATGGTGGGCGCGTTCTTCGTGGCGAACTTCCGCCACCTCGTGCAGCAGCTCCCGCCGCTGTGGGCCTCAAGGTTCGCGCAAGAAGGGGAGGCCCCGCAGATGGGCAACGTGCGGCTCACGCGCGGTCACCTGCGTACCGTCGGCTACGGCTTCGCGGCGTTCCTGGCGCTGACCTTCGCGGGCAGCTTCGCGGCGCAGTGGGAGTCGTTTTTGCACTTCGTCAACGGGGCGGACTACGGGATGGCCGATCCGGTCTTCGGCAATGACGTGGCCTTCTACATGCTGCGCCTGCCGTTCGTCGAGGCCCTGCAGGGAACGCTCGTGGCCGTAGCGGTGCTGGCGCTGCTGGTGCTGGCCACCGTCTACGTGCTCATGGGGGAGATGGAAGTGCAGGGCGGGCGCCTGCGCGTGCGTCCCTCGGTCGTGCGCCACCTCGGCCTCAACGGGGTGCTGCTGCTGGTGGGCTGGGCCGGCGGCTTCTTCCTGGACCGCTACGAGCTGCTGCAGAGCTCCAGCGGCGCGACCTACGGGGCCGGCTACACCGACCTGGTTGCGCGCCTACCGGCCTTCTGGGTGCTCCTCGTGGCCACGCTGGCCCTGGCGGGGCTCCTGATATACGCGGTGTGGCGCTACCGCTTCCGTCTGCTGGCGTACGGAGCCGGCGCCTACGCGCTCATCTTCATTACCGGGTTGCTTGTGGTGCCGTCAGTGGTGCAGAGCTTCGCCGTGAAGCCGAACGAACTGGAGCGCGAGCAGCCCTACCTGGAGCGCAACATCAAGTACACCCGCGAGGCGTTCAACCTCAACAAGGTCG
>PXTT01000006.1 GCA_003022535.1 Bacteroidetes bacterium QS_9_68_14
GGAAAAAGCCCGAGCGTCCTTGACCGAAACGCTCCAGCCGACCGGGAAGGGGAGCGGGCCGATGTCGCGGTCGGAACGTTGGAACGGCCGCGCCCGGCAGCGCTTGGCGCGGTTCGGGCCCGGGGCCGAGGGCTCTCTGGAAGCAGAGGGCTTTCCCGAAGCCGGGCGCCTGCCACCGGTGGATCGCGAAGCGGTTCATCCGTGAGCACGACCGTGAGCACAACCGAGCCGTATCGACAGGCGGCTAACCGCTACCCTTCGGCGGATTCACGGTGCTCCAGCTCTTGTGGGTGCTCGTTTTGATGCCCGAGACGAAAAGGCGTCCCGTTGAAGGACATGCGCCTTGGAAGACATGCGTCGCCAGCTCGGCATCGAGCGCGCGGAAGCGGTGGGGGAGTGATGCGTAGTGCGTGTCGCGCGATGCTGCTTGTGTGCGAGCGTTGAAAAAGGCCGAAGCTGGCACGGCCTCAGTCAGAGCAGCGTGGCCAGTGGCGTCCGGCAACGCGTTGCCGGGCGTGCCCCTACGCGCCCCACGAGGCAGGCACCCCGTCAAATGCGTCCCGCCGCCAGCGCCTGCACGATCTGGTCGATCGCGCTACGGGCCTTATCAGAGTCGGCGGAGTAGTGGTTCGCCATGACGACGAAGACCATCGGCCGCCCGCCGGCGGTCGTCACGTAGCCGCTGAGGGCGCTCACGCCGCCGAGCGTGCCTGTCTTGGCGCGCACGTTGGCCTCAGCGGGTCCGCGCTCGAAGCGGTATTCGAGCGTGCCGGTGCGTCCGCCCACCGGGAGCGCGCTCACGAACGCCTCGGACACGGCGGGGCGGGGATGCTGGCGCATGTACAGCAGCAGCTTCGCCGTCATCGTCGGGCTAATCATGTCGTAGCGCGAGAGGCCCGACCCGTCGGCCAGGCTCACGCGGCTGGTGTCGATGCCGGCGGCCGCGAAGGTGCGCAAGCCCGCCTCCACGCCCATCGTGCCGGAGCCGGGGTCGGGGTCGTCGGGGTCGCCTTTCACAAAACGCTCCACGGGCCGCTCGGCGCCGAGGGTGCGCAGGATCTGCTCGGCGTAGAGGTTCTGGCTTTCTTGCATCATCGTCTGCACGATCTCGGCAAGCGGGGCGGAGCGGTAACGCGCCACCACCTGCGTGCGCGAGGCCTGGTAGGAGAGGGCTTTCGGCAGACGGTCGGCGTCCATCGCCGGGCCGGCCACGCTGATCCCTTCGCGCTGCAGCACCGCGCGCAGCACGTTCACGAAGTAGCCGGTCGGGTTGCCCACCGAGAGCTTCTGGCGTTGCACGCGCCCGCGCTGAATACGGCTTTCCACGTAGAGGCGGCGGCTGCCGGGAAGGCGGCGGTACTCCTCGTCAGGGTTGCGCCGCACCGTCTCCGAGCGGTTCACCAGTTCGAGGTAGCCGGTCTGGATCGGCTCGACGGAGAGGGCCGCGGGCTGGCCGAGAAGCTGGCCGACGGCCTGGAGCTCGATCAGGTTTTCCCCGAAGGAGAGGCCGCTCAGCTCTACGGCGTAGCGGTAGGGCAGGTCGTCCCACATCCAGCCACGCCCCAGCGGGGCGTCGGTGTGGATGTCGTCGTCGCCGAGGAGGCGGCCGGTGACGTGACGGATGCCGGCGGCGCGCAGCGAGTCGGCCCACGCGCGGAAGACGGCGAGACGGTCGTCGCGTTGCGCGTAGCCGCCGATGGTGGGGTCGCCGGAGCCTCGCACGATCAGGTCGCCACGCAGGGTGTCCCCGCTGATCTCTCCTTGCCGGTAGAGGCGCGTCGTAAAGCGGTAGCCAGGCCCGAGCTGGTCGAGCGCGGCGGCGGCGGTGTAAAGCTTAGCGTTGGAGGCGGGCACGAACCGCTTGTCCGCCTCGCGGGCGTACTGGACGGCCCCGGTCGCCGCATCGGCCACGGCCACGCCCCAGAATCCATTCCTCAGCTCCTCGGGGCCAATGGCGTCCTGGACGACGTCTGCCAGCGGGGAAGAGTCGTCGTCGGGGGCCGGCTCGGGGACGGGCGGGGGCGCGTCGGTGACTTGCGCCCGCAAGGGGGCGGCAAGCAGAAGCGCGAGGGCCGCGCCGAGCCACGCGGCGCGGGAAGCGAAGCGAGCAGCAGACATCGGGCGCGGAAACCGACCAGCGGGAGAAGAACATGCGCCCAAACGCCTCGCCTGAAAAGGCGTTCGCCATTCACGCGAGCGTTGCTTTTCTCTGGGCCGGGTTCACGTTGCAGCGAAACGACACGCGGAGGCCTACGGCTGCGCGAGGGGGCGCGTGTCCGGGGCAGCGTCCTGCGGTCTCTCGTCGAGGCGCGGGGCCGCGAGAACGACGAACGCGAAGCGTGCCTCGCTAGGCCGGCCGGCGGGCGCGAGGCGCACGTCATACTCGCTGCGCCCCGGCGCGGTCATGACCGAATCCACGTAGCCGATGGCCAGGCCTGGCGGGAAGTACCCGCTCGACCCGCTGGTCACGACTGCCCTCGGCGCCGAGGGACTGCACCTTCCCGGCCACGCGAAAGTCGGCGTTGAGGTACGGGGTCACGCGCGAGTAGGAGGGGCTGACCAGCGCCACGCGCCCCAGCACCGCGCCGCGCTCGTCGATGACGGGCATGCCTGCCTCTACGCTGTCGCGCCCCCCGGCGTTGATGGTGAACCGGTTTTGCTGGCCGCTTAGCTCTTTCGAGATGATGCGCGCAGGCTCGACCCGGAAGCGTGTCGTGTCGCGCAGGTCCAGCATGGATTGCAGGCGCGTGTTCTCGGCGCGCGCCTCGCGCGAGCGAGCCACCTCGGCCGCCAGGGCGATGTTTTCGGCACGCAGGCGCTGGTTGGTGTCGAGCGCGCGCAGATAGTTGCCCACCCAGGCAAAGGTGCCCTCGATGCGCGCGCTCGCCTCCAGCGCCCCGGCACGCATCCCGCGCACGAGCGTCTGGTTCTGCGCGAACATCACCGCGAGGCTCACGGTCACGAGCACGGCCACAAGCACCCAGTCCTTGAGCAGGTCCCAGAGGGAGGTCATTCGGGGTAGAGGGTGCGGGAGTTCGGGAGTGCGGGCGTCATTCGTGCGCAGAGGTATGGGCCGTGGGACAAAAGGGGCGGACCTCCCCGCACCCATACCCCCGCCCTCAAGTGAGCACGGCTTCGTAATCTTCGAGCTCGTCGAGGACCTTGCCAGTGCCGCGCACGACGGCGGTGAGCGGGTCCTCGGCGATGTTGACGGGCAGCTCCACGCGCTCGGAGATCATCGTGTCAAGATTCTGGAGAAGCGCACCGCCGCCGGTCAGCATGATGCCGCGCTCCAGAATGTCGCTCCCCAGCTCGGGAGGCGTGCGCTCCAGGCACCGCAGGATCGCCGCGCTGATCTGCTCGAGCCCGTCGTGGAGCGCCTCGCGCACGTCCTCGCTGCTGACGGTGCGCACCTTCGGGATGCCGTTCACGAGGTCGCGCCCCTTCACCGAGAGGTCCATCTCCGTCTCCAGTGGCGTGGCCGAGCCGATCTCGCACTTGATGCGCTCGGCCGTCCGCCCCCCGATCAGCAGGTTGTGGTTGCGCTTGAAGTACTGCACGATGGAGTGGTCGAACTCGTCGCCCCCGGCGCGGATGGACTCGTCGATGACGATCCCTGCGAGGGCGATCACGGCGATCTCGGTGGTGCCGCCGCCCACGTCCACCACCATGTGGCCCACTGGGTCGCTCACGTTCAGCCCAATGCCGACCCCTGCAGCCATCGGCTCCTGGATGAGGTGCACGCGCCGCGCCCCGGCATGCTCGGCACTGTCGCGCACGGCGCGCTTCTCGACCTCGGTGATGCCGCTGGGCACGCACACGACCATGTTGCGGATACGCCCGAGCCACCCCTTCTGCACCTTGCCGATGAGCGTGCGGATCATCTCTTCGGCCACCTCGAAGTCCGCAATCACCCCGTCCTTGAGCGGGCGGATCGTCTCGATCTCTTTGTGGGTGCGCTCGTGCATCTGGCGCGCTTCGTAGCCGAGGGCGATCACCTCGCGGCTGTTGCGATCCACCGCCACGATGGAAGGCTCGTTGAGGACGATCCCACGCCCGCGGATGTAGATCAGCGTGTTGGCCGTCCCCAGGTCGATGGCGACGTCGCTGGAGAAGTTGAAAAGGCCCATGCGGTTGAGATTTGGGATTGGGGATTTCGGATGGGTTGCCGCCGGGCAGCCGCAATCCGAAACCCAAAATAAATTAGTGCCGAAAGTGGCGGTGGCCGGTGCAGATCATGGCCACGCCGGCCTCGTCGGCGGCACTGACGACCTCCTCGTCGCGGATGGAGCCGCCAGGCTGGATGGCGGCAGTGGCGCCGGCGCGGGCAGCGGCCTCGAGCCCGTCGGCGAAGGGGAAGAAGGCATCGGAGGCTATCACGGCTCCTTCAAAATCAAGTTCCGCTTTCTGCCCTTTGCGCACGGCGAGTTCCGAGGCGTCGAGGCGGCTCATCTGCCCCGCCCCGATGCCGAGCGTGGCCTGCCCCTGCGCGTAGACAATAGCGTTGCTCTTGACGTGCTTGGCCACGCGCCAGGCGAAGGCCAGGTCGCGCTCCTCGCGCTCAGACGGGGCGCGCTCGGTGGGCACCTCCCAGCCGGAGCGCGCGGCATGGCCTGGCAGCAAGACCGGGTCGCGCTCCTGCACCAGCAGCCCGCCGACGACAGAGCGCACGTCGGGCCGCCGGTCGGTACGAGCGGCCTGCTCGATGCGCACAACGCGGCGGCGCTCCTTTTCCTGAAGGAACCCCAGCACGCCCTCCTCGAACGCAGGCGCGATGATGATCTCGGTAAAGATGCGGTCGATAGCCTCCGCCGTCGCCCGGTCGAGCGGGCGGTTCACGACGACGATGCCGCCGAAGGGGCTCTGCCGGTCGGTCGAGAAGGCGCGCTGGTAGGCCGCCTCCAGCGTGGGGGCCACGGCCATGCCGGTGGGATTGGTGTGCTTCAGAATCGCGCAGGTCGGCTCGTCGTCGCGGAACTCGTCGATCAGATGTAGCGCTGCGCTGAGGTCGTTTAAGTTGTTGTAGGAGAGCGTTTTGCCGTGCAGCTTCTCGAAGTGGCGCGAGGGATTGCCGTAGAGTGCGCCCGCCTGATGGGGGTTTTCGCCGTAGCGCAACGCCGCCGCGCGCGGAAGCGAGAGCGAAAGCGTTTCGGGCAACACGTCGCCTTCTTTTTCGGGGGCGGCATCCGGTTCCGGTGCTTCGGAAAAATAGCCGGCGATGGCGCGGTCGTAGCGGGCGGTGTGCGCGAACGCCTCGCCTGCGAGGCGGCGCCGCGTGGCCGAGGAGAGCGCGCTCTCGTTTTCTTCCAGCTCCGCGGCCACCGCGTCGTAGCTCGCCGGGTCGCAGACGGCGGCCACGCGAAAGAAGTTTTTCGCTGCCGCGCGCAGCATGGCGGGCCCGCCGATGTCGATGTTCGCGGTGGCGGTCGCGTCGTCCGCGCCGCTTTGGGAAAGGGCCTCCTCGAACGGGTAGAGGTTGCAGGCCACCAGGTCGATGGGAACGAGGCCGTGTGCGTCGAGGTCGTCGGCGTCGCCCTCGTGGCCGCGCCGCGCCAGGAGCCCGGCGTGCACGGCGGAATGGACGGACTTGACGCGCCCGCCCAGCACTTCGGGGAAGCCGGTGAGTTCGGCCACGTCGGTCACGTCCAGGCCTGCCTCGCGGAGCGTCTCGGCGGTACCGCCGGTGGAGATAAGCTCTACGTCCAGCGCGTCGAGGCGCTGGGCAAAGTCGGCCACGCCGGTCTTGTCGTAGACGGAGAGGAGCGCGCGTCGTACGCGGGGCGGGGCGCCGGGCGAGGGCGTGTCGTCGGGGTCGACCATGACGACTTCGGATTTCGGACTTTGGATCGGGGATGGGTTTCGGGGTCCGGGGCGCGTTGCTCCGGGGAAGCGCCCTACGCTACGCGCCCGGCGCTCGGCGGCTGGCGAGCGGGTCGTTTTCGATCTCGATGCGACGGCCCTCGACGGTCACGCGGCCGGTGGCAAAGAGGCGCACGGCTTCGGGGTACAGGCGACGCTCGGCCCGTCCGACGCGCTCCGCGAGCGTGGCGGGCGTGTCGCCGGGGCGCACGGGCACGGGCTGCTGGAGAACGATCGGGCCGGTGTCGTACTCCTTCTCGACGAGGTGGATCGTGGCCCCCGTCCAGCGTGCACCGTAGTCCAGCACGGCCTCGTGGACGCGCGTTCCGTACATGCCCTTCCCGCCGAAGGCCGGCAGCAGGGCAGGGTGGATGTTGAGCATCTTTTCGCGGAAGGCGTTCACGACCGGAGGCGGCACTTTTTGCAGATAGCCGGCAAGCGCGACGAAGCCGACGTCATGCGCGTCTAAAAGCTGCAAGAGGTCCTCGGCGTGGCCGTCGTCGTCGGGCGCGGCGCGGCGCGTGACGATGCCGCGCTTCTCGGCGCGCTCCAGGGCGCCGGCGCCCGCCCGGTCGCTGACGAGCAACGCGACCTCCACCGGTCCCAGCTCGCCCCGCGCGGCGGCGTCGGCGAGCGCGGCGAAGGTGGTGCCGGAGCCGGAGGCGAAGACGGCGAGGCGCACGAGCTGAGTGCGGGAGTGCGAGGAGGGGGAGGGCGGGGGTTCTCAGTTCGCGACGACCGGTTCCAAAACCGAGAGCGTGGCTTCGTCGTCCGTCACGTCCAAGCGCGCGCGCACGCCAACCGGCAACGCGCTCTTTTCGTCCACGTGGCCGTAGACGAGGCCGCTGGCGACGGGGCCGCTGACGACGTCGGCATATTCGCCGAGCACGTCGCCCAGTGGGCGCGTCGGGGGGCTCGGGTCCGTGCCGGTGAACTGGCCATAGACAAGGCCGCTCAGTTTTTCCAGGATGCCTGCCAGGCGGAGCTGCGCGAGCAGGCCGTCGATGCGGTAGGGCGCCTCGCCGATTTCCTCAACGAACAGGATGGCTCCGTCCATCGGCGGGAGGTAGGGGGTGCCGACGAGCTTGGCGAGCATCGAGAGGTTGCCCCCCAGCAGGACCCCCTCGGCGGTGCCGCGTTGCTCGGCCCTGAGCGTTTCGCCCTGCGGCCCGAGGAGCGGAGCGGGCGTGGCGCCCTCAACGAGGTTCCAGAAGAGGCGCTCGGTGGCCGGGTCAGGCTGTTGGTCATGCTCGTCGTGGCCGGCGAAGTCGCTCTCGACCATCAGCCCCGAGACGCCCGGCCAGCCGGCGCGCTGGAAGAGCGCCATGTGCAGCGCGGTGATGTCGCTGTACCCGGCTAGGAGCTTTGGCTTTGCGCGGGCCGCGTCGTAGTCCAGGCGGGGGAGCAGGCGCAGGCTCCCGTAGCCGCCCCGCACGCAGAAGAGCGCCTGCACGTCATCGGAGCGTAGGAAGTAGTTCAGCTCGCCGAGGCGCGCGTCGTCGGTCCCGCTGAGGTAGCCGACGGGCTCGTAGGTGGAGCGCCCACGCACGATCTCGTAGCCCTGCTCTTCGAGGTAGGCCACGCCGCGCCGAAGGGCGTCAGGGTCGCGCGCATCGCTGGCCGGGGCGATCAGGCCGATCGTGGCGCCGGGGCGGAGAGGGAGCGGTCGAATAGCGGGCTGGTCCGTGTGGCAGGACTTGGGATTTGGATTTACGGTCTGGAGTCGCGCTTCGAAAGAAAACCCGTAAACGCGTGGCTCGCAACTCCGGACCGCACGCGGCTGCGCTACTTATCGAGCTCGTCGCGGGGCTGGACTTCGCGTTCGAGGCGGCCGTCGAGCGCGTCGGCGGCGCGGTCGAGGTCGTACTGCGCCTGCAGGCCCATCCAGAAGCGTGGCGACACGTCGAAAAAGCGCGCCAGGCGCAATGCCGTGTCTGCCGTGAAGGTGCGCTTGCCGTTGACGAGCTCGCTGATGCGGCGCGGGTTGACGCCCAGCGCGCCGGCGAGCCGGTTCTGACTGATGCCGGTTGGGGCCAAGAAGTCCCGCTGCTCAGCGCGGGCGGGCGACGATCTGGACGGCGCGGGCGCTGCCGTCCTGCCACTCAAAACAGAGGCTCCACCGCTTGCTGATGCGAAGGCGCCACGGCCCGGGCCAGTCGCCGGCGGAAGGTTCGTGCCGAAGACCGGGCACGGGACGAAGATCCCGCTCGCAGGTGGCATTGTCAAGCAGCAAGAGCTTGTCGCGGGCGCGTTTCTGAATGCCGGTGGGGAGCTTGCGGCTCTGCCAGCGCCGAAAAATACGTTCGGTTTTTTCATCGGCAAAAGAAGCGATCACCACGCTTTCGGACTTTGTTGCGTGTTGCGCACCACGTAAAGAAAAGGGCATCGCGTTGCGCGTCAAGTTTTTCGGGGGCCGGAAGTCTTGTCCCCTCGCGGGCGGCTGCCCGGCGCCCCAGCTACGTCACGCGCCGTCCTTTCCACTTGACCGAGCCGCGCCAATGGCTAATCGTCGAATCGATCTGGAGGGCCACAGCGCCAGCGAAGGAAAGCGGAGCCAGGAGCGACACCCAGGCAGGCTGCCCGCCGCGCCAGTCGGTGACGGCCTTCAGCGCGAAGACGGACGCCCCCAGCCATGGAGCAAAGAGCGGCGCGAGCACGAAGGTCAACAGGAAGAGCGTGACGAAGAGCGTGGCCGCCCCCGGCGTGCCGCCCATCAGGAGGTAAGCGTTTTTGCGAAAGCCGCGCCAGGCCTCGGCCGCGCTTTCGTACATGTAGATGGACACCTCGCCGGTCACGTCGCGCATCACGGGCGTGTGGCCCTGGGCTTTCAGGAAGCGGCCGATCTCCACGTCTTCCAGCACCTCGCCTTTTTGCGCCGCATGCGGCTGGTGGCGGCGGTACGGCTCCGCACGGATCATCCAGCACTGCCCGTTGAGCGCGCCCAGCGAGGGGAGGCCGGGCGTGCGGCGCACCAGCGGCCACGGCAACCCCGTTAGGATCGCGTTCGGCACGATGCTGACCAGAAGCAACGCCGCCCCCCGCAGGCGCGGGAAGCCCGTGAGCACATCGCCGTCCTCGGGAAGCCGGTGAAACGTTTCGGCTAAGCGCCCGAGCGCGCCGGGGTCTTCGAGCCGCGCGTCGGCATCGAGGAAGAGGAAGACGTCGCCGGTGGCTTCGCGGGCGGCCTCGTGCAGCGCGTGCGTCTTGCCGACCCAGCCGGCAGGCGGCCCGTCGTCCGTGCCGTGGAGGACGCGCAACGCCGCCCCGTTCCTTTCTTGAAACGCTGCGCGCGCCTCGCGCAGGACCGCGGTCGTGCCGTCGGTCGAGCCGTCGTCGTAGACGACGACTTCGAAGCGCGGATGGGTCTGCCGGAGAAGCGACGGGAGAAGGCGCCCGAGATTGCGTTCCTCGTCGCGCGCGGGAACGAGCACGCTCAGGCGGGGCGGTTCTCCGGGAGCCGTCGGATCGTCTCCGCTCGTCGCGTCGCGCCCGCCTCTCAGATACCACAGATTGCCCGCCAGCACGAGCCAGATGCCCGCGTGGAGGAGAGTGAGAAGAAGAGGCACGGGAGATTGGGGCGTGGAAGAATGGGCGAGCGCGCCTGTGCTTCGGCCCTCAGCGGCCGGGCGGGTGCTCGAGAAATTCGCGGTAGAGCGGGGGCAGGTCGCGCGCGGCCAGCTTCTGGTGAAGGGCGCGAGCCGCGTCGAGGCGGTCGGTCTCGCGGAGGGCGTACCACGTCCAGAGCGCCGCTTCGGTCGGAGCGACGGCCGCGTCGGGGCGCCCGTCGAGCGCCTTGCGCAGGCGCCGAAAGCGGCGGAGGGCTTCCGCGTCGCTCCCGCCGGCGAGGCCCGGGCGGTAGAGCAGCGACTGCCCTCCGATGAGCAACACGAACGGAGCCTCGGGGTCTTTCGCGCGCGCCGCTTCGAGTAGGTCCATCGAGCGGCGTCCGGCCTGCATGGCCCCGAAGACCGACGCCTCGGCGGCGCGGTAGCCCCAGAGGCCCGCCAGCAACGCCAGTTCGCGGGCGGTGGCGTTCTGCGGAGGATCTTCGGGGAGCCCCTCGAGGTAACTTTCGTCCTGGGTGAGCGGATAGAGGCGGTAGCGGCAGAGCAGGCGGCGGGCGCGGGTGTCCGCCTCTTGCAGAAGGTTGCGGAGCGCCTCGGCGTTCTTCTGGGCGTAGTGCGTTTGCGTGGAGTCGGGGGCGGGGCGGGCCATACGAGGCACAGCGGCAGTGGCAGCGGCAGCGGGGGCGACGGCCGAGCCGACGCCGGGAAGGATAGCGAGCAGCGCCGCCAGCAGAAGGGCGGTCATCGGAGAGAGGAAGAAGGCAAAAAGCGTGCGGCACGAGAGAGGCCGCGCAAAGACCACGCCGCCGGGATCATCCCGTAGCAGAAGGCGCGGCGCCCGGCGTGGCCGACGCTTCGGCCGGGACGGCGGGGCCACGCATCTCGCGCAAGAGCGGGCCGAGGGTGCCCCAGACGGTACGCGCTATGACGCGTTGCCCCTCGGAGGTGGGGTGAATGCCATCGGGCTGGTTGAGGGCGGGGCGCCCGGCCACGCCCTCCAGGAGAAACGGGATGAGCGCCGCGCCGGTCTCTTCGGCGAGCTGCGGATAAATCTGCTCGAAGCGCCGAGCGTAGCTCGCTCCCATGTTCGGCGGGGCCTTCATGCCGGCCAAGACGACGCGCGCCTCGGGAAACTGCGCTTTCGTCTGCTCGATCATAGCGCGCAGGTTTGCCCGCGCCGAGTCGGGCGGGAGGCCGCGCAGGGCGTCGTTGCCGCCTAGCTCTAGGAGGAGCACGTCCAAGTCTTTGCGGCGCAGAAGCCAGTCGATGCGGCCCCGCCCTCCGGCGGTCGTCTCGCCGCTCACGCCCGCGTTGACGACCTCCACGCGGCCCAGGCCCGCCGAGTCGGCTTTCTGCTGAAGGAGCGCGGGGAACGCCTCGTCCTGTGAGAGCCCGTAGCCGGCGGCCAGGCTGTTGCCCACCACCAGCACGGTCAGCTTCTCGGAGGCGCCGGCCGCCGGGGACGCCGTCGAATCGGCACGGGCGGCGCTCGAGTCGGCGCGTGGGGCGGAGGCGGAGGACGAAGCGTCGCCGGAGCGGCAGCCGATGACGCTTCCCCCGAGCAGTGCGGCGCAGCACGCCGCCAGCAGGAGACGGCGAACCCCCGAGCGGCGTGAAAAGTAGAAACGGCGCAGCATACGGCAGGCGACCAGGCAAGAGAGGACACGCCTCGCTCAACCCCTGCGCCCGCCTGCCGGTTTCGCTGGCTCGCCGTACCGCTCGTTCGTGCCCTCGCCATGCCCGCCTCGCCTTCAAGCGCTCCCTCCGCGAATGCCTCGCCTGGCAATGGACGCGCCTTCGTCCTTGACGCCGCGCACCTGAGCAAGACGTTCGAGAGCGCGGGCCGGCGCCTCACCGTCGTCGACGATGTAACCCTGCGCGTGGCCGAGGGGCAGACGTGCGCCATCGTAGGTCCCAGCGGGAGCGGCAAGACGACCCTGCTGGGCCTCTGCACGGGGCTCGACCGGCCCACCGCGGGCCACGTGCGCCTCTGCGGGACGGACCTCGGTCCCCTCGACGAGGACGAGCGCGCGGCCCTGCGCAGCCGTCACGTCGGATTCGTTTTCCAGACGTTTCGCCTCATCCCGACCCTCACCGCGCGGGAAAACGTGGTCGTGCCCGCCGAGCTGGCCGGCCAGGGAGGAGGCGCGGCCCGCGAGCGCGCCGAAGACTTGCTCGGGCAGGTCGGCCTCGCGGAGCGGCTCGGGCACTACCCCCCACAGCTCTCGGGCGGGGAGCAGCAGCGCGTGGCCCTCGCCCGCGCCTTCATGACCGAGCCGCGCATCCTCTTTGCCGATGAGCCGACTGGCAACCTCGACGCCGAGACGGCCGGCGCGGTCGAGGACCTGATCTTCGACCTCAACGAGCAGGCCGGCACGGCGCTGGTGCTGGTCACGCACGACGAGGCGCTGGCCGACCGCGCGGCGCGGCAGGTGCACCTGCGCGGCGGGCGCGTGGCCGGTGGCGACGCGCGAGCCGCTCGGCCCGCGGCGGCGCCCGGGGAAGCGCCTTGACGTTGATTTTGCGAAGCGTTAAACTTAGTGGAAAGGTGCTGCAGGCAACGCTCGTGTAACGGCTTCCGCCGATAAAAGAAAGAAAAGCTTGTCGAGCTGTTGGCTTTTAGGCAGATAGCCGATTCTGCGATAAAATTTACGACGGACAAATGTCCGCATAATACACAGTTATGTGACCCGCACGTTTGCATCATACTGCATTCGCTTCGTATCATCCAGCGTCTGTTCATACAACTGAAAGGCGAGCTGCTATGCGACGATTGCTTCTGCTGTCTGCTCTATCCGCGTCGCTGTTGCTCGCAGCTTGCGACTCAATCGACGGCGGCGATCCACCGGAGCCTGAACCTGTGGACGTGATCTTGCGACCCACCTACGCGGGCGACCTTGTCGGCTCCGCCACGCTTCACGCTGAAGGCGAACAGGTCGGCACCGGCGAAACGACGCTCACGCGCGAGCAGGGAACCAGCCTCTCCGTCCGTGCCAAAGCGGAAGGGTTCGAGGACGCCACCGCCAGCGTCTCGTTCGACGCCGAGCACACCGAGTCGATTCCGCTCATGGGCGATTCGGTCACGGTTAACCTACGGGCCGAAGGTGCCGGAAGCGACGCGCTCCTTTCCGACGCCACCCTCTTTGCAGACGACGCGGAAATCGGTATGGGAGAAGCGCAGATCATACGCGCGAGATCCGATAAGGAGCTTTCGCTTCGCGCCGAAGCAGCGAGCTTCGATCCGGCGGACACGACTGTCACGCTCGACGAGAGCCACGACGTGGCACTTTCGCTAGACCGAAAGACGGTGACATTGGAAATCGATCCTGAACTGACTGACAGTGAACTTTGGCCAGACGGTGACGACAGGGACGAGCACGAGGGACCCGTCAAGATATCTATCAACGGCGACTCTGTAGGAACGGTATTCATTGATAGTAGGGAGACGCCGAACGTGTTGGAGGTTACGCATCCGATGAGTGAGCGCGAGCTGACTGTGAGTGGAGATGTGAGGTATCCCGGAAGGTACGTCAACTATGCTGGCGGCATACTAATTTACCGGCGCGCCCAAGGCTCGCTGGCAGTTTCTGCTACTGCTGACAACACAATAACTTTGGGACTGGAGGAACTCGCGGCTTGCAATGATGGCATAGACAATGACGGTACAAACGGACTTGACCGTGCCGACGCGGGCTGCACGAACAGCTACGGCAAGTACGACCCAGAGGAAGACTACGACCCAACCGACGACAAGGAGATACTCAAGGGTGTTAGTAGTCAAGCAGCAGGTGGGGCAGCTGACGACATTTATTACGTGTCAAGCGAAGAAGGTAACCGGGAACTTCTGCAGAGGCATTATGACGTCCCCGGTTTTGTTATCGACCAAACAACTCAAATAGCGGTCGGTGAAATACTATACTATTTCAACGTAAAGCGATCCAGTAGCCAGAGCGATGAGACCTTTGCAACAAAGTGGGTCTGTGATCCGCTTGATGAGGAGGGACCGTTCACGACCACCATGTTAAATGTTGTTCCTGACAATCAGAAGCAGGATGGCTGGAAAGTTGTGCAGAACCGGGTTCTTACGTATGAAGCCTTTGCGACTGGCTTAGAATGCAAAGTCTATCTCATTCACGGCACGAAGGCAAGGGGTGAACCGCCGGGTGACGGCGAAGATGATGTGATCAGAGCTAGTCCAAATGAGCCTGTCAAAAGAATTTTGGCATGGTTTTGGGAACCGGAGGAACAGGCAAAGCTCTCTTCTTCGCAAGCTGCTACCACGCAGTCGGTCGATACACGCGATTGCCGCGAGACGCCCGCCGGCGAAGTGTGTACTGAAGAGATCCTCGACGTCGATGAATTGCGGCCGCCCCGCGAATGGGCGCCTGAAAAATAGCAGGCCACATAATCCATCGTTGCACCTGACGCTTAGCGTTGCTACTTTCTGCCATGCTCACAGCTCCGGCAGACGCTTCTCAGCTTTGGGAAGCGTTTAAGCCGGAGACGCCAGCACAGGTGAACTCACAGATATGCGGACCCTCCGCTCTGCTGCGGGACCGCATATTGAGCGGGAAATGCCTCCGGCGCTCCGCCCACTGTTCAGATAAGCTGCGCTCCGCTTCGCTCCGGCTCCGCATATCTGCCCAATGCACCGGAAACAACCTGCCTCCGTCGAAAAGCAAGCTCTCTCCTGGAAGCAGAACGTTCCGTGATCTCCGCCGCCTTAGCCTCGCCGAAGAACTTTGCGCCAGCCGGAGAAGAGCCGCAACCGAAGCGAGAACAAACGCTCCGAACTGCTATGAGAACGCAGGAAATCACCATTCGCGTTGCTCCCGAAGCGGCGAGCCTCTACCAGTCCTCTTCGGAGGAGAAGAAGCGCAAGCTCGACGCCCTGCTTAGCGCGTGGCTCACTGAGGCCGGAAAGTCGGTTCGTCCGTTGAAAGAAGTACGCCACGATGCCACCGAGCAAGCAGAGAAAAACGGTCTCACCCCTGAAATCCTAAGCGACATTCTGGATGGGCGGTAGACGCTTCGTTTCCGACACCAGCACCATCGTCAGCGCTTTCCTTTTCGAGAACGGCAAGCCGGGGCGTGCGCTCGATCTCGCCGAGGAGCAGGGCCACCTTTTCGTCTCCGCCGAGACGGCATAGGAACTTAGCGAAACGCTCGAATACGAACGGTTCGACGACTACGTAGATCGAGAGACGCGCCACGAACTTCTGCTCGCGTTGCTCGAAGAAGCGAAACTTACCGAAGTCACCGAGCAGATACAGGAAAGCAGGAATTCGGACGACGACAAGTTTCTGGAACTTGCGGTCGAGATCGAAGCGGAGTGCATCGTGAGCGGTGACGAGGATTTGCTGGTGCTCGAATCGATTCGCGACATCCCCATCCTCACGGCGGACGAGTTCTTGCGCTGAGGTGAAGAAGGCGAGGCATAACCCAGCGTCGCGCTGTGACCGCAGGGAACAAGTACTCCCGGGGTGCACCTGACGAGTTGCGTCGGTTCTTTCTTTTGCGTCAGAGGCGCGTCAAACGGCCCGAGACTTCGAGAAGCGCTCACGCTACAGGCGCCCACCCGCAGGTGAACTCACAGTTATGCATAGCGTAGGGCGTCGCAATGGAACGCACGCTCTCGAACGCGAGTGCAAGAAACAGAAAGAAATCTCGCAAGCATCCGCGGACTGCCATGCCTGCTGAAGCTACTCGCCTTCCAGATAGACGATATTTGACCGACGGTCAGGGCAACCGCACTGCTGTCGTGCTCGCCGTTGAGGACTACAACCACCTGATCGAGGAATTGGAGGAACTCGAAGCGATCCGCGCTTACGACGAGGCGAAAGCTTCCGGCGAGGAGCGCATTTCCTTCGAGCAGGCGTTCGAGGAAATCGAGCAGGCGCGGCACACGGAATGAGCCACGAAGTCTTTCTCCTTCGGCGCGCACAGAAGGCGCTCTCGAAGATCGGTCCTGGGCGCGACTACGAGCGATTGCAGGAAGCCATTTGGGAACTTGGCGACGATCCGAAGCCGCACGGCAGCATCAAGCTTAGCGGACGCGACGGACGGCGCATCCGCGTCGGCAACTACCGTGTGATCTACGAGATCGACGACGACGCCCGCGAAGTCACGGTGCTTGACGTCGGCCACCGGCGCGACATCTACCGATAGAAGCTATACATAACCCAGCGTTGCGCTGTGACCGCAGGGAACAAGTACTCCCGGGGTGCACCTGACCTGCCGCGTAGCTGCCTTTGTGCTTTCGCTCGCGCTCCCCGCGCACGCCTTGCCAGTTTGAAGTTTGAAAAGTGCCCAAGCTAAAGGCAGGCAGGTGAACTCACAGATATGCGGACCCTCTGATACGTCACCGCCTCCGGCTCTTCCTTCTTGCCGCGTCCGCATTACAGCGCGTGAAAGAACGCAGAGGCCATCGGGCGGGGCCGGCCGTCTTATCAGTAACGTGCTTCCCACGTTGCCCCAAGCCCGCGCTGTGACCCCGCGTTGCCCCGGACGCTTCCTGCCTACCGCAGCAGGCCGAGGCGGTCTTGCAGGTCTTCGTAGCGGCTACGGCTGACTTTCAGGCGCGTGCCGTCTTCGAGCTCCGCTGTGTAGCGCCCGCCCCCGCGCGTGAGGAGGGAAGCCACGCGGCCCAGCCGCACGATCGTGGAGCGATGAATGCGAAAGAAGACCTCCGTGTCTAGGCGCTTCTCCAGCGTCTTCATCCGCTTGCGGACCGGGTAGTGGTCGCCGCTCGCCAGGTGCAGCTCGGCGTAGGAGCCGTCGGCGGTGATGTAGTCGATGTCGCTGACCGGAACGATGCGTGTTCGCCCGGGCGTCTCGACAGCGATGCGCTCGAGGGGAGAGGCCGAGGAGTCGTCCTCGGAGGAGACATCGTCCTCGTTTTTGAGAAGCGTCAGCAGGCGGTCGGCCGTTTGGCTCTTGCCGCGCAGGCGAACCTGGTCGCGGGCGCGAGCGAAGGCTTCCTCGAAGCGCTCGTCGTCGAAAGGCTTGACGAGGTAGTCCAGCGCTGCGAGGCGGAAGGCGTCGAGCGCGTACTGGTCGTAGGCGGTTACGAAGACGACCGGCGGCATCGCCGCGGGACCAACCTCGCGGATCACGTCCACCCCGCTGAGACCCGGCATCTGCACGTCCAGAAAAACGAGCTCCGGCGGCTCCGCGCCGGTGATGTGCTCGACGGCGGCGCGCCCGTCCTCGGCCTCGCGAATCGCCTTCACCTCGTCGCGCCCGTCCAGAAGCTGCTGGAGGCGCCGGCGGGCCAGCGGCTCGTCGTCCACGATGAGAACACGCAGCGGCACGGCAGCGGGAGCGGACGGACGAAAGAAATGCGGCGTGGCCGCCTGGGCGTTCGCAACGTCGAGCGCGGCCCCTTTCTCGCTCCGCCTCTACGCGGCAGGCGCGGGCGGCACAGGCTCGGCCGGGGCCGGCGTGGCGTGGGGCTCGGCCTCGCCGGCCGGGCGAAAGGGAAGCCGCACCTCGGCGACGAGGCCGCCGCCCTCGGCAGCGCGAAAGGCGAGCGAGGCATCCGCGCCGTACAG
>PXTT01000007.1 GCA_003022535.1 Bacteroidetes bacterium QS_9_68_14
CAGGTGCTCGTCGGGGCGGGCGAGGCCTACGAGCCACGCTGCCGCCGCTGCTTCGACCCGGCCAGCGGGGCTGGCGCCCCCGACGATTCGACCGGGGAAGCGTCTTCCCCGGAAAGTACTGAAGACCGCCCGGCCGAGGACGCGCCCCCTGCCGAAAACGAGCCCCCGGAGGAAAAACCCTCGGAAGAGGCACGCCGCAAACGAGAAACGGGCAGCGCGCCCGCGCCCACAGGGGCGGCGAACAGTTCGGGCAGGGCGCCTTTTTAGTACGTTCCGCGTACTCTTTTCTCGACTCATCTCTGCCCGTCGCTATGACCCCCGTCTTGTCCCGCTCACAGCAGCAGCCGCAACGCTCGCCTGCCCAGCCCGGGCAGCCGCAGCGCCGCGAGGTGCCCAGCGAACCGCAGCGCTCCCCTTCGCAGCCGACCCCGCGCGAGCCCTCCACCCCCGAGCCGACCGAGCCGGAACCGGCTACACCCAGCCCCTCGGAGCCCGAGCCGGCCACGCCCGAGCCCAGCGAACCGCCCACGACTCCGGGCACGTGATGACTCCGGGCATGTGATCGGGTCGTATATCCCGTTCCGCGGTCGTCGCCGTACGTTTGCTTTGTTCGGTCAGATGCTCGGGGCCATAGATGACCTTCGCCCCCGCCACGTCGAAGCGGTAACCGCGACCCATCCGCTGGACGTGCTTCGGTACGCCGTTGAGGGCTTTGACGTAGCCGCTGGTCGCGCGGTTACGGAAGTAGTTTAGCATTTCCGGCTTCCAGCTCGACAGCGGGGTGAGAAGGGGGGCGAAGCGCCCGCGCTATTGGCGCTCTGGCGAAGGGCGTTGCCACCAATGGGTGTCGCCACCTCCTGCACCGCTCTCGCCCCCACGACCTCGCCCAACGCCATGCCCTCACGCCTCGCCCCGGCCGCCCATGCCGCCGCTGCCGCAGGAATCCTGCCGGCCTGACTCGCATCCCCCGGAATGACGACAATTGCCAAACTCAACCCAAGTTACAGCAATGCCCACCCTCACCGTTCAAAACGTCTCGTCCGCCCTCCACGCGAAACTCAAACGGCGGGCCGACTCAAACGGCGGGCCGAGCGGCATCGCCGCAGCCTCAACGACGAGGTGCTCGCTGTGCTCGAAGACGCCGCCGGATCTGCGGAGCAACCGGACGACCGCCAGGCGCTCATTGAGCGCATCCGTGAAGAACGGGAAGACGGGCCGACCATCACGGCTGACCCCGACGAACTGAAGCGCATGATGCGAGAGGGGCTGGCATGATCGTCGTTGATGCCATGATTCTGGCGTATTTTCTTCTGCGCCACCCGCGCTTCACCGACTCCGTCGACCGCGTGTTCGATGATGCGCCTACCTGCTGCGGGCCGGCGCTGTGGCGTAGCGAGTTGCGCAATGTGCTGATGAGGGGAGCCCGTGATGCGCGGCCGAAATGGCGCATTTCTCGTTGCGCCGGGGCCGGTACGGGTGCTATATTTTGAAAGCGCGCCTCGCCCTTTCGCTTTCCCCGGTCCCGCTCGATGCCCGACGACGCTCCTTCTCTCGGTGACGCCCTGGGCGCACCCGGCGACTCTTCCTCCTCTGGCTCCCCGGGCGGAAGCGATTCCGGGGGCCACGCCCGGAGCGACGAGGCCTCCGAGGCGCGCTACCTCGTGACCGCGCGCAAATATCGGCCCGCGCTTTTTAGCGAACTCGCCGCGCAGAGCCACGTCACCGACACGCTCAAAAACGCCCTCCGCCTCGACCGCCTGGCGCACGCCTACCTCTTTAGCGGGCCGCGGGGCGTGGGCAAGACCACCGCCGCGCGCATCCTGGCGAAGGCGATCAACTGCACGACGCCGCTCGACGAACGCCCCGACAAGGCCGAGCCGTGCCGCGCGTGCGAGTCGTGCCGCTCCTTCGAGGCGGGCCGCAGCCTCGGCATCTTCGAGCTCGATGCCGCCTCCAACAACAAAGTCGATGACATCCGCGAGCTGCGCGAGACGGTGCGCGTCCCGCCGCAGGGCACCAAGAAGAAGGTCTACATCATCGACGAGGTGCACATGCTCTCGAAGCAGGCGTTCAACGCCCTGCTCAAGACGCTGGAGGAGCCGCCGCCGCACGTGCTCTTCATCTTTGCCACGACCGAGCCGCACAAGGTCCTGCCGACGATCCTGTCGCGGTGCCAGCGGTTCGACTTTCGGCGCGTGCCGGCCGGGCGCATTGCGCAACACCTGCGCTGGATCTGCAAGCAGGAAGGCGTGGACGCCGACGAGGGGGCGCTGATGCTGCTGGCGCGCAAGGGCAACGGGGCGCTCCGCGACGCGCTCTCGGCCTTCGACCAGGCCGTCAGCCTCTGCGGCGACACCCTGCGCCACGACGAGCTGGCCGAGGCGCTCGGCGTGGTGGACGCAGACTTGTACTTCCAAGCCACGCGCCACGCCCGCGCCGGGCAGAGCGACGGGATGCTGCGCCTCGTGGAGAAGGTGGTGGGGCGCGGCTACGACCTCCAGGAGTTTCTCGCGGGCCTCAGCGAGCACCTGCGCAACCTGATCGTGGCGCGCTCGATGGAGGACACGGACCTCATCGAGGCCACCGACGCCACGCGAGCGCGCTACGCGGAAACGGCGCAGGGCTTTAGCGAAGAGGATCTTCTGCGCCTGCTCATGGTGGCCGGCGAGGCCGAGGACGAGGTCAAAAAGAGCGCGCAGCCGCGCCTGCGCCTCGAACTGGCGCTCCTGAAGATGGCCTCGCTCCCGCGCGCGGCAGACCTCCAGGAGGCGCTTGCGTTGCTGCGCCGCCTCGAACGGCACGCCGACAGCGGCGGTGACCTGCCCGAGGTTCTCGGCGAAGAACCTTCGACGAGCAACGCTCCGGCAGAAAACGCCCCAGCGAACGACGACGCTCCAGCCGCGGACGACGCCCCCTCGGCAGCAACCGATCCGTCGCCCGCCGGCACCGACAGCACGGGCGCAGAGCCTCCGTCTTCGTCTCCGGGCAGCAGCGAACCGAGCGACGGCTCGCATGAGGCGTCCCCCGGCGCGAGCGCCGGCCGCGTCCGTGAGCCGGCCACGGCGGCCCCCGAGCCGCAGGCCCCCGCCGATGCTTCGCACCGAGAGGATGCTTCGCGCCAAGAGAAGGAAGCGGGCGCAGACGAGCAGGGGCCCGAGGGCGACACGCCCTCCTTCTCGAACCTCAACCCTGACACCCCCGATCCCGGTGAGGAAGAGGAGGATCCGGATGAGGGCCACGCCTCCGCCGAGAACGACGAATCGGGCGACGACGCTCCGCCCGCATACGACGACCTCTTCGGGGCGCCCGCGCTCTCGGGGGAGGACGCCCCGCCCAGCAGCAACGAGTCTCCGCAGGACGCCGCCGGGAACCGCCCGGGCGTTGCTGCGCCGGGGAACGGCGACGCGCCCGCGGCGACGCTGGCCACTCCCGAAGGGGGCGGCGGCGTAGCGGCGGCAGCCTCGGTGCCCCCTGCCCAGAGCGGAGCGCGCGCCACGCCCGCTGCCGTAGAGCAGCTGCGGACGCACTGGGACGCGCTCGTGCAGGACGTGCGCGCCGACCGCATCGACCTGGCCGCTTGCCTTCGCGACGCCGCCCCCGTCGAGCTGAACGCCGGCACCCTCACCGTGGCCGTGCCCAACCAGTTCAGCCGCCGCTTTCTGATGGACCAGGAGTCGTTCTTGCTCGGCCACGTCGAGCGTCACCTGCCGGAGCGCGCGACCGTGCCCTCCACGCTTCACCTCACCCTTGACGAGACCTCTGCCCCTGGAGGCGAAGACGACGAGGACGCTCCGGCCGACCCGCACGCCGTCATGCAGGAGCTTCAGGAGAACCACCCCGTCGTACGGACGATCTTCGAGGAGTTTGGCGGCGAGATGGCGTGGTAGGCGGCCCCATTTTGGGCCTTTCCCATTCGGGGTTTGGCGTTGCTGGTTGGAGAAGCCATTTTGACTCTGAGTCGGGAGCTTCGGGCGTGAAGTTCATTTCTTAGGAATGGGCGGTCTGGCGAAAGCCCCTCGGCGCGTTCACAAGCTCCGAGGCGCAAGTTAAAACCGCTTCTGAAGTCGGTTTTTCGAGAAGCCCAGAAGCGCCAAGCGTTCGACCGCGCCGCGCGCGAACCTTCCCTTCGGCCCCGCCGTTTAGGCCGGGCGCCTCCGCCAGGAGGTGTAGCACACGGTTTCTTCTTTTTCCACACGCGGAGGTTTTCTCATGGCACAAGGTTCTGGTCAGAACGCTGGTGGGCAAGGGCCCGGCGGCGGCAACATGAGCGAGATGTTCGGCAAGATGATGGAGATGCAAAACCGCATGTCCGACATGCAGGAGGAGCTTGCCGAGAAGAGCGTCACCGCCGAGGCGGGCGGCGGCATGGTGAAGGTCACCGCCAATGGCGCGCAGAAGATTACCGCTATCGAAATCGAGCCCGACGCGGTAGACCCCGACGACAAAGAGCTGCTGGAGGACCTGGTGATCGCCGGCGTCAACAAGGCGCTCGAAGAGGCCAGCGAGATGGCCCAGCGCGAAATGCAGAGCGCCGCCGGCTCGATGCTTCCGCCGGGCATGGACCTGAGCAACTTGGGGATGTAAGTCAGTCCGGTGTTTCGTGTCTGGAGCTCGGGGTGTTCAACGAGAACCCCGAACCGCTCCCCAAACCCGCCAACCGCGAAGCCATGCAGTACACCTCCGAGTCGGTTGAGACGCTCGTCGAGCAGTTTGCGCAGCTCCCGTCCGTGGGGCGAAAGACCGCGCGCCGCCTGGCGGCCTACGTCCTCAAGATGCCGCGCGAGAACGTCGAGACCCTCGCCGACGCGCTGCTGAGCGTGAAAGACGAAGTGCTGCGTTGCTCGGTCTGCCAAAACGTGGCCGACCGTGACCCCTGCGACATCTGCCGCTCCGGCCGGCGCGACCACTCGACGATCTGCGTCGTCGAGGAGCCCAGCGACGTGCAGGCCATCGAGAGCACCGGCGAGTTTCGCGGCGTCTACCACGTGCTGGGCGGAGCCATCTCGCCCCTCGACGGGGTGGGCCCCGACGACCTGCACGTCCGCTCCCTGGCGCGCCGCGTCGACCCGTCCTTTGGCCAGGAAGACGGCCGGCCGGCGGCGGCCCCAGAAGACGCAGGCGACGGAGCCGTAGGAGAGCCCCCCCCTTCGGAGTACGAGGAAGCCCCCTCCAACGGCGCTGCCCCCACCGACAGCGAGGAGGGGCGCTCCTCCTCCGAAGACGCAGCCGGCCACGCGGCTCCTGATGAGCGCGAGTCCGTGCAGGAGATCATTCTCGCCGTCAACCCTAACGTGGAGGGGGACACGACGGCCTACTACCTTCAGCAGATGCTCGAACCGATGGGCGTGAGCGTCACCCGCATCGCGCGGGGGCTGCCCATCGGCGGGGATCTGGAGTACGCCGACGAAGCGACCCTGGCCCGCGCCCTCGAAGGACGGGGCTCGGTGTAGATCCCGACTGGGGACTGTGAAGCTGTTTTGGTTCGTGTCTCAGGGTCCCCCGGGACGTACTTCCTCCTTGCGGTCGGGGCGCTGCAGGGGGCGACCTTTCGGCCCAACGAGCCTTCCTTCCGTTGTCGGCCCGTAGCGTTGCTACGCCCCGAAGGAGGTGCTCCTGGGGGGCGCGCCTCAAAAGCGCGGCCTGCCGGGAGCGCGCGCGAGATCTCTTCTCGCTCCCTTTCTGATCCGAAATCAAAACAGCTTCTGACGATTCTGGGCTTTGGATTGCGGCACGGCCGGCAGTCCAAAATCCGCCATCCAAAAACCGAAAACCAATATGAAACTGACCGTTCTGGGGGCCGGGGCCATCGGGGTTGCCGTGGCGGAGGACCTTTTTGCACACGAGGCGGTCACCCAAGTGCAGGTGTGCGACCACCGCGCGCGCAGCCTCCAAACCCTCCAGGAGCGCCTGCCCGGGGACGCGCCGCTGCGCACCTTCCAGCTCGACGCGCGCGACACGGCCACGCTCGAGCCCATCGTGGACGGCAGCGCCTGCGTGGTCAGCTGCCTGCCGCCGCCGCTCAATCCCGCGCTGGCGAAGCTGTGTCTGCGGGTCGGCAGTCACTTTTGCGACCTCAGCGGCCAGGGCGAAGCCATCGGCGAGGAGCTTGCCCTGGCGGAGAAGGCCCGCAAGAAAGCGTGCTGGATCGTGCCAGGCTGCGGGCTGGCGCCGGGCCTGGTGAACGCGCTCTGCCTCCGCGCCGTCGAGCAGTTCGACGACCCCGAGGCCGCGCACCTGCGCGTGGGCGACGTGCCCCTCGAGCCGGAAGACCCGTTTCGCTTCCGCATCTCGTGGTCGGCCGAGAAGGTCCTCGACGACTACACCAACCCCGTGCAGCTCATCGAGAACGGGCGCGCCCGCGAAGCGGCTCCCCTCAGCCGCGAGGAGCGCATCGACTTCGGCGGCCCCTTCCACGACATGGAAGCCTTCTGCACGCAAGGCGGCCTCTCGACGCTCACGCATGCGCTGGAAGGGTGCCTCGACACCCTCGACCACAAGACCGTGCGCTGGCCGGGCCACGCCCACCAGATGCGCTTCCTGCTGGGGCTGGGCTTTGCCGAGGACCGTTCGATTGACGTGCGCACCCACCTGACCTACCGCGACGTGCTGGTGCGCCGAATGCGCCAACGCCTGGGCGGGGACCACGAAGACGCGGTGCTCTTGCGCGTGCTGGTGCGCGGGCAGAAAGAGGGAAAGACGCGCACGCTCGTCTACCAGATGGTGGAGCGCGACGCCCCGGAGCACGCGCACACTGCGATGGCGCACTCGACGGCCGTGCCGGCGGCCACCGTGGCTGCACTCCTGGCGAGCGCCCCCCCCGCCGGCGGAGGCGCCGCCCCTCCCGAGGACGTCCTCCCGCTCGGCGACTACCTCGACCTCGTTCAAGAGCGGGGCCTGCAGATCGAGGAGCACTGGCAGGATGGGCGCGCCTCCGTCGAGACGCGCCCCAGCGCGGAGCCTCACCGCGCCGAGCCGTAGGCGCGCAGCGTGGCTCCGTTGACGGCGTCGCCGGCCGGGGAGAGCACGTGCTCGACTAGCGACACCAGGCGGGCGGCCGGGACGCCTGCCTGATCCGGATCGTCGCCGAAGAGAATGGTAGACGGCGCGATGGCGGTGGCGGTGATGCCGTCCAGCTCGGCGGCGGCCCCTTCCACGAGCCGCACGACGCCGGCCTTCGCGGCGGAATAGCCGTACTGCTGGGGCGCGCCCCGGTCGGCGCCCTGCCCGCTGGCGAAGGCAACGAGCCGCTTCCCGGGAGGGTCGTCATCGAGGGCGTCGCCGTCCTGCATTTGGCGCGTGGCCTCGCGGAAGCAGAGAAACGCGGAGGTCAGGTTCAGCCGCACCTGGCGCTCAAAGTCCGCCTGCGACGTCTCCAGGAGCGGCGCGCCGGCCCACGTGCCTACCGTATGCACGAGTGCGTCGAGGCGCCCCGCCCGGTCTTGCACTTTCGCAAAGGCGCCGGCCACGCTCTCCTCGTCGGTGGCGTCGAAGGGAACGGCGTGCGCGTCGCGCTGCCACGCAAGGTCGTCGAGCGGGGCGGGGCGGTCGAGCGCAGCGACAGTCGCCCCCCGCTCCAGTAGGCGCCGCCCTAGGCCTCGCCCCAAGCGCCCGCCGGCTCCGGTGACAGCAACGACGCGATCGGCAAGATCGAGGTCAGGCATGAGCTTATGCGGTTTGGAGCTTCGAGCCAGGAGATCCGGGTATGCAGTCCAGAATCGTCAGTCCAGAATCGTCAATTCCCCGCCGACGTGTGGTCGTGGACGATGCGCCAACGGCGGCCCTCGTCGGTGCGCACGTTCTCGAGGAGCAACGTGAAGAGCCCGCCGGCGTCCCCCCCCGCCTCGGGAGCGCGCGCCAGATCCCAGCGCCCGAAGACCAGCGCGTGGCGGCCCGAGAGCAGGTCCACGTCCATCTCGGAAAACGAGAGCGTGCCCATGGCTTCATCGCTGGGGTAGCCCCTGCGGTAGCGGGCGAGCGTCTCTTCCCAGCCGGTGCGCACGGTCTGGCCCGAGGCGAAGCGCAGCGTGTCGGTGCGTGCGTAGCCGGCCATGTAGGTCTCGAGGTCCCCCTCGTTCCAGGCGCGCGCCTGGCGGCGCAGCACGCGGCGCACGTCCGTGCGGTCATTGAGGTCAGGCGCCGGAAGCGGGATGGCCCGCTCTCGGGGGGAGGCGTTGAAGTTGCCCGGCGGGCGCTGCGTGGGTCCTGAGCACCCGCCGAGCACGGGGAGCACCGTGGCCAGCGCGAGCACCGCCGCGCGGGCCACGCGAAGCCCCGACAGGAACGGCGAGCGCGCAAGGAAGCGAGGGGACATGCGTCGAGAGCAAAGGAGACGGGGGCGCGGGCGCGTCGCTGCTCTGTCACTCCCAGCTGGCCGGCTTGTTCATCGCGCGCCCTCTGCGCAAACGTGGTTTTTGTCTTGACGCTGCCCCGCGTGGTCGTTACGTTAGAGGTCGCCTTTCCGCACGCGCGCTCCGGCTCGCGCGGTGTCTTTTTTCGCCTTCTGCCCAACTGTCCGTCTCCCCGCGTATCGGCTTCGAATGCTACCCTCGTGCATCAGCCCGGTAAGCGAGCACGGCCCGCTCGCCCCCGTGGCCCATCTCTTTGCTCGACGTAGCTTCTTTGCCGACTCGTGCGCTCTGCTCCCGTCCCGGCCCGGCCCCTGCGGTATGCCGCGCTCCGGCGGCACCTGCTCGGCCGCATCAGGGGCGTGGCGCTGGCCGTCGCGACCCTTCTGGGGGTAACCACGCTTGCGGCCCTGCGCCCGGCTCCACGAAGCGCTCCGGGTAGCGCTTCTCCCTCGCGCGCGGCTTCCCCGCTCCGAGCCGACACGACCGAGCGGGACACCACTGAGCGAGACACCACTGAACGGGACGCCACTGAGCAGGACACGGCCGAGCAGGACTTCGCTCGGCCGGCTTTCCCCCAGCGCCTCTCCCCGGCTCGCGTGCGTCGCCTTCGGGCGGCCGACTCCGCGGCGGTCTCGTCCGGCAACGCGCTGCTTGCCGACACGCTCGCGGGTAGCGACACGCTGGAAGCCGACACGCTGAAAGGCGACACGCTTCGGCGCGTGCGGCGCTACCGGCCCCGCGCGGGCCTGGCGCTCTTTCCCGCCCGCCGCGCGCGCCCCTCCGCGCGGCGTACGGCTGGCCTGCTGGCCCCGCAGCCGTCCTTCTGGTCCCCGGGGCTTGGAACGCGCTACGAGCACCGCCTGGCGCTCGACTCTACGGGAAGCACGCTCGTCGCGCGCGCTCGCGTCGGGCAGGAGGCGGTGGCCCCGCCGCTGCGCGTGGCTCGCAGCACTTATCGCCGCGCGCGCCGGCAGCGCGACCTGCGCGCCGGGTGGGCCTCGATCCGGCAGGATCGCCGGCGCCGCGCGCAGCAGGGCCGGGCCGGCCTGGGCGTCAGCATCAACGTGCCCGGCGGGCGCGAGAGCGCCTTCACGACCATCTTCGGCAAGAACACCGTCTCGCTCGACATCAACGGGCAGGCCGACATCAACGCGGGCTTCGACTACCGAAGGAGCGACCAGCAGGCCCAGCTCACCGGCAGCCCCACCCAGCTCAACCCTGACTTCAAGCAAGACCTGCGCCTCGGCATCACCGGCTCCATCGGCGACAAGCTGCAAGTGGACGTCAACTGGGACACGCAGAGCCAGTTCGACTACCAGAACCAAGTGAAGCTGCGCTACACCGGCTACGAGGACGAGATCGTCCAGAAGGTCGAGGCCGGCAACGTCTTTCTCAACACCGAGTCGCAGCTGATCGACGGCGGGCAGGCGCTCTTCGGCATCAAAAGCCAATTTCAGCTCGGCGGCCTGCGCCTCACGACCATTGCCAGCCAGCAGGAGGGCCAGTCCAACACGCTCTCCATCGAGGGCGGGGCCACGCGCACCGACTTCGACCGCTCGGCCCTCGAGTACGACGCGCGCCGCCACTTTTTTCTCGGCTACTACTTTCGCAACAACTGGAACGATGCCCACGAGAGCCTGGGGGCCCTCACGATTGACAACATCGATCGCATTACCGAGATCCAGGTGTGGCGCCGGAAGGACTTCGGTGACGAGCAGACCGAGGAAGCAACCGCGCTGGTGGACCTGGGCGAGCCGGAGCGCCTGCTTGAGGAGAGGGACGGCTACGACGCCAGCGGCGCGGGGGCTCTCCCCCGGCCCGCGAACGACCAGTACGGCGAGGGCTTTCTCGAACGCGTCCGCGCGAACGACGTGAGCAACGAGGAGCTCGACGCGGAGACGGCGACGAGCTTCGACTACGCCACCGGCCAGTTCGTGCGCCTGCAGCAGGGGGAGGACTACACCTTCGACCGGCGGCTGGGCTACCTCTCGCTCCAGCAACCCCTGAACAGCAGCGAGGACGCTCTGGCCGTGGCCTTCGAGTATCGCACCTCCGGCGGCGAGACCGTCCAGGTCGGCGACTTTGAGGGCGAGGGTGGCGGGCAGCTCGTCTTGAAGCTGCTGCGCCCGGGCGGCCTCAAAGCGGCCGTAGACCAGGAGACGGCCGCCTGGTACCTGCAGATGCGCAACATCTACGAGCTGCGGGGCCGGAACATCGACACCGACGGCTTCGAGCTGGACCTGGAGTTCAACCCGCCCGGCGGCCCCTCGCAGCCGCGGCTGCAAGCCCTGAACGGACGCGCCACGCTCCTGGAGCTGCTGGGGCTGGACCGCCAGGGCGCCGACGGCCAGGCGGGCGCCGACGGGCGCTTCGACTTCGAAAGCGGGCGCACCATCGACACAGACGAGGGGCTGCTTATCTTTCCTTTTCTCCGGCCCTTCGGGACGCGTCTGCGGCAGGCCGTGGCCGCGAACACGCCCGAGGGCGAGGACCTGGCTGCGGAATATGGCCTGGACGCCCTGCGGCTGCTCTACCGCGAAAAGCCCGACAACCTCCAGGACGCCACCGAGCGCTCCGAGATCGAGAAGTACCGCATCGTCGGCTCCTCGAAGGGCACCGCGCAGGAGTTCTACGACCTGCGCGCCTTCAACGGCGTCGTGGAGGGAAGCGTCACTGTTACGGCCAACGGCACGCCCCTGACGGAAGGCACCGACTATCAGGTGGACTACCAGGGCGGCACCGTCACCATCGTCAACGAAAGCTACCTGGGACCCGGGAGCGAGATCGAAATCGACTACGAGAAGAATGCGCTGGTGAACCTCCAGAAGAAGACGCTCCTGGGAGCGCGCGCGGACTACCGCCTGCGCGACAACCTCCGCGTGGGGGCCACGCTAATGCGCCTTTCCCAGCAGTCCCCCGCCGACAAGCTGCGCATTGGGCAGGAGCCGATCCAGAACACCATCTGGGGCGTCGACGCAGCCCTGGAGCTGGAGCCACGCTGGCTGACCCGCGCCGTGGACGCGCTGCCGGGCGTGCAGACGAAGGCCCCCAGCACCCTGGAGCTAAGCGCAGAGTTTGCCCGCTTGCAGCCCGGCCACACCGAGACGCAAGCCTTCGAGCGCACCCGCCGCCGCCTTCAAGACGACGACCGCGACTTTGCCAGCGACGAGCTGAACGGCATTTCCTACATCGACGACTTCGAGGGCTTCGAGAACACCTTTTCGCTCAAAGGCCAGGTCCAGGGCTGGCGCCTCGCGGCAGCCCCCGAGCAGAGCTACCAGCCTCCCTCCGGCCCCGCCGTCGAAGGCCTCACCCGCGCTGCGAACAACTGGCGGGGCGGGCTGGCGTGGTATCAGCTCAACAACAACGTCACCGAGGAGCTCGCCGGAACTGAAAGCTACGACGACGCGCTCAAAAAGCTCGTGCAGACGAGCGATGTCTTCCCCGACCGCGACACGCGCGGGAGCACGGGCGGCACGCTGCGCACGCTCGACCTGTACTTCGACCCCGCGCGGCGGGGCCCCTACAACTACACCCGGGACCTGCGCGCTTTCCTGAACGACCCGACCCGCGCCTGGGGCGGCATCACGCGGCGCCTGCCGGAAGGGCAGAAGGACTTCGGCGTCAAGAACATCGAGTTCGTCGAGTTCATCTTTCGCCCCTTTCCGAAAGACGGCCCGGCCGCCGACGACGCGGCACTCTACCTGGACCTGGGGCGCGTGTCGGAGGACATTTTGCCCAACGGCGCGGAAAACGACGAAGACGGCCTCTCCCTGCGTGGCTTCGACGACATCATCGAGGACGGGACCCGCCTTCCCATCAACGGCACTGAAAACCGCGCGATAGACATCGACGGCGACCGCACCGAGGACCTGGGGCTCGACGGACTGGCCTCGTACACCGATGAGGCCGGCCCCTACGGCCTGGCCACCGAGCAACAGCAGTTCGACCCTTTCCTGAGCGGCCTGCCCGCAGGGGGCTCGCGACGCCTTCGGGCCGAGGTGGCGCGTGCGCGGCGCGACCCCTCCGGCGACGACTACCGCTTCTACCAGGACGACGCCTTCTTTGAGAACGAGACGCTGTTTCCCGGGGGCGCGTCTTTCCAGGAGCGGTTCTTGTTCTACCAGCCGGGCCTGGAGCTCAACTCCTACCAGGCGCAGAACACCCTTGCAACGGAGTTTACCTCGGGGCGGGGCAACGCGCGCACTCCCGACGCCGAGAACTTCGGGTCCGACCGGCTTCGCCAGCAGGGCGACTACTTTCAGTACCGCATCCCGCTTGCCAAAGACGCCCTCGACCGGCGCGCGCGCCCCAACACGCCGGGCGACTTCATCGTCGGCGAGATCGAGGGAAAGGACGGCAAGGGCACCGGCTGGTACCAGGCGCGCGTCCCCGTGGCCCGGCCTTCGACCACCGTGGGCTCGCCAGACCTGAGCTTCGTGGAGCACATGCGCCTCTGGACGACCGGCCACGACGCCCCCATGACACTACGCTTCGCCACGCTGGAGTTGGTGGGCAGCCAGTGGCGCAAGTCCAAGAGCGTCACCCTCTCTGACACGACCCGCCGCCCTCCCAGTCTCGACGCGGAGGTAGGCTCGCGCCTTTCGATCGCCAGCATCAACACCGAGGAGGACCCCGGCACCTATCGGCGCCCGCGCCGCGCGGTCGTAGCGCAGCGGCAGGCGGCCAGCGGCAGGGGGGCCAGCGGCGCGCCATTTTCAAAAACGTCCAGAACCTCAACCTACTGAAGTACGGCGGTCTGCGCCTGTTCGCGCACCTGCACTCGGCTACCGACGACTTCCAGAAGGTCTTCATGGGCGACGAGGAGGCCGCCCGCAAGCGGGGCGTGGAGCTGTTCGTGCGCCTGGGCACCAACGAAACGGGCGACTTTTACGAGTACCGCCAGCCGCTCACGCCCACGCTGCAAGACCTGCGCGCCGCCTCGCCCGAGGAGCTTTGGTACCCGCTCGACGCCGCCCCCCAGGGCCTGGCCAACGAGATGTACCTGCGCCTCTCGGCGCTCAACCAGCTGAAGGTGGCCCGCGACCAGAGCATGAGGGCCGATCCGACGGAGGTCTTCTGGAGCGACCGCGACGACGACATCGACAGCACGCGCGTGCCGCTCGACCCGGCGATCTCGTCGTTCGCCCCGCAGGGCGCGCGCCTGGGCGTGAAGGGCACGCCCTCCCTCCAGGACGTCAGCAGCATCGTGATCGGAGTGCGGGTGAAGGAGAATGCCCAGTGCGCCGGGGGCGACGCCTGCTACGAAGACCTTACGCTCTGGGTCAACGAGCTGCGCACGACCGACTACGACGAACGCAGCGGCTGGAAGGCCACGGCCAACGCGCGTATCGACCTGGCCGACGTGGCGGAGGTGCGCGCCAGCTTCGACCGCCAGACCGACGGCTGGGGCGAGCTCGCCAGCACGCTCGGGCAGCGCCGCCAGATGCGCCGGCTCGACTGGAACGTGCGCACCACGCTCTTTGCCCACAAGCTGCTGCCGGCCGCAGCGGGGTGGAACATCCCCGTCACCCTGGAGCTGGGCTCCCAGACGGCCACGCCCCGCTACGCGCCCAACCGGGGCGACGTGCTGCTCAGCGACGTGCTCGCGCAGGCCCCGGGCGCTGCGAGCCGCTCGCGGGACGCCCTGCGCCGCGCCGCGCAGACGCACACGCGTCGGCGCCGCCTCAATGTGCGCCTTCAGAAGACCGGCTCGGAGTCGCCGTGGCTGCGTTACACGCTCGACAACCTGAGCCTGCTCTACACACTCACGCAACGAGGGGCGCGCGACCCCTCCTCCCAAGTCAACGACCGCTGGCAGTGGAATGCCGACGTGGAGTACCGATACAGCTTCCAGGAGGCACGCACCGTGCAGCCGTTTTCCTTCCTCGAGGAGCTCCCGCTGGTGGGCCGCCTCGCAGACACGCGCTTCAATTACGCTCCCGAGTCGATCAACTTTTCCAGCGGGTTCACGCGCGAGGCGCGGCAGCGCCAGGACCGCCCCAACGAAGACCCGCTCTTCTCCCGCTCCGGCAGCGCGCCTTCCCCAGAGGGCGGGACGCTACGGGAACCCATCCGCGACACGCACGCCTTCGATCACGAGCGTAGCTTCGACCTGCGCTACAAGCCGTTCGATTTTGTGGACCTTTCGTTCAACACGCAGACGTCCCAGAGCTTCAACCGCGCTGGCACGCGCGAGCGGTTCCGCCTCGTCACGGCCGACACAACCTACACCACGGACCCGCGCGACGGGGCGTCCTTCACGGGCGAAGACGACGCGACCGAGGTCGCCACCGACACGACCGGCGCAGGGCTCAACCTGGACGGAGACGAGTTCTTCGTGGAGCGGAACCTGAACACCTACGGGCCGGCGCAGTCCTTTCGGCGCCTCTTCGGGGCGGAGGGGGCGCACACGAACCGCTACACGCAGCAGTTCTCTGCCTCCTTCGAGCTGCCCTTCCGCGAGAGCGAGGCGCTCAACTGGATCACCTTCGACGACGTCTCTTACAGCGCCACCTACGGCTGGGAGAATGGCGCGCGCGGGCGCGACCTCGGCGCTACGGCCAGCAACGACGTGAACGTGACCACCGGCGTTACGCTACACCCGCAGAAGTTCTGGCGCAAGTTTGCTTTTTACCGTCGCCTCGAGGAGCAGCAGGAGGCGGCCGAGCAGGCCGACACTGAGGACGGTTCTCCGCCGAACGGGGCCGAGAACGGTGGAGACAGCGGCGAAGACGGTAGCGAGGGCAACGGCGAAACAGGCGAGGCGCAGGACGCGGAAGACGCCGGATTTCTGGATTTTCTGCCCGACCCCGTGGACCTGCTACGGCGCACGGCTCTGGCGGTGACGGGCTTGCGGGACTTTTCGGTCACCTACCGCGCAACGCGCAGCGCCGAGTCCACCCACGTAGGCACCTACGACGGCCCGCAAGACGACACGTTCTCCTCGGGCAGCCACACGATGCTGGGGGCGTTGCAGAACGAAGGCCCCCCGCTGGGCTACCGCTTCGGGTTCGAGCGCCGCATCGGGGCGGGCTTACGTCTCGACAACAGCCGTCTCGCGGACCAGCAGTACCAGCTCGCTGACGACCTCAACGACAGCAACGAGCTGACCGCACGCACCACGCTCGCCTTCAGCGAGAACTTCCAGGTGCAGCTCAACTGGAACATGAACTGGAGCCAGTCCAGCAGCTACACCAACCTGCGCGCTGATGAAGGGGCCACGCGCACGCTCACCGGCTCGGGGGCGTCAAGCGTGTGGACCTTCAGCGGGGGCGGCTACCGCGATTTTGTCGAGCGCCAGCTCGGCAAGCTGGCCGAGCGCCGCGCGGCGGTGGGCGCGGGCGAGGACCTGCGCGAGGGCGCGCGGCTCCCGCTCACCAACGCCTCGATCAGTGAGGACTTTCGGAGCGCGTTTGCTTCCTCGTTCGGCAGCGTCGGGGAAAGCGGGTTCCTGTCGGTGCCGCTCCCCGCGTGGCAGGTCACGTACTCGGGGCTCTCGGAGTGGCCGCTGCTGCGCGCAGTCACGCAGAGCGTGCGCCTTCGCCACAGCTACGACGCGGAGTACGCCAGCGACTTTCGCACCCTCACGGCCGGCACCGACACCTCGTCTCTCCAGATCGGGGCGGGCGGCGGGGGCCTCGACTTCGAGTTTCTGCGCGCCCCCTACGAAGGGCGGCGCTTGAGCGTGCAAGAGCGGTTTCAGCCCCTTCTGGGAGTAGAAGTGAATTGGAAGGGGGCGTTGCGCACCAGCATCAAGTGGGTGCAGGCAAGCGCGTTTTCCACGCGCCCGGCCTCCCGCGAGGTCGTCGAAGACCGCACCAGCGAGCTCTCTCTGACGGCCGACTACCGCAAGCAGGGCCTCGACGTGCCGTTTCTGCCGTTCGGCGACCTCGAGAACCAGATCACCTTCAGCCTGACGGCCTCTCGCACCGTCGAGCGCGAGCGCGACCTCCGGCTCGGGCGCGCGCTTCGGGCCGCGGCGGCCTCCAGCGACCCCGGCAGCTTCGACGTCGACCGAGCACTCGACAATGAAAGCGACTTCGTCACCCCGCGCGCCGAATCCACACGCCTGCAGGTGGCCCCCAAGCTCTCCTACCGCTTCTCAAACCGCGTCTCGGCGGACTTCACTGTGCGCTACGAGCGGTTCGACGGCACCCGCCGCCCGTCATACAGCAACATCGACGGGGGTTTCAACGTGCGCGTTAGCCTGCGAGAATAAGCGAGGGAGCGCGTTGCCCTTCTCGTGCGCCCTGGCGCGCTCTGGCGGACCTTTTCTCTTTCAACGCCCAACCTTGAGCCGAGAAGTCGTCGTCGCATGCGAGCTGGGGCAGGTGGCCTACGCTCCGGCGCGCGCGCTCCAACAACGCCTCCAGCAACGCCTGGTCCGCGCAAAGCGGGACGGCGACGCGGCGACGGGCGGCCACGACGTGCCGCACGTGCTGCTGCTGGTCGAGCACCCGCCCGTCTACACCCTCGGCAAAAGCGGCGACGCGGCGAACCTGCTCGCCAGCAAGGAGGCGCTCGCGGAGCGCGGGGCGACGTTTCACCGCGTGGGGCGCGGCGGCGACGTTACGTTTCACGGGCCGGGGCAGCTCGTGGCGTACCCGCTGCTGGATCTGGACCGTTTTATGCGCGACCTGCATCGCTACCTGCGCGCCCTCGAAGCTACAGTGATCCAGACGTGCGCGGCCTTCGGTGTGGACGGCGGGCGCGTGGACGGGCGCACCGGCGTGTGGGTGGGGCCCGACGCACGTGGCCCCGAGCGTAAGATCTGCGCGATGGGCGTGCGGTGCAGCCGCTGGGTGACGATGCACGGGCTCGCGCTCAACGTAAATACCGATCTTTCGTTTTTTGACGCCATCGTGCCTTGCGGCATCGCCGACCGCGGCGTGACCTCTCTCCAAAAAGAGACGGGTCGCCCGGTGCCCTTCGGCACGGTGCGCGCCCGCCTCCTGGACGCCTTCGCCGAGCGCTTCCCAGACGCGGACCTCCGGCCCAAGCATGGTGAGGCGGCGCGGGCCTTTCTGCGTTCGTTCCTGGCCGAGGACGACGAGCCGCTTCCCGCCCTCCTCCAGTCACGCGCTCCGGCCTAACCCCGCCGCGCGCGAGGCGTCGGCGCTCGGGGCGTCGATCGAAGAACCGACGCGTTCGAGGAGCCGACGTGTTCTCTGTTTTCCCCTCTCCCACGCGCCCTGACCGTGCCCGACCGCGACCGCTTCACGCACGTCCTCGTCGCCGAGACATTCTTCTACGACGAGGAGTACGGCGCACTCGGCCACCTCAGCCTCATCGACGCGGAGGCGCGGCGCGAGCGCTACCTTGCCTCCTTCATGCCCGAGGACGGATCTTTCGTCGTCGAGGAGGCCACCGACTGGGAGGAAGACGCGCCCGCGGAGGACGACGAAATCGGCTACGCCCTGGCCACCGACAGCGACGATCGGGGCCACTATGACACCCCCGAAGGCGCCGCCGAGGCCGTCCTGGCGCTCGCGCGCGAGCATGACCTGGTGCCCAGCTTCACGTTGCTGTTCGAAGACGAGGCGGTGTGACGCCGCTTTGCGCCGTTGATGTCGCGGCAGAACCCTTCCAGGTGGCCGAGACCTGGGAGGACGAGCCCCCTGGGAAGATTTGCGCTCGAAGCGACGGGCCCGAGGCGCGATCCGGCCACGCACGTCGCCCAACGGCAGGCCCAGCGCGAGAACCCGTGCCCGCGGCGCTCTTCAACAAAAAGACCCGCCAAGCCGCGCGGAGAGGCGGCTTAGCGGGCTCGCACACAGGAAAGTAAGGGCGTGTGAGAAAGAGAAAAGAAGTAGGAAGAGCATGCAAACAGGCTTTCCAGACTCATCCGACCGGCAGCATGCGGGCGGAGAGGATTCCGGCGAGCTGCCTTTTTAGCAGGCTTTTTAGCAGGTCGCTACCCATTGCCTGACCTATCATCGCTTGGGCCACATATTCCACTTTAGGTTACGCCGCCGCTAGCTCGCGCGCGTGAGGCAGTGCGGAGAAGGTCGAGCGAGGCGGACCCCTTTTGGGCAATGAGGGCGACTCGGCCGGCTTCGCTGCTTCACAAGTGCCCTTCCGGGAAGGTGAGCTCCCACGAGCGCCCGTCCTCGGGGTCGCGGCGGAGCGCCGACCATCCGCCGCCGGCAGTAGCCAGACGGTCCAAACGGCCCGAGGGCCTGGATGGCCTGCCCCGAACCGGTAATCTCGCTTTTCTTCGTCACCGGCTCGCTCATCAGTGCGCCTCGCGGACGGTTGCAGTCGGTGGAATCGGTTGACTCGGGACCACGAACTTCGGTGCCCCGCCTCAGGGGAGCGCGCCTGCCGCTAGCGGGCAGCGCGGCGGCTCACTGCGCCCCGGGGCGGGCGCCCTTCCCCGAAAAGAGCCCCTGCGCGGCTCGCTTTGCCCGGAGAGCAAAGGCCGCGCAGGGCGCGTTGTCCATAATTAGAGGCACGGTTGCCTGCGCTACTCGCCCAGCTCGGCGTGGACGTGCTCGGCGACTTTGCCAAGGTCGAAAGTCTCGGAGGTGCCCGCATACTGGGTGACACTCTTCCCCCTCCGGTGGGCCGTTCCGTTCCACGTCGGGGAGCGTCCCTCCCGCGGGCGGCGTTTGTGAAAAGTGATCCGCACGCCGCGCCTCGTTTTGTAGGTGAAGCGCCGGTGCGCTTCGAGCCAGCTCCGCGGAGGCGCCTCCTCGAACTCCGGCAGGCCGCGTTTGCTCTCGTCCGATGACTGCACAGATGGCCGGTCTCTTTCGAGACAGAGGTGGGCTCGCTTATAACGCCTCTAATTGTGGACACCCGCGCTATTTGATCCCGGGCGCTCTGCGACCCACCTCAGGGCAAGGGGCGACGAGACGGGGGGCAGCAACGACGGCTCCTTCGCGTCATCGCTTCTGCGCCGCGCGCTCTTCGCCGCCCGCACCGCGCGCCGCGAGCAAGACGCCCATGCCGGGCGCGCGTGGCTCCGCAGCGAGCTGGGCCCTGTCTACTGGAACGACCGCGAGCGCCTCATCGAGATCCTGCGCTACCTGGGCCGCATGGTCGGCGTCAGCGAAGAGTGGGACGCGGACGCCGAGGCCGCGCGCCTCGTCGCCGGGGCCGTCGAAAACGACCATTCGTAGGTTGTGGGGACCAGTTCAGGCTCGCGCCCCCCCTGCCTACACGTGAGGGGTGGGTAGACAGACCGCCAAGCAACTCTTCTTCGAAACCCGGGCAGGTTCTCACGCCCCGCCCCGCATACGGAGGAGCGCCAGCAACTCGTCGGGCGTGTACACGGTGAGCGCACCACCGCGAAAATCGTCCACGTTGCGCGTCACGACCGCCTCCGCGCCTGCCCCCCGTCCCGCCTCATGCAGCACGCCGTCCTCGAAATCGGAGAACCCCAGATTCAACGCGTCTTCGAGCACGCCCCGACTGACGGGGGCTACGTCGAAGCGCCTGAGGAGCGCGCGCACCTTCCGAAGCGCGGCGGCGCGCCCCACGCTCTTTTCGAGCAGGTAGAACAGCGTCGTCGCCGTCGTGGCCCCGAGCAGCCCCGTGACCGCGCCCGCATTGACTTCGTCGAAAAGCGCGCTCGCCGCGTCTGCAAACGGCTCGCGGTCTTGCAAGACGTCCAGCACCACATCCGTGTCAAAAAGAACGCGCACGGAGGCTACTGATGCTTTTCTTCGAGGTGACGGCGATAATCCGATTCGTCCAGCTCCGACCCGGCCGCCACCCCGCGGAGGGAGCGGGTGAAGGCGCTGTTCTCCCCCTGCTTGCTTTTCGTCTCGAGTGCGACCTCGCCTTCCAGCAAGGAGAAATACTTCTCGACCAGATCCGAAACAGACGTGCCGCGCTCGCGCGCGTGGCGCTTCGCCCGCTCGATGAGCTTTTCCTCGACCGTGAGCGTGAGCTTGGATTTCATAGCGTTCGCCGCATGAGCACGTGTCGCGTCGGGTTGGCAGACACGTATACGAGCGCCCCTGCGTTCCCAGCAGCCCCGCGATTACGAAAAGCCGGCCAGTAGCAACGAGTGATTCGGCCTTATGAAACGCTTTTCCTCCCGGCGCGAAGCGATTAGCGAGTCGTTTCTCGAAGAGCGCCTCCGCAGCGCGTTGAGCTACGACCGCATCGCGGGCGACGCGCGCCCTGGTGGCCCCGCTCAGCCTACGGCAACGGCGACACGCGTGCGGCTTCGAGACGGGACCGAGCACACGCTGGCGTTGCCGGAGGAGGACGGACGCAGCTGGGCCGCGCTCACATGAGGGAAAGGCGCGCTGGGTGCCGGCAGCGAGATGGACACCGGGGCGACACTCGGCGACGTGACCGCGCGCGCCTCGCCGGGCATGGCCACGGGGGCCGATGCGGAGTTCGTTGCCCGCGCGGACGACGTGCCTGACGGACTTGCGCCTGAATGGACGCGCCCCACGGTATCGGGCCGGCAGCTCGCGGCCGATGGCGGCCCGGCGACGGGAGAGAGCGTGCTCCTCTGCCCATACCGCGACGACGGAAGCCTCGCGCCCGAAAGCAAGGGCCGTTCGTACAAGGCGACCTTCTTCGTTGGGCTGGGAGGAAGGGGAGGAATCGGGCAAGAATCGGTCGGGCAAATAAGCGGCGGACTCAGTACAGCACCGCTCGGCGGAAACGCACGGTCCGTTCTGGGCCTTTCCGGACCGTCTTTTTCATCGTGCGGTGCCAGCGTTGAAGCGACGCGGAACAAGCCCGTTCTTCTCTTTTATCGTGTATCGACGATAAACGATGAAAGCAACCGATCTCCCGATGCTGCCCGCCACGCAACCCAACTTCACGGAGACCGACCGTCGCCTCGCTGGGACCCTCAAGGCACTCGCCCATCCGGCCCGTCTCGCCATAGTGCGGCTCCTGGCCGAGCGCGACGAGTGCGTGTGCGGCGAGATTGTGGACGACCTGCCCCTGGCCCAGTCCACAGTGTCCCAGCACCTGAAGGCGCTGAAGGAAGCGGGGCTCGTGCAGGGGACCGTCGAGGGCCGCAGTACCTGCTACTGCCTCGATCCTGCGGCGCTTCGG
>PXTT01000008.1 GCA_003022535.1 Bacteroidetes bacterium QS_9_68_14
GGGGCCACGCGCGTGCTGCCGGCGGGGAGGGCAGCCAGCGAGTCGGTGCGCTGTTGCTGGCGGCGGCGCAGGCGGGTGCGCTGCTGCTGGGCGCCGGCGAAGGGAGCGAGGCGATAGAGCGGAAAGGCGCCTTCGCTGGGGGCCGTCGCGTAGAGCGTCCAGCCGTTCGAGGCCCACTGCGGCGAGCCGGCCGAGCGGTCGAAGCCCTTGGTAAGCAGGCGCGCCTCGGCCGCGGGGCGGTTCGTGCGGTAGAGGCCGATTTCCCCCTGCGCGTAGCCGCTGTCGGCCTGGGCGGTGGCGCTGAAGGCCACGCGCGCCCCGCTCGGCGAGAAGCGCGGCGCGGAGAGGGCGTGCCCGTTCATCGAGAGGAGGCGCGTCTGGCCGGGGCCGCCGGTGCCAGCGAGGTAAAGGTCGCGGTCGCGCACGCGGTCGGGGTTTTCGTCTGGGGCCACCGGAGCGGCGCTTACGGCGACCTGGTTGCCGTCGGGGTGCCACGACCCGCCGCCGAAGTTGCGGAAGCCGCTGGTGATGCGCGTGGCTTCCGGCAAGTCGCCGGGCGGCGGCGCGCCCCGGGCGGTCACGTCCAGCACGAAGAGGTGGCGGTAGGAGCGGGTCGGCTCCAGGCCGCGCTCGCCCTGGAAGTCGAGCCGGTTGATGACGCTGGGCGCGCCCGAGCGCTCCTCGGCAAGGTAGGCGCGCACCTCGTCGAGCGAGCCGTCGGGGTCAGGCGTGGCGCTGGCGGTGTCGCCCGGGTAGCGGCCCGGGCGCTCGGACGCCCACTGCGGCGCCTCGCCCGTGGCTTTTCGCAGGGCCTCTTCGGGAAGCCGGCTGGCGAAGAGAAGCTGCTCGCCGCCGGGCGAGAAGGCGGGGGCTGCCGCGCCGTGCTTCGCGTCGGTGAGTTGGTATGCCTCGCCGCCGGCCGTCGGAAGGACGAACACCTGCGGCGTGCCGCTGTCATCCACGCGCCACAGGTGCGTGCGGTACGTGGGGCCGCCGGCGCTGTCGGGCCGCTGGAGGGCGCGCTTGACGGTGTAGACCACACTGCGCCCGCCCGGTGAGACGGCCACGTCCTCGATCTGGCGGATCCTGAACAGGTCCGTCGCCTGGATGGGGAGTTTTTCCTGTTGCGGCCCCTGAGCGCGGGTCGCGACCGGCCCCAGCAGGAGCGCTCCGACCAACAGGAGCGCTCCGACCGAAAAGACGGGAGGGCGCTCGAGGGGCAGCGTGAGAAGAGCGGCGAAGGCGCGGAAAAACCGTCGCATGGCGGGAAAGCGAGATCGTCGGAGAGGCGAGCGTTCCCAAAATACGGAGCCGCCTGCCCAAATCCTATCGCCGGCGCCGCCCGCCCGGTCGGCCCTCGCCGGTCAGGCCCGGCCGGCGCAGTGGTTACAGCAGTACACGTCGCCGCCCTGTTCGGTGCCGTGGCCCATGACGCGAACGCCGCAGGCCAGGCACGTCGGCGCCAGCTTCTGGATGGCGCATCCGAAGCTGTCGAACGTGTAGGTCCGGCCGCCTTCGGAAATTTCCATCACGTCGTGATACTCGTTGCCGCAGGTGTCGCAGATGCCTTGCATGGTTTGGGAATGGGGAAGGAGCGCTTGGAAGCAGATGCAATTCGGTACAGGCCGGGGCGGGGTTTCGGCGCTTCGCTTGCGATCTCGCAAGCAGGTCGCGAACCGTGGCCCCGGCGCGCCGTTGTGCGTGGTCCGCGCGCCCGCTCTGCAACCATGCCTCCAGGCCTGAACCACGCATCCATGGATGCCTCCCCCGCTGCCGACGACGTTCCGCTCTACCACCAGTACTACCCGGCGCACGGTGGCGATGCGGCGAGCGTGCCCGCAGGCCGCCCGCTCGTCATTCTGCACGGACTGCTGGGGGCGAGCGGCAACTGGCACACCCTGGGGCGTGGCCCGCTCAGCGAAGGGCGCGACGTCTACGCCCTCGACCAGCGCAACCACGGGCGTTCCTCGCACCACGACGCCTTCGGTTACGCCGAGATGGCCGCCGACCTGGAGCATTTTCTGAAGACCCACGACCTTGCGCCCGCCGCCCTGCTGGGCCACTCGATGGGCGGGAAGACGGCCATGCACGCCGCGCTGGCCTTCCCCGAGGCCGTCGAGCGCCTCGTCGTGGCCGACATCGCCCCGAAGGCGTATCCGCCGCACCACGAGGCGATCTTCGAGGCGCTGCGCGGAATCGACCCCGCCGAATACGATAGGCGCAACGAGATCGACGCGGCGCTGGCGGAGCACGTCAAGGCGCGGCCCGTGCGGCAGTTTTTGCTGAAAAACCTCGACTACGACGCCGGCGACGAAAACCGTTCCGGACGCTACCGCTGGCAGATGAACCTGAGCGCCATCCACGCCGCCTACGACGAAATCGCCGCCGGCTTGTCCGACGACCTCAACGGCACTACCTACGACGGCCCGGCGCTCTTCGTGCGCGGGGAGCACTCCGACTACGTGGCCGACGCGGACTTGGGCGCCATCCGCACGCGCTTCCCGCAGGCGCGGCTCGAGACGGTCGAGGGGGCCGGCCACTGGCTCCACGCCGACCGCCCGGACGCCTTCGCGGAGGTCGTGACGACGTTTCTGAACGAATAAGACCGTGGACGGCGGCCACGCGGAACTCTTTCTGCGAACTGCACCCAGCGAGGAGGGGGGCGCACGTCTCGTGGAGAAACCGCGCGCATGGCGAAGAAACCTCTTCCGAAGGGCTGGGGTTGCACTGATGCAGCCTGTGGAACCGACATGTGCACGAAAACCATGAGCAGGCCGCTTCACCGGAGAAGGCTGGCCGGCGCGCTGGCGCTGCTGGCGCTCGCGCTCATGCTGGGAAGCGGGCCCGCGCAGGCACAGCCCGCCTCCGCCGCGCCCAGCTACGGTGGCCCCGAGGACGAGAGCCCGCACAGCAACGCGCGGCTCGTCAGCGAGGTGGAGGCCGTCCAGCCCGGCGAGCCGTTTACCGTAGCGCTGCGCATGGTCATGCGTGACGGCTGGCACAGCTACTGGACGAATCCCGGCGACAGCGGCCAACCGACGCGCATCGAGTGGGCGTTGCCGGACGGCTTCGCCGCCGACTCGATCCAGTGGCCGCACCCAGAGCGGATCGACTTGGGGCCGCTTACCAATTACGGCTACTCCGACGAGGTCTTCCTGCTCACGCAGATCACGCCCCCGGCGGACCTGGAGCCGGGCACGCGCGTCACGCTCGAAGGGCAGGCCGAGTGGCTGATCTGTGAGGAGACCTGCCTGCCTGCCGAAAGCGCCCTCCGCCTCACGCTCCCCGTTCGCGCCGAGATGCCCGCCCCCAACGAGCGGTGGCAAGCGGGCTTCGCCCGGTCACGCGCGCGCCAGCCCAAACGCCTCGACAGCTGGGACGTGGCGGCCACGCGCAGCTCCGGCAGCTACGCCCTGAAGGTGACGCCCCCGGAAGAGCGTTCGGTGAGCATGGACGGGGCACACTTCTTCTCCGCCGACAAGCCCGTCATCGACCACGCGGCGGCGCAGCCGGTCTCCCAGATGGAGGACGGGTCGTACCTGATCGGCCTCCAGCAGTCCGGCTACGCGAGCGAGCCGGCCGAGCGCCTGCGCGGGGCGCTCGTGGCGCCGGAGGGCACCGGCTGGGGGCCGGACGGTGACGTGCAAGCCCTCCGCGTGAACGTGCCGGTGGACACTGCCGGCGCAGCGGCGGCAGCGCCCGGCAACGCGGCCCCCGGCGAGGCGGGCATGACGCTGGTAGGGGCGCTCCTTTTCGCCTTCGCCGGCGGCGCCATTCTCAATCTGATGCCGTGCGTCTTCCCGGTGCTCTCGATCAAGGTGCTGAACTTCGCGGAGCACGCGGGCGAGGACAACGCCTCGCCACGCCGCCACGGAGGGGCCTTCGGGGCGGGCGTGGTGGTGTCGTTCTGGGTGCTGGCGGGCTTGCTTCTGGTCCTCCGCGCGGGGGGAAGCCAGATCGGCTGGGGCTTTCAGCTTCAGTCCCCGCCCTTCGTCGCCCTGATGGCGATGCTCTTCTTCGGGATTGGGCTGAACCTGCTGGGCGTCTTCGAGGTGGGCACGGGGCTGATGCGCTGGGGCGGCGGCGTCGAAGGCGCCCAGGCCGGCAGCAGCTACGGCAGCTCGTTTCTGAGCGGCGTGCTCGCCACGGTCGTGGCCACGCCCTGCACGGCCCCGCTGATGGGGGCGGCGCTGGGCTTCGCCGTCTCGCTCTCGGCGGCGGGGGCGCTGGCGGTCTTTACGGCGTTGGGGTTGGGGATGGCCGCACCATACGTGGGGCTCTCGATGGCGCCAGGGCTGGTCGAGCGGATGCCACGCCCCGGCGCATGGATGGAGACGCTCCGCCAGGGGCTGGCCTTCCCGATGTTTGCCACGGCGGTGTGGCTGGCCTGGGTCTTCGGCCAGCAGGCCGGGGTGAGCGGCATGGCGATGCTACTGGGCGGCCTGCTTCTGCTGAGCGTGGCCGCGTGGATCGTGGGCCGCTGGGAGGCGAACCGCATCTCGGGCCGGGCGCGCCTCTTTACGCGCGGGCTGGCGACGGTCGCGCTCGTCGGGGCCGTCCTCGTGGCGCTCGTCGGGGCACGCTACGGGACCACCTCCGCTGCTACCACCGATAGCAACGCGACGGAGGCCTCTTCCGCAAAAGCGAGCGCGTGGAAGCCGTTCTCGCCGGAGAGGGTGGAGCGGCTTCGCGCCGAGGGGCGGCCCGTCTTCGTGGACTTTACGGCGGCGTGGTGCCTTTCCTGTCAGGTCAACAAGCGCACCACGCTGAGCACGACCGCTGTGCAAAAGGCCTTTGAGAACAAGAACGTCGCGCGCCTGCGAGCCGACTGGACGAACCGCGACCCTACGATCACGCGCGCGCTCGAATCACACGGACGCAACGGCGTCCCGCTCTACGTGCTCTACCGGGGCGACGGCTCTGACCCGAAACTGCTCCCCGAGATTCTCACGCCGGACATCGTCCTCGGCGCGCTGGAAAGTCTCCCTGGGAATGCCCCCGCCGCGTCTGGCGACGTGGCGACGCGGTAGCCCCCGACCTCGCTCACTCTCTCTCCCATCCTCCTCCGATCCCTATGAAGCGCTCCAAAATCTTCGCCGCCGTCACGCTCCTGGCCGTCGTCGCCTTGGCCGCTGCGACGTTCCTCGACGCGCCTGAAGCCGGCAGCAACGCCTCCTCCGCCGAGGACGCCGCCCGTACGAACGCTGCCGGCGCGAAAGCAACTTCCGTCGAGGACGCCGCCCCGCCCGAGGTGGGCAAAACCGCGCCCGACTTCACCCTGCAAGGCACCGACGGCAAAGAATACACCCTCTCGGACCTGCGCGGGCAGTACGTGGTGCTGGAGTGGCTGAACTTCGGCTGCCCGTACGTCGACAAGCACTACGGGAGCGGCCACATGCAGAAGCTCCAGAAGAAGTACACCGACAAGGGCGTGAAGTGGCTCTCGATCGTTTCCTCGGCGCCGGGCAAGCAGGGCTACCACCCGCCCGAGAAGATGAATGCCATGAACGAGAAGAAGGGCGGAAATCAGACGGCCATCTTGATGGACCCCAGCGGCGAGGTGGGCAAGACGTACGGGGCCAAGACGACGCCGCACATGTATGTCATCAACTCCGAGGGGACGCTCATCTACAGAGGCGGCATCGACGACAAACCGACCACCGACGAGGCCGACATCAAAGGCGCGACCAACTACGTGGACCAGGCGCTCACCGCCGCAATGGACGGCAAGGAGGTCCCGGTCGAAAAGGCGCGGCCGTACGGCTGCTCGGTGAAGTACGCCTCGAAGTAGTTCCCCCCGCGCCGACTCGCCTCGAAACGGCGCTGCGCGGCCGCAGAGGCCCGTAGCGTCGTTTTTCGTTGCGCTCCCCCGGCGGTCTTTCTTTCGGTCCAACCGCAGCCGCACGGCAACGGCGCGATTTTCTCCCTCCCCGCGTTCCCTCATGGCCTCGCTTCTCGGGCAAGCCCCGGCCACGCTGGCGCTCCTGGTGGCCAACGTGCTCGCCAGTCTCTACGCGCTCTCGAACCCCCGGGTCATCGACCGGCTCTCGTTTCGCCCGCAGCGCGTGCAGCGGGAAGGGGAGTGGTACCGCCTCATCAGCGGGGGCTTCGTGCATGCGGGGTTCGCGCACCTCGCGTTCAACATGATTACGCTCTACTTTTTCGGCCCGCTGCTGGAGGCGGGCTTTCGGGGATTCGAGGGGCTAGGGCCGGTGGCGTTTCTGGTGCTCTACTTCGGGTCGGAGCTGGCCGCGCACGCGCTCACGATGGCCGTGCACGGTGACGACCCGCACTACGCGTCGGTGGGAGCCAGCGGAGCGGTGAGCGGCGTGCTCTTCGGGTTTTGCCTGTTCGGGCCGTTCACGCGGCTGTACGTGTTCTTTGCGATCCCGATGCCGGCCATCGTCTTCGCCGTGCTCTACGTGGTCGGCTCGATCTACGCGATGCGCCAGTCAAGCCGGCGCGGCGCCGTAGGCGGAGGGATCGCGCACGAGGCGCACCTGGGCGGCGCTGTCGGCGGGCTTCTGCTGACGATTTTGCTGAAGCCGAGCGCGGTCGGCGTGTTTCTTCAGCAGATTGGGCTGTGAGCGTTTCGCTTTCAGCGCCTCGGTTCAAAGGGCTGACGGCTGACTGCCGACGGCTGACCGGTTTTCACAGCAGCCAGTTCGTGAGCTGCGGCCATGTCTCGAAGCGGAAGAGGCGGTCCGACTGCGGCGGGGTCTCGCCGTTGAGGCCGTAGGGCGTGTACCAGGCCACCTGCCAGCCGGCGCCGAGGCCGCCCTCCACGTCCGAGCGGAGCGAGTTGCCTACGTAGAGCGTGGCCGTCGGCGCGCTGCTGGCCAGCTCGGCGGCACGAGCGAAAACGCGCGCGTCGGGCTTGAGAAAGCCCGTCTCTTCGCCCACAACGACGGTCTCGGCGCGTTCGGCGAGGACCGGGAAGCGCTCGATCTTGGCGTGCTGGGTTTCGCTGAATCCGTTCGTCAGAAGCCCGACGGGAAAGCGGTCGGCCACGCGCTCGAAGGCGTCGAAGGCGCCGTCGGTGGGGGTCCAGTGGTGGGCGTAGCGCTCGATGTAGTGCGCGCCGATGCGCTCGGGCGCCACGCCGTCGACGGCGAGCGTTTCGAGCATCTGCTCGATGCGCAGGCGCTTGAGCTCCTCTTTCTCGATTTCGCCGTCGGAGTAGCGCTCCCAGAGCAGCTCGTTGTGCTGGTGGTACACCTGCTGCACCTGCGTGGCGGTGATGCCGTCAAAGGCGTCGGGGAAGGCCGCGCGCACGTCCGCCAAGGCATTCTTCTCGGCGGTGCGGTGGTCGAGGAGCGTGTCGTCGAGGTCGAAGTAGACAAAGGCGGGTTCGTTCCGCTCGGCTGCACGTCACTTCAGAAGAAAAAGAAAGGGGGCCACACGGCCCGCAAAAAGTGTGCAGATTTCGCCGTGTTGCCTGCTTCTCTGGCCCCGACGCGAACCACGACCGAGTGGCCCGTCCCTTACCAGCGAGCGACCGTGACCAGCGAGCGGCCGTGAGCGAACGAATCACGAAATCTGCCGCTCGAATATTGCGTACTCCTTGTCGCGCACCCCGCCCATCTCTTCCAAAGCGTTCTTCAGAACCTCGTTTGTGTCCAGCACCCAGCTCATCTCGCAGGCGGGATAGCCGTTCTTGGGACCCTCCTCCACGGTCGCCAGCACGAGCGGGGCGTGGAGGCCCTGGCCCCGGTACGTCGGAAGGACGCCCATCAGCGGCATCCGTAGCTCGTGGACCCCGCCGAACTGCGAGTACGCCAGCAGCTTCGGCAGGCCCAGCGGGAAGAGGCGCCCGCCGGTGACGTGGCGGAGGGCCTGGTTGAGATCCGGCAACGCGACGGAGAAGGCGACCGGCTCGCCCTCGTCTTCGAGGATGAAGACCACGTCGGGGTCGATGATCTGCTCCATTTCGTCGGCAAGCTGCTCGAACTCACCCTCGGTCATGGGCACGTGGCCCCAGTTGTCTTTCCAGGCCTCGTTGTAGATCCGGCGGAGGGTGCGCGCCTCTTCGTCGAAGCGGTCCATGTCGAGCGTGCGCAGCTCCAGCCCGGGGTGGCGGCGGTAGACGAGCTCGGTGCCGCGCCGCAGCTTGGTCGCGTCGGCGTACTTGTAGTGCGCGTAGTAGGCCCACATCGTCATCACGCGCTCGAAGCCGCTCTCCAAGAGAAAATCCTCGTAGCGCGGCGGGTTGTAGGGCATCAAGAGGGCCGGCGGGCGGTCGAAGCCGTCCACCAGGAGGCCGGCCGTGTCGTTGAGGGACGGGTTGGCCGGGCCCCGCATCCGCGAGAGACCCTGCCCGCGCAACCACGCGGCGGCGGCCTCGAAGAGCGTCTCGGCGGCGGCGTGGCCGCCCGCGCACTCGAAGAAGCCGAAGAAGCCGACCCCGTCGCCGTACTTCTCGAGGTGCTGCCCGTTGACGATCCCCGCGATGCGCCCGACCGTCTCGCCCGCCTCGTCTTCGGCCAGGAAGAGCTGCATGTCCCCGTGCTCGAAGAAAGCGTTTTTCTCCGGGTCCAGGGTATGCTTCTGGTCGCGCCGCAGGGGTGGTACCCAGTAGCGATGCCCTTCGTAGAGGCTGTAGGGGAAGCCCACGAAGCGCCGGCGGTCGCGCCAGGAGTCAGCGCGGCGCACCGTCACGCCGGCGTCGCGGCGCACGGCTTCCGTCGTTTCGGGCACGGGAGCGTGGGAGGAAAGGAAGAAAGGGAACGGACCAGAGCACTGCTGGGGAAGAAAGATCGAGCGCAACACGCCCGTTCCATGCTTCGCCGCGTCCCAGGCCCTTTCGCAGCGACTCTCTACATTCCACCCACATTCCCGCACGCCCTCAGGAGCGCCCGTTCTGCCGGTCTGCGGGGCGGTGCTCGCCGAGCACGCCGTGCTTGTGGCCGACCCGCTCGAAGGCCGTGAGAATTTGATTGAGCTCCTCGTCGGAGTGCGTCGCCATGTAGGAGGTGCGCATTAGGCACTGCCCGGGCCGCACGGCCGGCGGGATCACGGCGTTGACAAAGACGCCCTCGCCGATCAGGTCGCGCCAGAAGCGGAAACACGTTTCCATGTCTCCGACCACGACTGGGATAATCGGCGACTGGCTGGCCCACACGTCGAAGCCCCGCTTACGAAACTCTTCGCGCATGTAGTCGGAGATGTCCCAAAGCCGCTCCAGGCGCTCCGGCTCGTCCTGGAGGATCTCGAGGCACTTCAGGACCGTCGCCACGCTGGCCGGCGGCATCGAGGCGCTGAATACGTGGGTAGACGCTTCGTGGCGCAGGTACTCGATCACGTCGTCGGAGGCGGCGCAGAAGCCGCCCGCCGAGGAGAAGCTCTTCGAGAAGGTGCCGGTGTGGAGGTGTACCTCCCGCGAGCGCCCGTAGGGACCGTCTCCGAACGTCGCCGCTGAGCCGCGCCCGCCCGGCCCGATGACCCCCACCGCGTGCGCGTCATCGAGCATCAGTGCGGCATCGAACTCGGCGGCCAGCTCCAGCAGGCGCGGCACCTGTGCGATGGCCCCGCTCATCGAGAAGACCCCGTCGGTGGCGATGAGCTTGCCCGCGTCGGGGTGTTCCTCGTGCGCTCGCTCCAGCATCAAGCGCAGGTGGTCGAGGTCATCGTGGCGGTAGCGGCGTGTCTGCGCGAGGCTCGCCTTCGTTCCGGCGGTGATGCAGGCGTGGTTGCCCTTGTCGCTGAAAATGTAGTCGCCCTTCGAGGTGATGCCCTGGACGACGCCCTCGTTAGTCATGTAGCCGGTGGAGAAGAGTACGCAGCTTTCCCGCCCCAGGAAGTCGGCCAGGCGATCTTCGAGCTCGAGGTGCAAGTCGAGCGTACCGTTCAAGAAGCGGCTCCCCGTGCAGCCCGTGCCGTACTTCGAGACGGCCTCGCGCGCGGCTTCTTTGACGCGCTCGTCGCTGGTGAGGCCGAGGGAGTTGTTCGAGCCGGCCATGACGATCTCCTCGCCGTCCATGATGGCTGTGGTGCCCTCGTTCCGCTCGATGGGGCGGAAGTACGGGTACAGGTCGGCGGCTTTGGTGCGCGCGTAACGGCTTTCCTCGTCGGTAAACTCGTGGCACTTTTCGAAGAGTGACGGCTCAGGCGAAGCCGGCGCCGTAGGAGTGGGACGCTCCTCCTCGTCCCGGTACACGTCAGGCATCGTCATGGGCGTAGAGGAAGTCGGTGCGGAAGGGGAGCGAAAAGTGGAAAGCAGGCTTGGGGGCGGGCCACGCGCTCCGGATGCACAAAGCGTGGGAACGCAAAGAGCAAGCCGTTTCGCCGGCGTCGCTCGCCCGCGGGCGCGTGGCTTCACGGGCGCTTCAGGCGAGGCGGGCTCAGGCAGAGGGTTCGCGCCGGCGGGCCGGCGCGCGGGCCGAGCGGGACGAAGGCGAGGCCGCGCGCGGGGCCACGGAGGTTCGCGGTGGCGCGGCCGCCCCCACCGACCGGAGCACGTCTTCGATGCAGGCCACGGCCGCCTCGTTGCCGCGCGCCTCGAAGCCGTCCAGGCGTTGCGCGTAGCGCGGGGCGCGCCTCAGAAAGCCGCGCACGTCGCCGGCGGTGAGCGTGTCGCCGGGGGCAGCGGCCTCACCCAGCCCCTCTTTTTCCAGAAAACGGGCGTTGAGGGTCTGCTCGAAGATGCCGCCGTTGGGCGCGACCATGAGCGGCTTCCCTAGATACAGCCCTTCGCTGATGAGCGTGAAGCCGGCCGTGCAGAGAACGGCCCGGCTGCGGGCGAGGTCGCCGAGGAAGCCCTCCAGTGACGGCTGCTTGAATGTGATGTTGGAGTAGCGTTTGGGGCGCTCGGGCTTCCCAAAGTTGTATGCCACGAACGGTACGTCCACACGGCGCAGCGCGTCGAGCACGGCGCCGGCGCCCTGAGTCTGGTTGAAATATACCAGCACGTGGTTCCCGTGCTCCGGCTCCAAACTTTGCACGGCGGGGCGAATGATAGGCGGCACGAGCGTGGTGCGTCTGGAGTGGCGAAGCTCGGGGTAGAAAAACGAAGTCAGCAGCACGTGGCGCGGGCGCGAGGGCGCAATCGCCGTGATGGCAGCGGCGGTCATGGCGGCGGCGGGGTGGGGAAAACGCCTCGAAGTCGGTGATGAGAAGGTCGGCCTGCTGCGCGGCGAAGGCTCGCGCGAGACGCCGCGTGATGCGCGCCCCGCAGACCACGCGCTTCCAGTTGCGTCGCACGGTGGCCCCGACCCGAAAACGATTGGCCTCCATGACCTGTCGCAGCGCGGGGACTGGCAGCACGCGTTCCCCGCGCCCTTCGAGAATCTTGCGCGCGGTGCCCCCGCAGCAGAAGACGACTTCGTGCCCGCGAGCCCGGAGCGCCTCGGAGGTGGCCATCACCCGCGAGGTGTGGCCGCGTCCCTGCCCGCTAAGTGCGTATATGATTCGCGCCATGCAAGGTCAAAGAGACAGAAAACGCGGCGTGGCAAAACTCACTCGATGCCCTGTCTTCCGCAATGTTTACGGCACGTTTCGCGCTTCTTTCTCTGCAGTTGTAGGCAAATACGGCCCGTTAAATGAAGCGTCGCGCGGGAATGTTCGTCCCGGTCGTTCCCTTAACTGCTTCTTATCGGAGCCCGCTGTGGCCGAAAAACGCCCGCGAACGACTCTGAGAGCAGTCCTGGAAGAGGGGGCTCCCATAAGCCGCACCGAACGCCGGAAACGTCACACGCTCGAGTGAGCGACCTCTCAAACAAGCCACGTCTCCTAAAACGTGATGCGCAGCTGCCCGCGCACGCCTCCTTGCCGCCCAGGCAGGACCTGCGTGGAGACCTCTTCGACCTCGAACCCCAGCAGGTGCGCGTTCACGTAGGCGTCAGCGGTCTGCAGGAGCCAAAACAATCCCACGCCCAGAATGGACAGTTCCCTCCAGCGCAGGAACTGCTGGCGCCGGTCCACGACGCCATTGGGGAGGCTTCCGCCTACGGCCAGTGCGTTGTAAGCCGACCGGTACTTCTCGCCTCCGAAGTCCCCCTCGTACTCGTCGGGCTCTCCCGGGCTGGGGGGAGGCACGAACTCGCCGTTGACGCGCCGATAGCGATAGGCGTTGCGGTACAGAAGATACTGGTCCCAACTGTAGACGAGCGCGTAGATGACGCTTCCCAGCCCGGCGGCCACGACGGGAATTTTCCAGTACTGGCGGTTGTAGTACTGACCCCAGCCGGGCACCGCGAGTGCGCGTTTCAGCGCCCCCTCGGGCGAGTGGCCCTCCGGCAACCCCAGCCTTTGGGCGACGGAGTCGGGCGTGGCCTCGCTGGAGCCGGGCAGAAGCTGTGCCTCGGCGGGCGAGGCGGCCAGCAGCAACGCGGCCAGAAACGCTGCAAACGGGCGGGATAGAAACACCGGTAATGCACAGAGCAGAAGAAGAGAAAAGGCCGGTGGAACCGGGCTCTCACTCCGGGCCCCGCCTCGCAGACGCCTGCCAACGCTCAACGGTCGTCTGCCCACCACGGTCCGCCGTTACCCGGCCTGTTCACGCCAGGAGGTCGAGCAGGCGCTCAAGGTCTTCGGCCGAGTAGTAGTCGATCCGGATCTGCCCTTCTTCGTCGTCGGCATCGTGGGTGATTTCGACCTGTGTGGAGAGCGCCGAGCGCAGGCGGTCGGTGTACTCCTTGAGCATCTGCTCCTGGCGTTGCTCCTCGCGGCTGGGGGCGGCCGTCTCCTGCGCGGCCGGCCTGGCCGCCTCGGTGCCGGAGGGCGCGGCGCCCGATGCGCTCGCCTGTCGGGAGGCGTGCTCCGCCTCGTCCTCCTCCTCATCACTATCATCACTCGCGCGGTGGGCGCGCACGCGCTCCTCGACAGCGCGCACCGTCAGGTCCTCTTCCTCGATGGCGCGCAGCAGGCGGCGCTGCACCGGTTCTTCGTCGAGCGTGATGAGCGCCCGTGCGTGGCCGACCGAAACCGACCCGTCGCGCAGAGCCGCCTGCACGCGCGGCGGCAGCCGCAGCAGCCGCAAGAAGTTCGAGATCGTCGCCCGGTTTTTGCTGACTTTCTCGGCGACCTGCGCCTGCGTCAGGCCCACTTCTTCGATCAGGCGCTGGTAGCCGAGGGCCACCTCGATAGGGTTGAGCTCCTCGCGCTGCACGTTCTCCACGAGAGCCATCTCGAGCATCTCCTCGGTGCCGGCGTCGCGCACGTAGGCGGGCAGGCGCTCCAGCCCTGCCCGCCGGGCCGCCCGCAACCGCCGTTCCCCGCTAATGACTTCGAACTGTCCTTCGCCCAGCGCTCGCACGGTGATCGGCTGGATGATGCCCAACTGCCCGATGGACTCGGCCAGCTCGTCGAGGGTCTCGTCGCTGAACTCCTGCCGCGGCTGGTACGGGTTGGGCCGGATGTGGCTGACCTCCACCTCGGCCACGCGCCCGACCATGCGGTCCTCGTCCTTGAAGCGGTACAGCGTGCTCTGCGACAGGTCGCCTCCGCCTTCGCCGGAGCGGTCCTCCGGAGCCCGGTCGCCCTCGCGTTCTTCCTCCGAGGGCAAGAGCGCGTTCAGACCTTTTCCTAAGACGCCTTCCTGAGAAGACGAAGACATGGGAGAGTGGAGGTTGGGGAAGTTCAGTCGTCCGGCTTCGGTTGTCTGTTTTCGGCATTCAGCAGAAAACGACAACTGAAAACCGATCACCGACGACGCTTACAATGAAAACCCGTTGGCCTCGCGGACGGGGGGCTGGTGCGGAAGCTCGGAAGGGCTGTCGTCGCCGGGGGGGTCGCCGCGGTCGTCGCGCTCGCGTGGCGCGGAGGGCTCGCCGGGCGTGGCCGGGCGCGAGTCGCCGGCCGCCGACTCGGAGGGCGTGCCGGCCGGATGGTCCGGGCGGAACGCGTCATCGACGGGGCCGTCGGCGTCGAGGTGGCGCCTGCTCTGGTCGATGACCTCCTGCGCGAGGGCCATGTAGTTGTGGGCGCCCTTGCTGTCGGCGTCGTACAGCAACGCCGGCTTGCCGAAGCTGGGAGCCTCTCCGAGGCGTACGTTGCGCTGCACGATGGCGTCGAAGACCTTGTCGCCGAAGTAGCGGCGCACCTCCTGCGCGATCTGGTTTGACAGCCGAAGGCGCGTGTCGAACATCGTCAAGAGCACGCCCTCGATTTCCAGATCCGGGTTCAGGTGCTGGCGGACGATCTTGATCGTGTTCAGCAGCTGGCCGAGGCCTTCGAGGGCGAAGTACTCGGCCTGCACCGGGATGACGACGGCGTTGGAGGCGGTCAGCGCGTTGAGCGTGAGCAGGCCCAGCGAGGGCGGGCAGTCGATTACGACGAAGTCGTACTTGCGCCGCCCGCGCCGCAGGGCTTTCTTGAGAATGCGCTCACGTTCGGTCACGTCCACCATCTCGATCTCCGCGCCCACGAGGTTGATGTGGCTGGGCACCACGTCGAGAAACGGCATTTCGGTGGAGCGCGTGGCCTCCTCAGCGGGCACGTCGCCGATGAGGACCTCGTAAGTGGAGGAGGAGACGGTCTTCGGCTCGATGCCGATTCCCGAGGTGCAGTTGGCCTGCGGGTCGATGTCCATCAAGAGCGTCGGGTGCTCCGCCGCCGCCAGCGACGCGGCCAGGTTGATGGAGGTGGTCGTCTTGCCGACGCCGCCTTTCTGATTGGCGACCGCGAGAACTTTTCCCATGGCGTGAGCGAGACGGAAGGCAAAGGCGGAAAACGAGCGCACCTGAGGGAGGCAAAACTTACAAAGCAACGCCCCGGCGCGCCAGTTCCGTCGCGGATTTTTTCTGAGAGAGATCCGCTGCAAACCGAAGGGACCAAGCATCTACTCGCGTAGTTCTCAAAAAGCAGCGGCATGGATCGTGGATGGTCCGCTCGCCTCGCTCGCTCGATTGTGGACAGTTTCCGGCCTTCTGCTGTCATCAGCAATCTGAAACCCATCTACCATCCACCCCCCACTAAACCATGCGTCGCATTGCGCTCGACGCGCCCCAGCGGCGCGCGGAGCCGCTCGATGAGCTAACGCTCGACTACGCGTCGGATCTGAACGACCAGCAACGCGCCGCGGCCACCGCGCCGGGCGGGCCGCTCTTGGTCGTCGCCGGCGCCGGCACCGGCAAGACGCGCACCCTGGTTTACCGCCTCGCCTACCTGATCGAGACGGGCGCGCGGCCAGAGGACATTTTGCTCCTCACGTTCACGCGCCGCGCTGCGCGTGAGATGAAGACGCGCGCCGCCCAGCTGCTCGACGGGCGTTGCCGCCGTGCGGAGGGCGGCACGTTTCACGCCTTCTGCCTGCGCCTCCTGCGCCGGTACGCGCCCCGGCTTGGCTTCCCGCGCGCCTTCACCGTGCTCGACGGGGCCGACGCGCAGGACGTGTGCAGCGTCGTGCGCGCCGCCTCTGGCCTTCACAAAGGCGAGGAGCGCTTTCCGGGGAAGGCGGTCCTGCAACGCCTCTTCAGCGCGTGCACGAACCGGGAGATGGACCTCGCCGAGGCGCTGGACGAGAAGTACCCGCAGTTCGCGCGCTTCGAGGACGAGCTGCGCGCGCTGCAACGCGACTACGCCGCCTACAAGCGCCGCCACGGCCTGATGGACTTCGACGACCTGTTGGCGCGCACGCTCGAGCTGTTCCGCAAGCACGACGACGTGCGAAAAGAAGTCGCTGCCGGCTGCCGCCACGTGCTGGTGGACGAGTACCAAGACACCAATGCGCTCCAGGCGCGGCTCGTGGAGAAGTTCGCCAGCCACCACGGCAGCGTCACCGCCGTTGGCGACGACGCGCAGAGCATCTACCGCTTTCGCGGGGCCGACTTTCGCAACATCTTCCGCTTTCCCGAAGAGCACGAGGGCGCGGAGGTGCTCAAGCTGGAACGAAACTACCGCTCGCGCCAGCCGATCCTCGACTTCGCCAACCGCCTGATCCAGCAGGCGCATCGCAGCTACGACAAGGCCCTCTTCACGGAGAAGGCCGAAGGCGACCCGCCCGCCGTCGTCCCCGCGCCCGACGATCGCACTGAGGCGCGCTTCGTCACGCAGATGGTGCTGCGGCTGCGCGAGCAAGGCATCCCGCTCGAAGAGATGGCCGTGCTCTTTCGAAGCGGCCACAGCGCCTATGAGGTCGAGATCGAGCTGAGCCGCGCGGGGGTGCCGTCCGTCAAGTACGGGGGGATGAAGCTCAGCGAGGCGGCGCACATCAAAGACGTGGTCGCCCACCTGCGCGTGGCCGAAAACCCGCAGGACGCCGCCGCCTGGAGCCGCGCCCTGCAGCTTCTGCGCGGCATTGGGCCGAAGACGGCGAAAGACCTGATTGAGCGCGTGGCCGCTGCGGGCGAAGGCCATGCGGGCGATAGCCACGCGGGCGACGGCCACGCCTCCGAAAACGCATTCGCCTTTGACGATCTGCCGACCTCTCCGCGCTACGAAGGCGCGCTGCGGCGCCTGCTGGAGCTTTTGCAAAGGCTGCGCAGCGGAACCCTTGCGCTCCCGGGCCAGGTGGAGGCGGTGCTGAGCTACTACCAGCCGATCCTGGAGGAGGAGCATCCCGACGACCACCCGAAGCGGGCAAGCGATCTGGAGCACTTCGCGGAGGTGGCCAATAGCTACGAGCGCCGCCGTCGCCTTCTGGAAGACCTCGCGCTCGACCCCATCGAGCTTTCGGCCCGCCGGGGCGAGGACGCCGAGAACGACGAGTCGCCGCTAGTGCTCTCGACGATCCACTCGGCGAAGGGGCTGGAGTTTCGCGCGGTGTTCGTCATCCAGGCCGTGGAGGGAAGCCTGCCGTCGCGCCACGCCTTCGGCACGCCCGCCGCGCTCGACGAGGAGTTGCGCTTGCTCTACGTGGCGGTCACGCGGGCGAAAGAGCAGCTCTTCATCTCGTACCCCAGCGTGCGCTACCGCCGCGGGCAGGGCCGCACGCTCACCGACCCGAGCCGTTTCATCGAAGAGATGCCCGAGGACGTGCTCGAGCCCGTCGAGCTGGTCGAGCAACGCGAAGCGCCGGAGGCGGTTGAAGGGGAAAAGGTTTGAAAGTTTGAAGGTTGGAACGTTGAGGGTCTTCGGGGATGCCGCCGCGCTTGCTTGGCAAGACCGCCGCCGGTAAAATTACAGGGGGCAGCGGCGGCGCGATACTGCTCTGCGCGTGTCGAGCCCAAAACCTTCAACTCGCGGCTTTAAAACGCCACCCGGGCTGATGCAAATCCAAAACCCAGAACCCGCGCTGTGAGCGAAGCGATCAAGTATTCCTGGGGTGAAACCCAAAATCGCCTCCGCGTCGAGGCGGTCGGCCTGGGGCAGGTGGGCGTGATCCGCGACCTCAACCGGGCGATCTTCGACACCGACCACATCATCAACTCTTTCGACCACGACGACCTTATGCTGCTGCTGGCAGTGGCGGAGGCCGGTGGCGCGCCAGTGGGCTTCAAAATCGGCTACCGGTTGAGCGCAGAGACCTACTACAGCGCGAAGGGGGGCGTGGCCCCCGGCTGGCGGCGGCAGGGCATTGCGCGCCTGCTGCTGCACGACCTGGCAGGCCGCGCCGCGCGGCGGGGCTATGCCCGCTTCGCCTACGACACTTTTCCCAACAAGCACCCCGGCATGACCGTGTTGGGCCTCGACGAGGGCTTTGAGGTCACGCGCGCCGGGTACAGCGCCCGCTACGAGGACTACCGCCTGCGCTTCGAATGCGAGTTGGAGGATTTAGAGGTTGAACGTTGAACCTTCTTCAGTTCGAGAGGGCGCGTTCGGAGAGACAGAAAGGCTGCTGCACCGCTGAGGGGGAGGAGTTCGTTTAACGGCCCCAGACGACCCCCTTCGTCTTTCAGCAACGCCTGACCTGCCCCGCCCCGCGCCGACCGAAGCGAGCCGCCTGCCGCGCCGCAGGCTGGAGACGTTCCGGCGCCCGGCGAGGCGACGACGGTGGGCCGTGAGCGCACCGAGAACCCGTTTCTGAATGGGGAGGTCTCGCCGGCCGAGTAGCGTGGCGGCGGCGACGGTGCCCGGCAGTGAGGACGGAGTTTTCTGTTTGCAGGAGAAGTGTCGGGGCGGTATGTTAGTCGGCGTGGGGCGACGCGCTCGCGCGCAAGCGATTCGTGTAACGACTTCCGCCGATAAACAGGAGAAAAGCCTGTCAAGTCATTGGCTTTTGGGCAGATAGCCGATTCCGGGATAAAATTTGTGATAGACAAATGTCCGCATGATACACAGATATGTGGCTTTCAGTGCTTCCCCATTTGGATATAGCATCATCAGGTTGACAAAATGATTTCGCTATTCGGAAACCGAAAATCGAACAGTTCTTGGGAACTGAGTACCGAGGCAACCGAAATTGCCACGGAGAAACCGAAAGGGTGGGAATTACTGCTTTTCGGTCAGGTAATTGTGGACGGAGTAGAACAAAACGTGCAGAATGCAAGCTCATCCGGTGAGCGGGTTAGCCTCTCTCCCGTAGAGTTTCACGAGTGGGGTATGGAGAAAATTCGGGAGATAAAGTCGCTAAACCAGCAAATCGATGACACGATGAATGCTGACCACAGCAGTACCTTCGGAGCACCTGGAGAGCCGGGAAATATGGAGGGCATTGTCTTGCTGTCGAAGAGAATTGCGGCGTTTCACAGGCGCGCCTTTGAATGGAGAGAAGAGGTACGCACTGCAAGAGTGGATCCGAGGTTTGATGAGTTCCTTCACGAACTTGCTTTGTTTGCGGATCCGGTAATAGAAGGTATAGAAGAGTATGGACCTTGCGTACTGCGCCAAGTCAGAGAAATTATCGATTCGCCGTCCACCAGCAGAACAACTCTTGAACTATCGTTGCAAATAGGAGGCCCGCAAAACCTCGATGAGCTTGAGGAGGCGACGAACCGGCTCGTAACCTCACTTGAGGCAGAATCACAAGATGTTGTGTCGGGCTACATCTACGTGCTTCTGAATCCTTCGATGGATCGGAATGCCCTGAAGATTGGCAAGACTAAGCGTACGCCAGAAGTAAGAGCCGCTGAACTCAGCAATGCCACAGGCGTGCCGCTGCAATTTATGGTAGCTTACGAGGCGCAGGTATCGAACTGTGACGTGGCAGAGAACATGATTCATCAGCGCCTTGGAGCCTACAGAATCAATGAAAACAGAGAATTTTTCGAGCTTCCACTCAAAGATGCTATATCTGTAATAGATGAGGTAATAAAAGAAATAGAAAGTTGAACAAATTTACACAGCAAGCGCATGCAATCCGACCCGGCAGTTGTTACCGCCAGCGCTATCTTGCACGGCAGGTGTTTCGTACGACGGTCGGCGCGTGGCGAGCCGTTGTGTGGCACTCTTTCCTCAATCAGCGTCTTAGATCAGATCGACAAGGACTGGATCAAAAAAGCCGACCAACTCAACATGGCAAGAAACATGGCAGCGCATACCTGTGACAGCAACAAGGTTCTGGAAGCATTCGGCTGTAATGGTTCACAGGCAGTCGAGCACTTGAGAGACAGGCGTATCAAACTCCTTGAAGATCTGATCGGCATCAAACGGGAGGAAGAAGCTAACGAAGCAGATGCCACATAACTCCCCACTGCACCTGACGCTTAGCGTAGCCGCTTCTTCCTATGCCGCAGCCACGTCAGACGCCAGCGCAGACTGAAAAGCGCTCACGCGGGAGAGGATCGAACTACTGAGCGGGTGAGGTCCAAGCCACGCGCTTTCTGCCCGCCATCGCTTTCAGACCATTCCGTCGCGCCGGAAGGGGCCAGCCGGCGAAGCGGGCGCCCGGCCGCGCTCACGAAGAGGACGCCACGCCGGCTGCCTCGAACGCCGCCTCGACGAGCGCCTGCGCCTCCTCCTTCAGCGCCTCGACGTGCTCCTCGCCCTTGAAGCTCTCGGCGTAATCACGACCTTCAGCCCGCCGATGGGGACGTCGTTGCCTGGCGCGCGGGTGAACGTGTCCTCAATGGGCTCGCCGGCCAGCTCGCCCGCCTCGACCATGTCGGGGGAAAGCTCGCGCAACGCCTCCTTCTGGGCAGGGCTCGCCGGGGCGTTGGTGCGCGCGTAGACGGGGCGCCCGAACTCGGATTCGAGGTCGGCGTAGCGGGCGGCCGGGTCGCGGCCCGTCTTGGCAGTGATCTCGGCAGCGAGCAGGCCGAAGACGATCCCGTCTTTGTCGGTCGTCCACGTCCGCCCGTCTTTTTCGAGCAAGGAGGCGCCGGCGCTCTCTTCGCCGCCAAAGCCGTACTCGGTGCTCCCGAGGCCGTCCACGAACCATTTGAAGCCCACGGGCACCTCCGCGAGGGGCTGCCCGAGGCGCGCGGTCACGCGGTCGATCATTGAACTGGTGACGAGCGTCTTGCCGACGGCGGCCTCCGCGGGCCACTCCGTGCGGTCTTGGAAAAGGTAGTCCACCGCCACGCTCAGGTAGTGGTTCGGGTTCATCAATCCGCCGGTGGGCGTGACGATGCCGTGACGGTCCCCGTCCGGGTCGTTGCCGAAGGCGATGTCGAAGCGGTCAGAAAGCTCGACGAGACGGGCCATCGCGTCGGCGGAGGAGCAGTCCATGCGGACCTGCCCGTCGGTGTCGGGCGGCATGAAGGCGAAAGCCGGGTCCACCCGCTCGTTGGTGACGGTGAGGTCGAGGCCGTAGGCGTCGGCGAGGGGACGCCAGTAGTGGACCGCCGCTCCACCCATCGGGTCCACGCCGATGGCCACGCCCGCCTCGCGGATCGCTTCCATGTCGATGGCCCGGTCGAGGTCGTCGATGTAGGGGTGCATGAAGTCCGTCTCCTGCGTCGTCTTTGCCGCGAGAGCCTCGGGGAAGGCGATGCGTTCGACGCCGCTCAAGTCGTTTTCGAGCAGCTCGTTGGCGCGGCGTTCGATGGCGCCGGTGACGCCCGAGCCGGCGGGACCCCCGTGCGGCGGGTTGTACTTGAAGCCGCCGTCGGCAGGCGGATTGTGCGAGGGCGTGATGATGACGCCGTCGGCCTGCGGCCCGTTCACGTCCCGCTCGCGGTTGTGGCGGATGATCGCGCGCGAGAGGGCCGGCGTCGGGGTGTACGCCCGTCCGTGCTCGCCGTCCTCCTGCTGAACGCGCACCTCCACGCCGTTTGCGGCGAATACCTCCAGCGCCGTCCGGAAGGCCGCTTCCGAGAGGGCGTGCGTGTCCACGCCAATGAGGAGCGGCCCGCCGATGCCCGCCTCGCGTCGGTGCTCGACGAGCGCCTGCGCAATAGCCGCGATGTGATCCTCGTTGAAGGCGCGCTCCGTCGCCCGCCCCCGGTGCCCCGAGGTGCCGAAGGAGACGCGTTGCCTTTTCTCGCTGGGGTCGGGCCGGAGCGTGTAGTACGCGGAAACGATCTGCGGAACGTGAGCCATTCGAGTGCGGGAGGAGGGTTCTTGGGTCGCAGTGGGGGCGATGGGGCGCGAACGGTTGTCAACCCGTAGGGGCAGTCTGTCCGAAGTCCTGCCCGAAACCAGCAACGCGCCCGCTTTACAGCATACCGCTTGCGCCGCGGATAATCGAACCCGCCGGCGCGGGATCAACGGCGCGCGTAGCCCATTACGGGTTAACGGTGTTAAGTCAAGGCGCTCACCGCCGCAACGCCGCGTGGGCCGCGCGCTCACCCGCTCCCCGCTTTCCCTGCCTGCGAAAAATGGAACCGGAACAGACACTCGGCACACGCGCCCTCAACCTCGCGGCCCCGGCCACGCACCGCCCATTTCAGACGGCCACCGTGCTGGGCGCCGGCACGATGGGCGCGCAGATCGCCGCGCATCTCGCCAACGCCGGCCTCGACGTACGCCTGCTCGACATTCCGCCGGGCGGCGACGGGAGCGCCGAGGACAAAAACGCCGTCGTGCGCAAAGGCTTCGAGGTGGCCAAAGACGCCAGCCCCGACCCGTTCTTTACCGACGAGGCCGTCGAGCGCGTTACGCTGGGCAACTTCGAGGAAAACTTCGAGGCAGCCGTCGGTACGGCGGACTGGGTGATCGAAGCCGTCGTCGAGCGCTTGGGCGTCAAGCGTGACGTGATGGAGCGCATCGAAGGTGTTGCCCACGCGGACGCCGTCATTTCGACCAACACGAGCGGGCTCCCCATCCACGAAGTCGCCGAAGGGCGCAGCGAGGACTTCAAGGCGCGCTTTCTGGGCACGCACTTCTTCAACCCGCCGCGTTACCTGAAGCTCCTCGAACTGATCCCAACCGAGGCGACCGACGCGGACGTGACCGAGCGCGTCGCGCAGTTCGGCCACCTGCGTCTGGGCAAGGGCATCGTCGTGGCCAATGACGTGCCCTACTTCGTGGGCAACCGCATCGGCGTTTACGGGCAGCTTCAGGCCCTCCGCTACTTCACGAACGGCAGCTACTCCATCGAGGAGATCGATACGCTGACGGGCACGCTCGTCGGCTACCCGAAATCGGCCACCTTCCGCACCGCCGACGTGGTGGGCCTCGATGTGATGCAGGACGTGGCCGAAAACCTCTACGAGAAGGCCCCCGGCGACGAAAGCCGCAACGCCTTCCGCCCGCCCGACCTGCTGGACGCGCTGGTGGAAAATGGTCGCCTCGGCGCGAAGTCCGGCGAAGGGTTTTACAAGAAGGAGGACGGTACGATCAAGTCCGTCGATCCCGAGACGCTCGAGTACGAAGCACCGACCGACGACGACCTCATCGACGTGAGCCGCTTCAAAAAAGCGGGCGACCTGACCGCGCGCTTGGGCGCGCTCTACGAAGACGACGGGCGCGCGGGCCGCTTCTTCCGCGAGACGACGCTCGACCTCCTGGCGTACAGTGCGCGCCGGATCGGGGAGATCACGGACAACCCGGCGGACGTGGACCGCGCGATTCGCTGGGGCTTCGGGGGAGAGCTCGGCCCGTTCCAGACGTGGGACGCGCTGGGCTTCGAGAAGGTGCTGAATGGAATGCGCGACATGGGCTACGAGGCGCCCGGCTGGGTCGAGGAGATGCAGCAGCAGGGCAACGCGCCGTTCTACCGTCCCTCCGATGGGCAACGCGAAGTCTACGTCCCACCCGAGGGCGGCTACGCGCCGGACCCGCGTCCGGCCGACGAGATTAACCTCGCCAGCGTGAAAACCGACTCCAGCAATGAGCTGTGGGCGAACGAGGAGGCCGCGCTGCTGGATCTGGGCGACGGTGTGGCGCTGTACGAGTTTCGCTCAAAGTCCAACGCGCTGGGGCAGAACGTGATGCGCGGGCTGCGGGAGGTCATCGAGAAGCTCGAAAACGATCGCAACCTGCGCGGGCTCGTCATCGGCAACGAGGGGAAGAACTTCTCGGTCGGGGCCAACCTCGGCGAGTTCGGGATGGCGGCGATGCAGGGGGACTTCGGCGAGGTCGAGGAGGCGCTCGAAGGGTTTCAGACCGCCATTCAGCGCGTGCGCTATTCGGAAAAGCCGGTCGTCGTGGCGCCGCACCAGAAGGTGCTGGGCGGCGGGTGCGAGATGGCGATGGCCTGCCCGCAGCCGGTGGCCTCAGCCGAGAGCTACATCGGTCTCGTGGAGCTGGGCGTGGGGCTCATCCCTGCGGGTACGGGCACGATGCGCCTCGCGGCCCTCGCTGACGCGCGTGCCCCCGGCGACTTCCCAAGCCACCAGCAGCCCTTTTTGCAGTCGTTCTTCGAGCAAGTCGCGCAGGCGGAGGTCGCCGAAAGCGCCGAGCAGGCCCGCGACATGGGCTACCTGCCGGAGAACACGCGCGTCGTGATGAACGCGAGCCGCCGCCTCTACGCGGCCAAAGAAGAGGTGCTGCGCTGCTCGAATCAGGGCTACTGCGCCCCGTCGCCGCGCAGGATCAACGTGCTGGGGCGCCCGACGCGCTCGGCCTTCGTCGTGGCCTTGCAGCAGTACCTCGACGGCGGCTTCATCAGCAAATATGACAAGCACCTCGGCGAGCAACTCGCCTGGGTGATGACCGGCGGCGACCTAACGGCCCCGCAGCACGTCAGTGAGGATTACCTGCTGGGCCTCGAGCGGGAGGCCTTCCTGAGCCTGCTGGGCGAGGAAAAAACGCAGCAACGCGTCCAGCACATGCTCGAAAAAGGCAAGCCGCTGCGGAATTAACGCTTCCCGCTGCTCGCGTGGCTGAAGGTTGAAGGTTTCTCGGGCGGGACGACGTTGTGGGCTGAAAGACGTTCAGCCTTCAACCTCGAACCCTCCCCCTTCCGTCCGCCGAAGCCACGAACGCCCGACCCTCCCTCTCACCGCTCAAACTGAAACCAACGATGGAATCCAACGAAGCGTACATCGTCAGCAGCGTGCGCACGCCGGTCGGAAAGGCCAACAAGGGCGTACTGAGTACCTTTCGCCCCGAGGAATTGGGCGCGGCCGCCGTCAACGAGGCGATGGACCGCGTGGACGGCCTCGAGCCCGAGATGGTCGACGACGTGCTGATGGGCTGCGCTTTTCCCGAGGGGCCGCAGGGGATGAACATGGGCCGCATCATCGCCCAGAAAGCGGGGCTGCCCGACGAAGTGCCCGGCGCGACGGTCAACCGCTTCTGCTCGTCGGGCCTGCAGACCATTGCGATGGCCTCGCAGTCCATTGTGGCCGGCTACACCGACGTCGCCGTCGCCGGCGGAGCGGAGTCGATGAGCCATGTGCCCATGAGCGGATTCTTCTTCCAGCCCGAGCCGGACCTCACGCAGGAGGACCCCGACATGTACGTTTCGATGGGCATT
>PXTT01000009.1 GCA_003022535.1 Bacteroidetes bacterium QS_9_68_14
ACCAAGTAGATGATGGGCACGTGGTTTTCGAGGGCGATCTCCTGAGCGCGCAGGTTTTTCTTGGCCGTGATGGGAAACCACGCGCCGGCCTTGACGGTCGCGTCGTTGGCCACGACGAGGCAGAGGCGTCCCTGCACCTCGCCGAGTCCCATAACGGTGCCGCCGGCGGGGCAGCCCCCCTCCTCTTCGTACATCCCGTACCCGGCAAAGAGACCGAGTTCCTGGAAATCCCCGGGGTCGTCGAGCAAGTCGGCGATGCGCTCGCGGGCGGTGAGCTTGCCGCGCTCGTGCTCCCGCTCGATGCGGCCCGCTCCGCCGCCCTGGCGGATCTCCTCGGCGCGCGTGGCTCGCGTCTCGAGCAGGTCACGGTAGCGCGCGGCGCGGCGCTCGAAGGCGTCGCCTTCAGGGGCCGCGGAGCCGAGAGCGGAAGCAGCGGCAGCGGGGGCGGCGTCCTCGAACATCGGGGGCGGGTTGAGGGCAAAAAAGAGCAGTCAAATGACAGGGTGAGCGCCGGCGGAGCACGGTCGTCGGCGGCGCGTCTCAATGTAGCGTGGCCCTGCCTCAGATGAAAGCGCGAGCGGCACCGGCCGGAGGCGAGGCGGCCCCCCAGCGCTCTCTCTTTCTGCCCGGACGCGCCGAAGCCCTCGTCGCCTTGTTCCGGCCACGACTCAGAACCCGGCTACGCCCCGGAAGTGCGAAGACCTGCCGGGCAGCAGGGCCCAGCAGGTCTTCAGAGCGTGCCGCACGTGCGCGCAGGCGATCCGCGTCACAGAATCGCGCCCATCTTGCGGTAGATGTCCTCGCGCGGCTCGCCGGTGCGGTCGTGGATAAGGCGCACGATTTTGTCCATGTCGCCCCGTGCGCGCTTCATTTCCTTGTCGTCGAACTCGGTGTCGTCCCAGATGGACTTAACTTGGTCGCGGATGCGGCGCCAGCTTTCGTTCATCGCTTCGGTAGCCATGTCAGCGGCGGGGGCATTAGGGAAAGGAAAACGGATCTCTGATCTGCTGATTGTGTACAGGCGGGCAGGGAAGCAGTTTCTCATCCAGTCCCCGCCCGGGCCGCGGGCGGATCCTTATGGCGCAGGTCGGCATCGTTGGCGCAGGCATCGCCGGGCTGACGGCGGCGTACCGCGTGGCGCAGGCTGGCCACGAGCCGGTTGTCTTCGAACGGCGTGCGCGTCCCGGCGGCCTGATCCACTCCGAGCACTTCGAGGCTCCCACGACCGACGGGCAGTACCTCGTGGAGTTCGGCCCTACCTCGCCCTCGCGGAGGAGCGCGTAGACGCCGCCGAGGGCGTGGCCGGGCGGCGCTACGTCGTCTTCAGCGGGCGGCCCGTGGCGTTGCCCTCGTCGCTGCGCGACTTGGTGGGCACCGAACTCTTCTCTCCCCAAGCGAAGGCCCGCCTCCTGGCCGAGCCGTTCGTGGGCTCCGCCGAAGCGGAAGACGAAAGCGTAGCCGACTTTGCACGCCGGCGCCTGGGTCCTGAGGTGCTCGACTACGGCATTAACCCCTTCACGGCGGGCGTCTTCGCGGGCGACCCCGAGGCGCTTTCGCTCCAGCACGCGTTCCCGTGTCTCCATGCGCTCGAGCAGGAGCACGGCTCGCTTCTCGGCGGGGGGCTACGACGCGCGGCCGGGCGCTTCGCGCAACGCCTCCTCGGGCGGGGCGGCGATGACGACGACGCGCGCCCCCGCAGCGGTCCCTTTTCGCTGAAAAGGGGGCTCGCCACCCTGCCCCGCGCGCTAGCGGACCGGCTGGGCGACCGCGTGCGCTACGAAGCCGAGGTGCAGGCGTTGCGCCGGACGGGCGAAGGCCGCTGGCGCGTGCACCTCGCCTCGCCCGGCCACGGCGCGGACGACGGATCTGGGGCGTCGCCTTCTCTGGACGACCCGACCTTCGAGGCGCTGGTGTGGAGCGCCTCGCTGCCGGCGCTCTCAGCGCTCGCGCCAGAGCTCGACGCTGACACGAGCGCCCTGGAGGACGTCTCGTACCCGCCTGTGAGCACCGTGGCGACCGGCTTCCCACGCGACTCCATCGACCACGCGCTGGACGGCTTCGGGATGCTCGTGCCCGAGGTCGAAACCGGCTGCCGCACGCTCGGCACGCTCTTTTCCTCGTCGGTCTTCCCGCACCGCGCGCCCGACGACCGCGTCCTGCTGACCACCTACGTGGGCGGCGCGCGCGACCCGGCCCTCGCCGAGGCCGACGACGAGACCGTCTACGAGGCCGTCTACCACGACCTGCGCCGCGCGCTGGGGGCTCACGCGCCCCCCGTCTTCCGCCAGCGCGTGACGTGGCCCCGCGCCATTCCGCAGTACCACGTGGGCTACGGGCGCGTCAAGGACGCCCTCGACCGGATCGAAGCGAACTGCCCCGGCCTCTACCTGGCGGGCAACTACCGCGCGGGCGTCTCCGTCGGCGACGCGGCCGCCAGCGGCAACGCGGCGGCCCAGCGCGTGGCCGAGCGGCTCGGGTAGCGTTCGGAAGCGTAACGTGTTGCGGGGAAAGGCCCTGCCAACGCCCGAGCGCCCTGTGACGCGCAAGCCCCATCAGGCCTCGGCGAGGTAGCGCATCAGCTTGCGCTTGGCGATGGGGAAAAGCGTCGGCTCGAACGGGAAGTCCACCTCGGCGTCGAAGAAGTAGGTCGCCGGGTTGGGCAGCTCGCGGCGCTCCTCCAGCAGGTCCAGCTTCACCTGACGAGGCTCAGGGAGCAGCCCCGCGTCGTAGTCGATGCTTTTCAGATGGGTCGTCTTGAGGCGGCGGTAGCGCTCGCCGTCCTCACCCACGCTGCCGTCGTAGATCGAGAGGCTGTACTGCATGACGTGCAGCGCGTCGGCCTCTCCCTCTGGCACGAGCAGGTACCCCTCCCGGCGGTACGACGGCACGAGGCCCACCTCCTCCAGTTGCAGGCGCTCGTCCACGAAATCGAAGATCGTTTTGCCTTCTTCCAGCGTAGCCTGCAAGTGCGGCACCGCCCATTCCATCAGCGCCTTCACGTCGGCCATCTGGCCTTCGCTCAGCTCCGGCCACTCGTAGACGAGCTGGCCTTCGGCCCAGTCGATCTCCCTGATCTCGCGCGGCCCCGCCCTGCGCAGGTCCTCCGAGCGCGCCAGGATGCGGCGGAGCGTGCGGTGCAGCGTCGCCAGATCGCCGAGGTGCGGGTAGATGCGGTTCTCGGCGAAGGCGTCGCGCGCCCGTTTCAACCCGCCGCGAACGCGGTACTGCGCCTTCTCGAAGTCGTAGGCGGCGCGCGAGAACACGTCGAGCGAAAGAGCACACATGGCGCGTCGATCTTCTGTGAAGAGGGCGCTACGACCCAAATAGCGGGTCGCTTCACAGAATGTCAACGCAAATACCGGTCCACTCGCTTTCGCTCGCTTGACGGTGGATAGGGGGTGGGGAATGGTTTTCGGTGCGCTGCCGTGACCAGCGGTCCGAGGACCATCTACCACTCAGCGAGCCGGAGGCGAGCGAGCCATCCCCTACCCTCCCTCATCGCGCATTGCTTCAAACAGTTCCTTGACCTGCTCGCGCGGCATCTGGGTGAACTGGTTGAACTGCCCGCCGGCCACGAGCACCTCCCCGCCGTCGTAGGTCAGGAACGCACCGTTCATGTAGCTGCTCAGGTCCGAAAGACCGCGAGGTTGGCCAGCTCCTCCGGCTCCCCCAAGCGGCGTAGCGGGACGCGCTGCTCCATTTGCTCTTCCAGGTCCATCCCCGGCGGCGAGAGACGGCTCCACGCGCCCTCGGTGGGGAAAGGCCCCGGCCCCACGGCGTTCAGCCGGATGCCCGCGGGGCCCCACTCGGCGGCGAGCGACTTGGTCATCGCCACGACGCCGGCCTTCGACATGGCGCTCGGCAGCACGAAGGCGCTCCCTGTCTTGGCGTAGGTCGTGGCGATAGAGAGCACAGCGCCCACGTCGCCGTCGGCCTGGCCGTCGTCGAGGTCCTCGGCACGCTCCAGCCAGCGCCGCCCGGCCGCCTGCGTGCAGTAAAACGCCCCGTACAGGTTCGTCTTGATGATCGCGTCGAACCCGTTCGGCGAAATGTCTTCGGAGGCCGCCAGGAAGTTCGCCGCCGCGTTGTTGACGAGGCGCGTGACGGGCCCTGCCGCTCCTCGGCTTCGGCAAAAAATTTCTCCACCGCTTCGGGATCGCGCACGTTGCAGGAGATGCCCTCGGCCACGCCCCCGCCGCCTTCGATCTCGCTGACGGTCTCGGCCAGCGGCTCTTCGCGCCGCCCGCAGACGGTGACGTTTGCCCCGAGCGTGGCGAAGCGCGTGGCCATCGCCCGGCCGAGACCCGTCCCCCCGCCGGTGACGATGACGTGCTCGCCGGAGAGGATCTCGGGATGGAAGCTGTCTTGCATGGGGAGGCGTGATGGGAACGGGCCGCTGAAGCAAAGCGTGCAGTTACGTGCATCGTTATGCGTCCTGAAGCCAACGCCCCATGCGTGTTTCCGTTCACGTGCCTGATGACGTCGGTACCGAAGCCCAAAAGTACGCCGAAAAGGAAGACGTCTCCGTCTCGCAGTTCTACGCGCAAGCCGTCGAAGCCGCGCTCGAGGAACGCAAGCGCCGAGAAGCGTGCGAGCGTATCAGCGAGTTGGCCGGCACGATGGATTCCGAAGAGTACCCGTTCGAGCGTTTTCAGGAAGCGCAACGCGAATTTCGCCGCGAGGACCCCAACCGCCAATGACCTACGGCTTCGACACCGGCTTCTTTTACCGTCTCCTCGATAACCCTGACGCGGAGGCGCATGTGCGAGAGATCTGGGCAGAGGTCCTGCACGGGACGGCTACCGGGGTGCTTTCCTTCCTCGTCTGCTTTGAGCTCTATCGGCACGGGCTTCGCGGCTCACTCCCCCGCGAGCAAACTGAGACGCTGGTAGCAGATTTGCCAAAGGCCTGCCGCGTCACACCTGTCAGCAGTCTGGCGCGTTGCGAGCGGACCGCTCGCCTCGCCCACGGCAACGGCCTCTCGATGGCCGACGCCTTCATTCTGGAAGCCGCGCTCGACCACCGCGCCGAACGAATCTACACCACCGATGCGGACATGCAGCGCTACGAAGGCGACGACCTCGAGATCGTGCTTCTGTGACTTCCAGCACGCCCCCGCCGCGCGGTGGCGCATCGTGAGTCGTGCCGCTTCTCCCGGGCTCTCCGTTGCGTTGCCCTGACGTTAAGCCACGCGGCGTGGCCGCCTCACACCTGCTCCGGGTCCGGCTTGGACGGCTCGCCCTCCGCCGTGCCATCGCCGGAAGCGTGCTGCTGCCCGGTCGCCCCATCGCCGCCGGTCTCGCCGTTCTCGACGTTCGGGGCCGTCGGGGCGAGGTCCTCGTCGGGCACGTTGGCGCCGGGGACGGTCAGCCCCTTGCGGTACTCGCCGAGGTCAAAGGCATCGACCTTCACGTACTCCTCGCGCTCGGCGTCCGCGCGGCGCACCGTCTCGCGCTCCTCCTCGGTGATGACGCCCTGCTCGACGGCCTCGTCCACGAGCTTGTTGAGGCGCTTCTTCGGCAGGTCGCCGCGCTTGATGGCAGCCTTGACCTTCTGGCCGATGTGGTACTCCTTGCGACTGAGCTGGAAGGCGCGCTCCTGCTGCGCCAGCGGGTGGTCGTCGCGGTCCGGCTCGTAAACGCCGTCGGTGAGCCACTCGCGCGCCCCACCGGCGGTCTGGATGCCGGCCGCAATCTCGCCGCCCAGCGCGTCGGAGGGACCTTCGCCCAACGTGTTGAGGCGCGACCATGGGGCCGCCACGTAGCGGAAGAACCACGTCAGGCCCGGCACCTCCAGGTTCTCGAACAGCCCGTCGAAGGCAACCTGGATGCGGCGCAGGCACTCTTGCATGGCCCAGTGCATGTACGGCTCATGCTCTTTCTGCCGGCCCTCTGCCTCGAAGCGCCGCAGCGTGGCCGCGCCAATGTACATCCACGAGAGCACGTCCGCGAAGCGGCCCGTGAGCTTCTCTTTGCGCTTCAGGGCGCCGCCGAGACTGCCCATCGCCAGGTCCGCGAGAATGGCAAACGTGGCGCTCGACCACGCAAGCTTCTTCCAGTAGGGCGCAGCCGGGCCGCCGACTGGCGAGCGCGCGAGGCGCCCGCGCGTCAGGCTCATGCCCACCGAGCGGAACGCGTTGCGCACGACGTGGCCGATGTGTGGCCAGAACGCTGCGTCGAAGCGGTCCACGTCCCCGTCCATCAGCGCCTCGATTTCTTCGAGGGCGTACGGGTGGCAGCGGATGGCGCCCTGCCCGAAGATCATCATCGTGCGCGTCAGGATGTTGGCGCCCTCGACGGTGATCGAGATCGGCAGGCCCTGGTAGGCAGGCGCGAGCAGGTTGCTGGGGCCCCGCGAGATGCCGCTCCCGGCGAGGATGTCCATCCCGTCGTTGACGATTTCGCGCTGCAGCTCCGTCAGGTTGTACTTCATGATCGCCGAGACGACCGCCGGCCTCTCGCCTTTGTCCAAACCGCCGACGGTGTAGTTGCGCGAGGCGTCGGCAAGGTAGGTGTAGCCGGCGATGCGCGCGAGCGGCTCTTCGATGCCCTCGAACTTGCCAATCGACAAGCCAAACTGCTGGCGAATCGCCGCGTGCGCCCCGGCCACGCGCGTCACATACTGTCCCGCGCCGGTGCCCTGCGCCGGCAGCGAGATGCCGCGCCCGGCCCCGAGGCAGTTCATGAGCATCTTCCAGCCTTCGCCCGCGCCTTCTTCGCCGCCAATGATGGCGTCGAGCGGCACGACCACGTCGTGGCCTTTCGTCGGGCAGTTGTAGAACGGGATACCGAGCGGGTCGTGGCGCTTGCCCAGCTCGATTCCGTCCAGGTCGGTGGGCACGAGCGCGCAGGTGATGCCCAGGTCCTCGCCCTGGCCCAGCAGATTCTCGGGGTCGCGCAGGTTGAAGGCCAGCCCCAGGATGTCGGAGATGGCCGCGAGGCTGATGTAGCGCTTCGTCCAGTTGAGGCGAATCTTGATCTCGCCGTCGTTGTCTTTGAACACCTCGCCGGTGGACTCCATCGCCCCAGCGTCCGACCCCGCGTTCGGCTCGGTGAGCGCGAAAGACGGGATAATCTCGCCCTTCGCCAGGCGCGGCAGGTAGTAGTCTTTCTGCTCGTCGGTGCCGTAGTGGATGAGCAGCTCCGCCGGCCCCAGCGAGTTAGGCACCATCACCGTAATCGAGAGCGGCAGCGAGCAGGTGCCCAGCTTCTTGACGACCATGCTGTTGGCCTTCGCGCTGAAGCCGAGCCCGCCGTACTCCTCCGGCACGATCATGCCGAAGAACTTCTCTTTTCTAAGGAAGTCCCACGTTTCCTCGCTGAGGTCCCCGCGCTGCATGATTTCCCACTCGTTGGACATCTCGCAGACCTCCTGCGCCGGGCCGTCGAGGAAGGCGCGCTCGCGCTCGGAGATGTCGCCGTACGGCTGGCTGTTGAGCCGGTCGAGGTCGGGCTTGCCGCTAAAGAGCTCCGCGTCCATCCACACATTGCCCGCCTCGATGGCGACTTGCTCGGTCTCGCTGATCTCGGGCAGGAACTGGAGCGCCTCCATCGCCTGCATGACGCCTTTCGAGAGCTGCTTGCGCAACGGCTTTGCGTGGAAGAGCGCCACGAGCCCGAGGTAGAGGCCCCAGACGCTCCTCGACCGTACGCCGAAGCCGTAGAGCGCCGTGGCGCCCGCCCCGGCCCACGCTGGGAGCGGCGCGCCGGTGAAGCCCAGCACCGCCGCGACCGCGAGGACGCCGGAGGTCGAGAGGCTACTCGGGACTTCCTTGAACAGGTAGTCTACCTCCTTTTCTATCACGCCGAGCTCCTGCGCGGCCTTCCGGCCCGCTTCCTTCGCCGTCTCGGCGCCGGCCGCGGCTTTCACCGCCCGCCTGGCCCTCTCGGCCACGCTTTTCGCCGCCCCCCCGGCGGCCTTCGCGTCGGTGACGGCGTCGACGGCCTTCGCCGTGACGCGCCCGGCGGCCTCGGAGGCTTTCGTGAGCGCGTCGGAGAGCGGGACGTTCATGGTTCGGGCTCGGGATTGGTGGAAAAGAAAAGCGGGCGCCAGCCGCGCATCCAGAGGCGCGGGGAAAGTTCGCGCTGCCGCCAGGTTAACGCTGTTAACTACGAGTGTTGAAAACACGTTTGCAAACGGGGTTCCGGCACATCGGCCGGATTCACAGGGGCGCGCCAGAAGCCCCGGGTTTCGTCAGAGGGTTTCTTCTTCCATCCACTCACGCACGCGGGGATCGCGCTCGGCGAGGCGCTCGATCAGGGCCACGAGTTCGTCGCGGCTTCGGTCGCCAATCAAGGCTCGAAGAGGCTGCTGCTCGCGCTCGTCGTGCTCGCGCAGGTGAGCGAGCAACGCGGCCGCGATGTGCTTGCACCAGCTTCCCTCGTGATACGGGCACGTGCAACGCGCTTCCTGGACGCCGCCAGAGTCGAGCTGGACGGTTGCGACGTACGGGTTCGGCGCCGATCCTTGCACGTACGCCTCCAGCTCGCCGGAGCGCACATTCACTTTCCGCACGGCCCCGTCCTCGAAGTAGCGCTCCCCACGCTCGAAGGAGCCGCCGGCGGTATGCTCGCGGAGGTCCGCTTCGGTGAGGTTCAAGTCGCTCATGTCGTCTCGGGCGCGGGCGGGAAGCGTTTCGGCGAGTCAGGCTACTGCATCATGGCCAACGGGAATCATGGGTTGAAGGGACCGTCGGGGCTCCGACGCGTTGCGCGATGAACGACGGCGCGTTGCCGGTTCGCCTCGGGCACGATCCATCGTACCCCTACCCCGGCGGGCCGACGTTGCCGCCGGCACGAAAGGGAGGACCCTACGGGCCGCCAGGTCGCCGTCCGCCGTCCACGGGCCGCCGTCCGCAGCGCCACGGGTCACGCGTCGAGGTTCTCGATGACGCCCGCCGCGCCCATGCCGCCGCCCACGCACATCGTGCAGATCCCGTAGCGCACGTCGCGGCGGCGCATCTCGTGCAGCAGCGTGGCCGCGAGCTTCGCCCCGGTGCAGCCGAGTGGGTGGCCCAGCGCGATGGCGCCGCCGTTGACGTTAACGATCTCCTCGTCGAAGCCCGTCTCGCGGATCACCGCCAGCGCCTGCGCGGCGAAGGCTTCGTTGAGTTCCACGAGGCCGATGTCGTCTTTCGAGAGGCCGGTCTGCCCGAGCACCTTCTCGATAGCGCCGATGGGGCCGATGCCCATCACCTCCGGCGCCACGCCGTGCAACGCGAAGCCCCGGAGGCGCGCCATCGGCTCCACGCCCAGCTCGTTCACGCGCTCCTCGCTCATCACGACCGTCGCCGCGCCGCCGTCTGAGCGCTGCGACGCGTTGCCGGGCGTGACGGTGCCGTCTTTTTTGAAGACGGACGGCAGTTGCGAAAGCGCCTCCATCGAGGTGTCGCGGCGCGGGCCTTCGTCGGTATTCACCGACTGGCGGATCGTCTCGGGCTTCGCGCGGCCGTTGCTGCCCCTGTCCATCAGCGTCTCCTCCACGTCGAGGGCGAAGGTTTCCTCGTCGAAGCGCCCGCTGTCGATGGCATCGACGGCGCGCTCGTGGCTTTGCAACGCGAAGCGATCCTGCTCCTCGCGGCTCACGCCGTACTCCTCGGCCACGTTCTCGGCAGTAATGCCCATCGAAACGTACATGTCGGGGTCCTCCTGCGTGAGGTCCGGCTCGGGCTGGAAGAAGAATCCGCTCATGGGCACATGGCTCATCGACTCCGC
>PXTT01000020.1 GCA_003022535.1 Bacteroidetes bacterium QS_9_68_14
GCCTTGATCTTCGAGCCCGACGACCCGCGCGAGCAGGACGCGAAGCACATCACCTACCGCGAGCTGCTCACGCGCGTCTCGCGTTTTGCCAACGTGCTCAAAAAGCACGGCGTGGAGAAGGGCGACCGCGTGACGATCTACCTTCCGATGATCCCGCAGGTGGCCGTGGCGATGCTGGCCTGCGCGCGCATCGGGGCGATTCACTCGGTCGTCTTCGCAGGCTTCAGCCCCGCCTCGCTGGCCGACCGCATCACCGACTGTGAGTCAAACTATCTCATCACTGCCGATGAAGGGCGCCGCGCCGGTAAGACCGTCTCGCTCAAGGACAACGCCGATGCGGCCGCCGAGCGCACCAGCGGCGTGGATCATGTGCTCGTCGTGCAAAACACCGGCGGCGACATCGGCTGGACGCCGGGCCGAGACTACTGGCTTCACGAGGAGCTGGAGGGCGTGGACGACGAATGCGCGCCGGCCGAGATGGACGCCGAGGACCCGCTCTTCATTCTCTACACCTCCGGCTCGACGGGCAAGCCGAAGGGCGTTCTCCACACCACTGCCGGTTACCTCGTGTGGACCTCGATGACACACGAGTACGTCTTCGACCTCGACGCCGAGAACGACGTCTACTGGTGTGCCGCGGACGTGGGCTGGATCACCGGCCACAGCTACATCGTCTACGGGCCGATGGCCAACGGGGCCACGCAGGTCTTCTTTGAGGGCACGCCCACCTATCCGGATGCCTCGCGCTACTGGCAGGTCGTCGACAAACACGGCGTGACCCAGCTCTACACCTCGCCGACGGCCATCCGCGCGCTCATCGCCGAGGGCGACGAGCACGTCGAAAAGACGAGCCGCGAGAGCCTGCGGTTGCTGGGCACCGTCGGCGAGCCGATCAATCCGGAGGCGTGGAACTGGTACCACCGCGTGGTGGGCCGGGGCGAATGCCCCATCGTGGACACGTGGTGGCAGACCGAGACCGGCGGCATCATGATTACCGGCCTGCCGGGGGCCGTCGCGCAAAAACCCGGGTCGGCGTCGCTTCCGTTTTTCGGCGTGCAGCCGGCGTTGCTGGACGAAAACGGAAACGAACAGGAGGGTGCGGGTGAGGGGCTTCTGGCGATCAAAGACTCATGGCCGGGGCAGATGCGCACCGTGTACCGCAACCACGAGCGCTTCGTGGAGACGTACTTCGCGGACTTCGAGGGCTACTACTACCCCGGCGACGGCTGCCGCCGCGACGAGGACGACTACTACTGGATTACCGGCCGCGTGGACGACGTGCTCAACGTGAGCGGCCACCGCATCGGGACCGCCGAGATCGAAAGCGCGCTCGTGGAGCACGAGGCCGTCGCCGAGGCGGCTGTGGCCGGCTACCCGCACGACATCAAGGGGCAAGGCATCTACTGCTACGTCACGCTCGTGGCCGGCAACGCCCCCTCGGACGACCTGCGCGAGGAGCTCGTCGAGCACGTGCGCACCGAGCTGGGACCCATCGTAACGCCGGACTTCCTTCAGTTTGCCGACGCGCTCCCGAAGACGCGCAGCGGCAAGATCATGCGGCGCGTGCTGCGCCAGGTCGCCGCCGACGACTACCAGGACCTCGGCGACACGTCCACCCTCGCCGACGAGAGCGTCCTGGACGCGCTCATCGAAGACCGGCGCAACCGCGTTTGAGGGACGGTGGCCCGTGAACGGCGGACGTTCAAACCGAGGCGCGGTCGCGTGGCGCGCTCTGCTCACGACGCGAACGCCGGCTCCACCGCGTCGAGCGTCTCGCGCAGGTCCGCAAACTCCGGCGCGAGAGCGTCGAGCGCCCGCTGCACGTAGCCGACCGACGGTGCGTAGTATGGCAGAAATTCGTTCTTGCCCTGCTCGCGCTCCACAAATATGAAGCGCCCGGCGTCCTTGAGCTTGCGCTGCACGGTTTGCAGGTGAAAGGCGCGCTTGACGCGCTCGGGATCGTCGCACCACGGCAGGCCCGCCCGCGCGCCTTCTTCGACATAGTAGCCGAGCAGTTCGCCGACCAGTTCGTCTTCCAGAACGACGTAGGAGTCGCGCAGTAGCGCCACGAGGTCATAGACGAACGGGGCGCGAAGCGCGTCTTGGAAGTCGATCAGGTGCCAGCGCCCGTGCTTGCGCATCAGGTTGCGGGACTGGAGGTCCTTGAGCGCGAGCGTCTGCGGCAGGTCCAGCAGCGCGCCGGTGAGCCGGTCGAAGGGGGCGGAGAGAGCCTCCTCGTGCGGGGCTACGGCGTTGCTGCCGAGGCGGGCGTGGAGGCCCCATTCGCGGTAATGGTCCAGCTCCCAGCGCAGCGCCTCGCGGTCGAAGGCGCGGTCGAAGGCCACGCACTCGCCGGCCGCGCCGGAGGTCGGATCCGCGTCGGAGCGGCGGGCAGCGCGGTGCAGCGCGATGACGAGATCGAGCGCGCGGCGGTACAGGCGGGCCACGGCCGCGCTGCCGAGCGGGCCGGGGGGATCGCCGCCGGCCTGGCCAGAGGCCGCCGCGAGCACGGCATCCTCAAACGTTTCGTCGCCGAGGTCCTCGATGAGCAGCACGCCACGCCCGATGTCCACGTGGTCCACGTCCGGCACGGGCAGGCCGATGCGGCGCAGGTACCGTTGCACGTTGACGAAGGGCCACCCGTCGGCTGCGTCGCGCGGGGCAAGCGGTTCGTCGGCGCCCTTGGGGAGGCCAGGCGCCGGCAGGGCAAGCGCGCGCACGACGCGCTCGCCCCGCGGGTAAATCGTCTCGCGTCGCGGAGGAGGCAGTTCGATACGCCAGTAGATGCGCAGCGAGGCGTGGCCGCCCTGGCGGTCGAGCGTGGCTTCGCGGGCCACGCGCTCCCCGAAGCGATCTTCCAGCGCTCCCTGCACACGCTCGCGCATGGCGTTGCCGGTCGTGGCGCTGTCGGTCGAAGAAGCAGGCGAGGCGTCGGCCACAGGGGCGAAAAAGCTCTTGCGAAGAAGGCGTGGCACAGGGCAGGCCGAAAGGAGCGCCCCTCTTCCGCCTGTCGCCTACGGTCCAAGAACCTCAGAAGCGCGCGCGGAAGAGGCGCGGGGCAGAGGAGTCGGCGGGAACGAGCGTGGTCTTGTGCGCGCCCTCGCCGTCGAAGCGTAGCGCCAGCGGGTCGGGCGCGACGCGCTGGGCGCGGTAGCGGCCGAAGGGCACGTTCGTGTCGAAGCGGCGGCGGCGCACGTGGAGCGTTTGCCACTGGTCGGTGCTGAGCCACGCCTCGTAGCCGGCGGGCGCCGGCCGCCCCAGGCTGACGGGCGAGGCGCCGTGGTTGAGGGTGGACGGGTGCCCGCCGCCGGGAATCTCGATGGGGGCGTAGCGGGTGCCGGCCAGGACGCGCAGGCGGCGCGCGGAGAGCGAGTCCGTCCAGCCCGGGAAGTGGCGCGTATCGGGAGCAACCGTTTCCCAGCGCCACTCCTCGATGTCGTCGCCGTACCGGCTGGCCAGGCGCGAGACTGCGCTGGAGAGGAGACGGAAGCGGCGCCGGTCTTCGAGGGCGCGCAGCGAGTCAGAGGTGGCCAGCGAATCGACCGCTCCGCGCGAGGCAGGGAGGCGGCCGGTCTCGCGGTGGTAGGCGGCCACCCACGTGTCGAAGATCGAGGCGCCGATGGAGGCTCTCTCGTAGGAGAAGTTCCAGTTGCGCAGGTAGCGAATGGCCTGCCCGAAGATGTCGGTGCGCTCTTCGTAGGTGAAGGTGCCGCTCCGGGTGCGCGAGAGTGAATCCACGGAGGCGAGCATGTCGGGCGCGAGGCGGCCGGCCCAGGCGCTGGAGTCGGCCTGCACCCATTGCTGCAGTTGGAGGCCGGGCGTCGTCGTGTCGCGCGCGGCCTGCCGGAGGCGCGCCTGCACCTGCTCGGCCAGGAAGGGCGTCCAGCGAGCCGGCCCGGCTACGAGGCCGCCCTCGAAGGCCACGGTACGCTCGGGCGTGCCGAAGCGCGAGAAGCTACCGGAGGAGTCGGCCACGATGCCGCCCGCGCGCAGAAGCTGGAAGGTGGCGTTGCCGCCGGAGGCCTCGCCGCGCGCCAGGGCGCGCCAGCTCGCCAGGTCACTCCCGGGCCGAAGGCCGGCCCAGCGCACCTGCCAGAGCGAGTCGGTGCGCGCGGCAGCAGAATCGGGCGAGGGGCGCGGACCGCCGAGGCGTAGCGAACCGGGCGGCGGGGCCGTCGCGGTGTCGCGCCGGGGGGCAGGCGCGGGGCCGGCGGGCCGCTCTTTCACAGGCTGCTCTTTCACAGGCTGCTCTTCCACGGGCTGTTCTTCCAGCAGCAACGCGCCGCCCGAGCGGCGTACCGTCACGAGGTGTTCGCTATCGTTTGCCCCCAAGATGCGCTCGTGGCGAGGCGCGGCGGTGGTGTCGTAGGCCGCGCGCTCCAACTGCAGCGTACCACCGGGCAGAAGCGCCCAGGCGTGCGGCCCGTCGCGCCCGGCCACCAGAAAGGGCGTACCGGGAAGCGAAAGGGCGGACACGTTGCTCGCGCCGGGCCGCTCGAAGAGCACCGCCTGAAGCGGCGGGATCGCCGAGCTGCCGTAGACGTGGCGGTAAAAGAGGTGCGTTGTCCCAGTCTGCGGCGAGCGCGCGGCCCATGCGGCGCTGCGGCCCATGTCGTGCACGTGTAGCCAGCGGCGCAGCGTGCTGTCAGTGCGGAGGAAGCGCCGGGCGCCCGGCGGGGCGGTGCTCGGTAGGCCGTCGCGGGCGGGCGGCCGGTGAGCGAGGTAGGCATAGAGCCGCTCGATGGCCAGTGCGTGCCAGGGCTGCCACCGGCCGGGCGTCTCGCCGAGCAGGGCAAACTTGCTTCGCGTCTGCACCGCCTTGCTCTGGAGGGCCGTATTCATGCCGCGCGCGTAGGAGCGCAAGAGCGCCTTCTGCTCGCCGGGGAGCTGGGCGTAGCTGCGGCGGGCCAGATCCGCGAACCCGAGGCGGCGCGCCAGGCGGTCGAGCGGCAGCATCTCTTCTCCGAACCATTCGCCGAGGCGCCCGGCGGCCGTCTGGCGCCAGAGCGCGACCATCCAGGGCCGCCCCGTGCCGTGCGCGTAGCCGAGCGCCGCGTAGCGCCCGCCCGTCGAGTCGGCACGGATGGTGGCTACGCCGGCCCCGTTCCACGAAAGGTGCGCGCGCTCCTGCAGGCCGGCTACGTTCACGCGGGCCGGCGGGGTCGCGTCCATCCCGTAGGAAAAGTACCACAGCGCGCCCCCAACCACGGCCAGGAGCGCCAGCAGGGCGAGAGCGGCGTAGAGAACGCGGCGCACAGCAGGCCGAGGAGAGGGGACAAGCGGCAGGGAGACATCTTTAACATACAAAGCCACGCCGCCGTCTCAAACCCCGATTTTCGTGGATGGTGGAGAGCGAGGGGCTGGGTGGTTCGCCTCGTTACGTTTCCTGCTCGATCCACGCCGTGAAGTCCTCCAGCGGCTTGGCGTTCAGGCAGTCCGCGGCGGCGAGCCAGCCTTTGCGCGCGACGGGCACGCCGAAGCGCGCCATGTAGTCCAGCTCGCCCGTGGCGTGGGCATCGGGGTTGATCGAAACGAGCACGCCTGCCTCCGTCGCCGCGCGCAGGTGGCGCCAGTCCAGGTCCAGCCGGCGCGGGTTGGCGTTGAACTCGACGGCCACGTCGTGCTGGGCGCACGCTTCGATCACGCGCTCCACGTCGAGCGGGTAACCCTCGCGTGAGAGAAGCTGCCGCCCGGTCGCGTGGCCCAGGATGCGCAGGTGCGGGTCCCGGACGGCGCGCACGATCCGCTCGGTGGCTTCCTCCTCGGTCATCGAGAGCCCCTGGTGCACGCTGCCGACCACGAAGTCGAAAGAGGCGAGCACGTCGTCCGAGTAGTCGAGCGACCCGTCCCTCAGGATGTCGCTCTCAATGCCGCTGAACACGCGGAAGGGCGCCTCTCCGTTTTCAGAAAACTCCTCGTTGAGCGCCTCGATATCGCGTTGCTGCTCGCGCACCGCGCCCGGCGAGAGGCCGCTGGCGACTTTCAGCGACTGGCTGTGGTCGCAGATGCCGAAATACGAGAGGCCCCGCGCCCGCGCCGCCTCGGCCATCTCGCGCAGGGAGTGCGACCCGTCGGAGTAGGTGGAATGGTTGTGGAGGACGCCGCGCAGGTCGCCCGCTTCGACGAGCACGGGCAACGCGCCTTCGGAAGCCGCCTCCAGTTCGCCACGCCCTTCCCGCAGCTCGGCTGGAACCAGCGGCAGGCCCGCCGCCTCGTAGAGCGCCGCTTCGCTGGCGTGCGGCTCCGCCACGCCGTGCTCCTCTCGGAAGGCCGCGCAGTGCGCCTCGCTGCCGGTCATCAGCCACCAGTCCGTGCCGAAGCGCTCCGGCGGGACCAGGCGCACCGCGAAGGGGAAGCCGTCCGCGAAAGTGCCTTCGAAGGCAAGCTGGTCGCCGATGGGGCGCTCGTTGCTCTCAGAGCCGAGCCACGGCGCGAGAGCGTCCTCGGCGGCGCGGGGGGCGCCGGCAGCGATCAGTTCGATCTGCTCGACGGTCTCGCAGTGGCGGCGCAGCCCCCCGGCGGCCTCCGCGCGCTCGATGCCCTCGGCGGTGCGGAGGGCTGCGAGCATCTCGGCGGCCTGCGCGGTTGCGTCCGAGAGGCGCCGGCGCGTACGGTATGTTTTGAGCCGGCGCGCCCCCGAGAGCAGGTTCGCCTGCGTCTTTTCGCCGAAGCCGCTGAGCTTCTGAATGCGCCCGGCGGTGGCGGCGTTCTCCAGCTCACCGAGCGACGTGACGCCCAGCTCCTGCCAGAGGCGGCGCGCCTTTTTCGGGCCCAGCCCCTGCACGCGCAGCACCTCCAGCAGGCCTGTGGGCACCTCGCCCAGCAGCTCGTCGCGCTGGGGAAAGGAGTCGCCGGAGCCGGCGAGCATCTCGCCGACGTGGCCGGCCATCCCATCACCGATGCCGTCGAGGTCGGTGAGGGTGCCGCTCTCATAGCGCTGGGGGGCGGGCTCCTCCAAGTCCGCGATGACGTCGCTGGCGCGCTCGAAGGCGCGGGCGCGGAAGGCGTTGCCGCCGGTCAGCTCGATGAGGGAAGCCGTCTCGCGCAGGCGGCGGGCGAGGTCGCGGTTGGTCATGGAATGGGAAAAGTGAGGCAGGAGCGCGCGCGGAAGGGAGCGATACGCGCGGACTGCCGGGGCGTTCGTGGGACCGCCGCCGCCGCCGGAGCGTTGCAAAACGTTCCGCCGCTTTACTCATACTTCCGAACGGTCGCCGCCCATGACTGCCTCCCGCGCAGGGCCCGTTTTCGTGCTCGCTGTTCTGCTGGGGACCGCGCCGCGCCTTGCCGCCGCGCAGCCGCATCGCGCTTCTGCCCCGTCGGAGAACGGCCATCTGGAGCGTGGGGCGGGCTCTTCCGTTGTCGTGAAAGAAACTCCCCGCGCGCGTGAGGGGCTGGGCGTGGGGAGCGTAGGGCAGGCGCTGGTTTCGGAGCGGCCTGTGGGGCTACGCTTCGCAGGGCCACGCGCGGCGGCGGCGCGGCAACCCCAAGACGATGTGTCGACCGACGAGCTCACGCGTGGCGCCTTGGTCGGCGGCGGGGTGGGCCTGACCGCGGGCGCCCTCATCGGAGCCGTGCTGGGAGGCGACGGCAACCCGCGCTGGGCGACGGCCCTTCCGGTAGCGGCGGCCGGGCTGGCGGTCGGGACGCCGACGGGCGTGTACGTTTACACCGGCCGGTCGTCGCGCTATCTGTGGGGAACGGCAGGCACTGCTGGGGCCGTGGCCGCCGGCACCGTGCTCTATTTCGTGGAGACGCGGTAGTTCGTGGAGGCGCGGTAGGCCACGTTGGCTCAGCAACGCCCGGCCGGTAGTGGGCGCGAGTCCCGAGCGTTGCCTGCACGGCTTTCTTCCCTGCACTGCGAAGTGCCTGCGAACAACCCTTCCGTTCCCGTGGAAGCCGAAAAGTACCGCGTCTTCATGGCGATCGCTGCCGTGGCGACCACGCTGACCTTTCTGATCCGGTACGGCGGCGACCCGCTCGCCGCAGGCGCCGTGGCCGTCGGGCGGGCCGCCACGCAACATCCGTGGCTGGCCGTAGGGCTGGCGTTGCCGGTGGTCGCCGGGCTTGCGTTTGTCGTCGTGCACTGGCTCGACGAGCGCTGACGGGCGGCTGCTCTACGCAGGGCGGAGCCACGCGGATCAACGTGGCGACGAGGCGGGTACGAAACAGCGCTTTCATCGAAAAAGCATGTTCTTTGGGCAGGCGCCCTCTTGCGCCTGCTTTTCCTGGCAAGGCAGCGCCTATGTCGTACCGGCGACTCTTTTCCTTCGGCGTCGTGCTCGTGCTCGGGGCGGCGCTGGGCTTCTTTCTGGCCCCCGTCACGCAAGATGGAACGGCCGACCGCTCGGCCGAGAAGTTGCGCCGCGTCCTCAAGCTCGTCGACAAAAACTACGTCGAGCCCGTTGCGGCGAGCGCGTGCGCGAGCGCTTCGACGCGGAGTTCGAGGGCATCGGCATTTCCTACGAGTTCGCCCGCGGCCCCGACGGCCAGGACACCGTCGCGGTCGTGTCGGTCATCGCGGGGGGCCCCAGCGAAGAGGCGGGCCTCTTGCCGGGCGACCGCATCGTGGAGGTGGCCGACTCGAGCGCCGTCGGCTTTACCAGCGCCGAGGTGCAGCGTAGCCTCAAAGGGCCCGAGGGCACGGAGGTCGGCGTCACCGTGCGCCGCCCCGGTACGCCTCGCCTGCTGGAGTTTACCCTCGAGCGTGAGGAGATCCCGCTCGAAACGGTGGACACCGCCTACATGGTGAACGACTCGACTGGCTACATCAAGGTCAACCGCTTCGCGCGCACCACGTACCGCGAGTTCTCCGAAGGACTCACGAAGCTGAAGGGGCGCGGCATGGAGCGCCTTATGCTGGACCTGCGTGGCAACAGCGGCGGCTACATGAGCCAGGCCGTGCGCCTCGCCGACGCCTTTCTGAAAGACGGAGAGCAGATCGTCACGCAACGGGGGCGCCACGAGCGCTACGACGACGCCTACGAGGCCGAGGCCGGGGGGAGCTGGGAACGCCAGCCGCTGGTGGTGCTCGTGGACGAGAACTCCGCTTCCGCCAGCGAGATCGTCGCCGGGGCGCTCCAAGACCACGACCGGGCGCTTTTGGTAGGGCGGCGCACCTTCGGCAAGGGGTTGGTGCAAAAGCAGTTCGAGCTGCCCGACGAGAGCGTGCTACGTCTCACCATCGCGCGTTACTACACGCCGACCGGGCGCCTCATCCAGACCGACTACGACGAAGGGAAAGATGAAGACTACCTGCAAGAAAAGCGCGAGCGTTTCGACTACGACGCCACGCACACAGTCGAAGAAATTATCGCCCGCGCTCCCGACTCGCTGGTGTACCGCACCCAGCACGGGCGGCGCGTCCTCGGCGGCGGGGGCGTCCTGCCGGATGTGCTGGTGGCGCGCGACTCGTCTTCGGCGTTCGTGCGGGCGGTGCGGGCGCAGAACGTAGGCGACGTGTTTGCCCGCCAGTGGATCAGCGCGCATCGCCAGGCGCGCGAGCGCTGGAACGAGCGGCGTAGTGCGTTCCTCGAGGACTTCGAAGTGACGCCCACCATGTACGAAAATTTTCTGGCGCTGGCGCAGGAGCGTGGCGTGCGCCTCGGCGGCGAGGCCGCCTCTCGGGCCGGCAGCAACGCCGCCCTGCCGACCGATTCGGCGGCGACGGCTCGCCCGGCAACGAGCGACCCCTCCGCGCAGGCGTTCACCCCGGCCGAGACGCAGGCCGCACGGTCGTACCTGTCTACCTTCATCAAAAGCCGCATTGCGCGGCGCCTCTTCGGGCAGGCGGCGCTCCACCCCGTGCTGCACCGGGTAGACCCGGTCTTTCAGCGCGCACAAACGCACTGGTCACGCGCGCGGCGACTCGCTCGCCTGGGCCAGGGCCGCGGCGAGACGCTAGGCGTCACGCGCCGAGGCGGAACGCCCGGCCATGGGACCGCTGCGGCGGGAACCACGCGGCAATGAGCGCGACGCCTGCGGAACCGCTTGGCCGATCGGCTCTCTCTTTGTTAAGTCTCCTTTAGAATGAGGCCTTTGGGCGGCCCGTCTGCGGCCTTGCTCTTTCATCCGGCCTCCGAAAGTGATACGTTCGGGTAAAAGCGGACGGGCGAGCACCTCCTCACCCGTCCGCTCGTGCTCTAAGCCTGCTTCCGCAGACGACCCCCGACATGGCTGGCGTCCCTGCTATTTGAAAATGCCGTGTGCGGCGGCTATCGTCCTTTTCGTGTCGCCCCCGCGCTTATCGCTCTCGCCTTTTCGCCGGCGACGCACGCTCTGAAATGAAGCGTGGCACCCTGGTCTTTCTCTCTCCGCGAACCTTCCTTCTCCTACGATGATCGACGCATTGACGACGTTGCCCCACGAGCTGGCTTCCCTCTCCGCCGGCCTCGACCCGCTCGTGGCCGCGTTCCAGCAAAGCGGGGGCGGTGGCCCAGACGGGGGAATAGTCAATATCCTCGTCGAGCGCTTCAACGAAGGCAACAGCGAGGGACCGTTCATGTGGCCGGTCTTGATCTGCCTTATCATCGGGCTCGGGATCGCATTTGAGCGCATCATCATGCTCAACCTCGCGGACATCAACACGCGCAAGTTCATCGTGAAGGTCAAGCGCGCACTCGAAGAGGACGGCGTGCCGGCCGCCGAAGAAGTCTGCGCCAAGCAGCGCGGTCCGGTCGCGTCGGTTTTTCAGGCGGGCCTCCTCCGCGCCGACGAGGGCATCGACGCGGTCGAGAAGGCGGTCGTCTCCTACGGCTCCATCGAGATGAGCTTCCTGGAGCGTGGTCTCGTGTGGCTCAGCCTCTTCATCAGCGTGGCCCCGATGCTGGGCTTCCTGGGCACGGTGATCGGCATGATCGCGGCGTTCGACGCCATCGAGCAGGCCGGCGACATCTCGCCGCAGCTCGTGGCGGGCGGCATCAAGGTGGCGCTGCTCACGACAGCCTTCGGCCTGATCGTGGCGGTCATCCTCCAGTTCTTCTACAACTACGCCGTCTCCAAGATCGACCGCATCGTGGTCGAGATGGAGGACGCCAGCGTCGAGCTGATCGACTCACTGGTCTTGATGGATAAGGAAAACCGTTCGCTCACCGAGGGACGCTCGGCCACGACCAGCGGCGTCAGCAGATCGAGCAGCGACGACACCGATGCTATCGACTCCAGCACCACCGCGAAGAGCGAGATGTCCACCGCCGGCGACGAGCCGAGCGACGACCCGGCCACGACGAGCTGAGCATGCGTGGCGCGCGTAGGGAAGCGGAGCGCGCGGCGCGCCCCCGTGCCTCCGCAACCCCCCGAATCTGCAAACCCCCAAACCGATCTATTCGGACATGCAAGCTCTCGTACCCTACGCCGTCTGGACGATCATCGCCGTCGTCTGCCTCGGAATTATCGGTATGTTGGCCTTCGGGGTGCGCAGCCTCGTGCAGGGCAAAGCCCAGCCTGTCACCGTTGGCGTGATGGCCGTGCCCGCCGTGGTGATCGTGTTGCTGGGCCTCGCCTTGGGCAACTGGGCGATGGCCGCGATTTGGACGACGATCGTCATGTTCGCGCTCGGCGTGCTGGCACTTCTCGCCTCGGGCGTTTGGGGCCTCTTCACCTGAGAGGTGGTGTCGAGAGGTAGTGTCTCCAGACGGCCCGAACGAAACGGAAGGAGAGCGAGCGGGCCTTGCGGAACAGCGGGCCTCCCCTCTGCTTCTAAGTAAAGTGACAGCGAACTGCGCTCTCCCCGCTTCCTTTCTGCAACGTAAACGTACGCGTCTCGCTCTATGGCTGGCCTGCTCGACAAGCGCGACGACGACCGCGTGGATGGAGAAATCGACACGGCCGGCATGGCCGACATCTCCTTCCTGCTGCTGATCTTCTTTCTAATTACGACCACCTTCGAGACGGACACCGGCATCGGGATGACGCTCCCGCCGCCGCTGAACGACCAGCAGCCCCCGCCGGTGAAGGACCGCAACATGCTGAAAATCCTCGTCCGCCAGGACGGGCAGGTGATGATCGAGGAGAAAGCTTCGTCGTTCTCGCAGATTCAGCGCAAGGTCAAGACGCACGTGCTCAACAACGGCAAGAGCGATGAGTACTCCGTCTCGCCGGACGACGCGCTCGTCTCGATTAAGACCGACCGTGCCACGCCGTACAGCGGTTACATCGAGGCGCTCGACGAGGTCAAGATGGGCTACCGCCAGATCCACGACCAGCGCGCCCGGCAAAGGGGCTTCGACAGCTACCAGGCGTACAAGAACCAGCTCGAGGCGGGCGCCGAGGACGCCATCCGCGAGCAGATCCCGCTGAACATCTCCATCGCCGAGCCCTCCGGTTCCGGAGGGGGATCGTCGTCGTGACGCCGGCGCCTGAAACGACGCCCTGTCTTTTTCGCGAGCAACGCTTTCTCCGCTCTCATGGCTATTGCCGGGCACTTTGAGAAGAGTTCGGCCGACGCCGGGGACGAAGGCATCCCGACGTCGTCGCTGCCGGACATTATTTTCATGCTGCTCATCTTTTTTATGGTGAGCACTGTGATGCGCCAAACCGACGTGAAAGTCAGGACGACGCTCCCGCAGGCCGAGTCCCTGGAGAAGATCGAGCAGAAACGCCTGATCTCTTACGTGTACATCGGCCCGAAGAAAGGCAACGTGGAAGGCAGCGGCCAGACGGGCATCCAGGTAGACGATGCGCTGGTTAAGAACGTGGCCAACATCCAGGCGGTCATGGAGCGGAAAGTGGCGGACGAGCCGCGCCTGATCGTGTCGTTGAAGGTAGACGAAGACGCCGAATCCGGCGTCTTGCGCGACGTGGAGCAGGAGCTGCGCCAGGCCAACGCGCTGCGCATCAACTATGCCTCCACGGGCGAGAATAGTTGAAGCGGGGTGGCGCAGCGACGGCCGTCCCGCGCGCCTCTTGCGCTTCGCCGCCGGTCTGAGGGCACCCCCTTCTCCGAGGGCACCTCCTCCCCCGAGGGCCCGCGCGCAAAGCTCTGCTTCGGCAGGGCTTTTTCTGTGGCTGTGGACGGAGGTCGGATCGTCGCGGCAATGCGCCACGCCCGCTTCCGTTTTCTTTTCCCTGTTTCCTTTTTCGCACGCGAATGGCTCACCGCGTCACACTCATCCCGGGCGACGGGATCGGCCCGGAAGTCATGGACGCCACGCTGAAGGTTCTGGACGCCACGGGCGTGGACTTCACGTGGGATCGCGTTGAGGAGATTGGGACGGCGGCGGTGAAGGCCGGGCACGAGGCGCTGCCCGAGGCGGTGCTCGACTCGATCCGCGAGAACGGCGTGGCCCTGAAAGGCCCCGTCACCACGCCGGTGGGCGAGGGATTTACGAGCGTGAACGTGGCGATTCGCCAGGCGCTGGACCTCTACGCCAACATGCGCCCCTGCAAGAATCTGCCGGGACTCCAGACGCCCTTCGACGATGTGGACCTGGTTGTTTTCCGCGAAAACACCGAAGGGCTCTACTCCGGGGTCGAAAACTTCGACGAGCGCCTCCAGATCGCCGACTCCATCGCGCGGGTGACGCGGGCAGGCTCGGAGCGTATCATCCGCTTCTGCTTCGAGTACGCGCGCCGACACGGGTGGGAGAAAGTGACGCTCGCGCACAAGGCCAACATCCTACGCAGCTCGTCGGGGCTGTTTCTGGAAGTGGGGGAGGAGATCGCGCCCGACTATCCTGACGTCGAGTACGAGGACAAGATCATCGATAACATGGCCATGCAAATGGTCACGCATCCGTCGGAATACGACTGCGTCGTCACGACCAACCTGTTCGGGGACATCCTCTCGGACCTCGGGGCCGGGCTGGTCGGCGGGCTCGGCGTGACGGCCGGGGCCAACATCGGCGACGACGAGGCGGTCTTCGAGGCGGTCCACGGTTCCGCGCCCGACATCGCGGGGGAGGGCCGAGCCAACCCGACGGCGCTGATGCGCACGGCCGGGATGATGCTGGAGCACCTGGATGAAAACGACGCGGCCGAGGCCGTGCGCGAGGCCGTACGCGGCGCCTACCGCGACGGCAAAGTCCTCACCCCCGACGTGGGCGGCTCTGCCTCGCCAGATGAGTTCGCCACGCATGTGGCCGAGCGCGTCGCGCAGGGGGCCGAGCGCATCGCGCAAGGGGCCGAGCGCGAAGCGTGAGGCGCGCGTCGCGCAGGGCGCGCGGCACGTTTTTCCGCCGGGAGAACGCGCTTCGCCGAGGGCGCATGTCCGTGCCGCACGCTTGGGAGCTCTTCCGGACCCCTCGTGACCTCAGTGCTTTCCACCACTCAACCTCCGTAACGCGACGGCGCATGATTCAGCGCATTCAATCCATCTACCTCCTGCTGGGCGCGCTGGCGATGGGCGGGATGCCGTTCCTGAGCGCGCTGTGGAGCGGCCCGGCTGCGCAGCAGTTCGGCTGGTTTGCGCTGGTCGTCTCCTCGCTGGCGGGGCTGACGGCGGCCGGCGCGCTGGGCACGATTTTCCTGTACCGAAACCGTAAGCGCCAGCGGGCTGGAGCTGCCGGCCTGCAAGTGCTGGCGGCCCTGGTGACGGTGCTCGTCTTCGTGGCGCACTACACGGCGGGGGCGCTGGACCTGCGCGCGAGCGGGGGCGAGATTGCGCTGGGCAGGGCGGCGTTGCTGGCGCTGCCGATAGTCGCGTACGGGTTGTTCTTGCTGGCGCGCCGCGCCATCCAGAGCGACATCGAGCTGGTGCAGTCGATGGACCGGCTGCGATAGGCGCGTTTTGCAGATGGTGAACGTGGATGGTGGATGGTTTTCGCTGGGCGGCGCGGTCGCAAAACGAGAACCATCTGCCACCGACCGACTACCATCGACCTCCTATCGCGCCATGCCCGCTGCTTCTCGAAAAGCCACGCTCTACGTCGTCGTCGGGCTGGGGGTGGCGAGCTTCGCATTGAGCCCCATTCTGGTGCGCTGGGCCGAGGCCGCCGGCGGCACTTCGGGAATCGCCATCGCGGCGTGGCGCACGGGACTGGCCACGTTGCTCCTGGCGCCAGTCGCGTGGTCCGGGGCGCGCGAGCAGTGGCGGGAGTGGCCCGCGCGCGACGCCTGGCTGACGGCGGCAGCGGGCGCGCTGCTGGGACTGCACTTCGTTTGCTGGATCGAGTCGCTCTACCACACATCCGTTGCCAGCTCGACGGTGCTGGTGACGACGAGCCCGGTCATCCTCGCGGTGCTGGGTTACCTGCTGCTGGGGGAACGGTTGCGCGCGGGGGTGGTGGGAGCTATCGTCGTCGCGGTGGCCGGGGCTGCGCTCATCGCGTACGGCGACGCGGGGCGCGCGGAGGTAGGCACGCTCCTGGGCAACGCGCTGGCTTTCGGAGCGGCGCTTTTGGCTAGCGGGTATCTGCTCATCGGGCGGGTGGTGCGCCAGCGGGCCGGGTGGCTGGCGTACGTCTTTCCGCTCTATGCCGCGTCGGCGGCCACGACGCTCGCGGTGGCGCTCTGGCAGGGCGCGCCGATGCTGGGCTACGATTGGCCGTTCTATGCCTTCTGCCTGGCGATGGCGGGGGGGCCTCAGCTCATCGGGCACGGGGCCTTCAACTACGCGCTGCAGAGCGTGCCGGCGGCGCTGGTGGGCATGTTGGCCCTTCTGGAGCCCGTGGGCGCGTCGCTCCTGGCGTTCGCGCTCTTCGGCGAGACGCCCCCGCTCTTGGCAGTCGCCGGCATGCTGGTCGTGCTGGCGGCCACGGGGACGGTCGTGCTCCTGCGGAACGGCGGGGAGGACGGTAGACCGAAGACCGCGGAGAGGGCGGAGCGCGATGGTGAGCGTGAGGACGCAGGCGAAACCGTCGGCTCGCGGAAGTGACTGCGGGAGGCGACCAATGGGTCGCCTTCCAACTTCAGCACGCGCTCGCAAGCCGACTTCAGCACTCGCTCGGAGGCTGAGAGCTACCGTCCATCGCTCACCGTTCAGCCCGGCGCCACGGCGCGCGAAAACGCTCGGCCGGCAACGCGCGGGGTCCCACGCGGCGCCGGGCGGGCGTCCACAGCGTCGATGCTCGGTCGGGGGCCTGTCATCTCTATAATTGTACCGCGTCGCGGAGTTCGTCCGCGCGGTCGCGCAGCGAGTCGACCGCCCGGAGCACCAGTTCGTCGACGGACAGCGAGCCGTCGGTCTCGACGTGGAACACGAACGCGTTCTCGACGTCGTGCACTTCGAGTTCCTTGCCCGGGTAGCGGTCGGTGAGGTCGTTGTCGAACGCCTCGGTCGCGACCAGTTCGCCGTCTCGCGGCTCCTC
>PXTT01000021.1 GCA_003022535.1 Bacteroidetes bacterium QS_9_68_14
CCATCTCTCTGGCCAGTTCGTCTTCGCCGCGCTCTTCTTTCAGGTCCTGCTCGACCTCGGGTTCTCCTTGGACGGGTTCCTGGGCCTTCCCCTGCGGGCGCGTGGCGTGGAGCGACTCGGAGGGACGGCGTCGGCCTTCGGTGGCCTGCTTGAGGGCGTCGAGACGGCGCCTGCTATTGGTCTTGAGCACGTCGAGGATGGCGCGGGTGCGCATCTGGTGCTCGATGTCGCCCTCGGCTTCGAGGGCGTCGAGGTGCTCCTGCTCGGCGTCGAGCAGTTCGTAGAGCAAGCCATAGTCGCCCTTGCGGCTCATCTCGATTTCGTCGGAGTTGATCTGCGTGCCGTTGAAGGGCGTGTGGCCGGTGCTCAGGATCGTCTCGTTGAGCTTCCCCACGTCGTTGCGCGCGGTACGTGTCTCCTCAGCGAAGTGGTCGGCGAGCTGGCGGTTTTCGAGGCGCTCGGTGGCGCGGTGGTAGTAGTGGTTCAGCCACATGTGCCGCTCGAGGATCGGGTTAAGGCGCTCGGCCGTCTCCTCGCGGCTGATGGTGCGGCCCATCCGGCCTTTGCGAAAGATCTTGTCGAGAAAGCTCATAGGGGGCGGAGGCGCCGGCGTGGTGGCGAAGAGCGACAAAGCGGGCAGTTGTACTGTGCGGAGGAGGGAAGGTTTTTTGCGGCTCGCAGGGCCCGCCGAGAGTAGGAGAATGGGCGTCTTCTGCCAGAACGAGGGCTGCGCGCGAACGGAGCCCCTTCTCGTCTCTTCAGCACCGTTCTCTTCAGAACAGCTTTTCAGCGGCCATGCGGACGGCTTCGCGGAGGGCCTGCGCCTTGCTCAGGGTTTCCTCGTACTCGGCGGTCGGGTCGCTGTCGGCGACGATGCCGGCGCCGGCCTGCACGTGGGCCGTCTGGTCTTTGGCGACCATCGTGCGGATGGCGATGCAGGTGTCGAGCGCCCCGTCGAAGCCGAGGTGCCCCACCGCCCCGGCATAGACGCCGCGCCGCTCCGGCTCGAGCCGGTCGATGATCTGCATGGCCCGCACCTTCGGCGCCCCGCTGACGGTGCCGGCGGGAAACGTGGCCTTCAGCGCGCCGATGGCGTCCTGGCCGGCCCGCAGCCGCCCGGCCACCTCGCTGACGAGGTGCATCACGTGCGAGTAGCGCTCCACGAAGGCGTAGCGCTCGACCTCAACCGTGCCGGGGCGGCACACGCGCGAGAGGTCGTTGCGCCCCAGGTCCACGAGCATCAGGTGCTCGGCGCGCTCCTTTTCGTCGCCGGAGAGCTCGCTGGCGAGGGCGCGGTCCTCGGCCTCGTCTTCGCCCCGCGGGCGGGTGCCGGCGATAGGCAAGAGCTCGGCGCGGGCGCGGTCCGCGGCTTTTCCGTCTGCGGGGGGCGCGTGGCCGCCGGCCTCGGGCGGGGGCGGCTCCACGCGCACGAGCACCTCGGGGCTGGCTCCGACCAGGGCGAAGTCCTCAAAGTCGAGGTAGAACAGGTATGGCGACGGGTTGACCTGGCGCAGCGCGCGGTACAGGTTGAAGCGGTCGCCGGTGAAGTTCATCTCGAGCCGTTGCGAAAGCACGACCTGGAAGATGTCGCCGGCGCGGATGTGCTTCTTGGCGGCGCGGACGGCGTCCTCGAAGGCGGCGCGCGAGACGTTCGAGGGAGGCGCGTGGCCGGGGCCATCCTGCTCGGCCAGCGTCACGGAATCGGGCGTCGGCGCAGGGCGGTGCAGGTCTGCTTCGAGCGTGTCGAGGGCGCGCCCGGCCTCGTCGTAGGCGGCCCGCAGGTCCTCGTCGCCAGGCTCCAGAAAGACGTTCTGGATGAGGACGACCTGGTGGCGCGCGTGGTCGAAGGCCACGAGCTGGTCGTAGAAGGCCCAGATCGCGTCAGGCACGTCGCGCAGTTCGTGGCTGAGGCTATCGCCGGGGGCGTCGGGGAGGTCTTCGAGTAGGCGCACGGTGTCGTAGCCCAGGTAGCCGACGGCGCCGCCGGCCAGGCGCGGCAGGCCGGGCCGGCGCGCGGCGGTGTAGCCGGTCGTGAGCGCGCGAAGCGCGTCGAAGACGTTGCCGCTCGTGGCCTCCTCGGGAAGGGCGGCCACGCCCGCGCGCCGCTCTTCGACCGCGACCTGCGATCCCTCGGCGCGGAGCACGCGGTACGGATCTTTTCCCAGAAAGGAGTAGCGCGCCAGCTTCTCGCCGCCTTCGACGCTTTCGAGCAAGAACGGGAACGCCGCGCCTTCCGAGCGCAGCGCCAGAAACGCCGCGACGGGCGTCATGAGATCGGCGCTGCGGCGGCGCGCGATGGGGGCCACCACGCGCCCGCTGCTGGAACGGCCACGCGCCTCGCTGACGTGGCGCTGGAAGGCGTCGAAGGACATTCGCCGAGGGAAAGAGGGAATGGAGGAAAGCGGGGCCGAGCGGACCCGGACTCATCAGCCGGGCCACGCGCCGCGCACCACCTCTGAGGGAAACGTAAACTGGCGGACGCGGCGGCGACGCACGTCTCGGTAGCCCGCTTTTTCGAGAAAAGGGGCCAGGCGCACGCCTCGGCAGCCGCCCAGGAGCGGCGGCCACAGACGGTACAGCGTCTCCCAGCCCCGCTCGTGCCAGTGCTCCGGCTCGGCCATCGCGGTGAGGATGACGCGCCCGCCGGGCCGCAACACGCGCGCTACTTCGCGTAGGACGGGCACGAAGTCTGCCTGGGGAAAGAGGTCGAAGACGTAGCTGGAGAAGACGAGGTCGAAGGCGTCATCGGGGAATGGCAGGTCGTAGGCGTCGCCCGGCCGGAGACGCCAGTTGCTCGCGTTGCCGCCCGCGGCCCGCTTCGCGCGCAAGCGAGCCAGGCGCAGCATGGCGGGCGTGAGGTCGAGCCCTTCGGTGAAGCCGCCGGGGTTGCGGCGGAGGAGCTGCTGGAACGAAAGCCCCGTGCCCACCCCGATCTCCAGCACGTGCTCGCCGTCCTCAACGGCAGCCCACTCAACCGCCAGGCGGCGTGCTTTTCGTTCGACCAGAAGCGCCAGGACATCGTGCGTAGGGGCAATCCAGGTGTAGGTGCGGCGCACGTGGCGCCGGGGCAGGCGGGCCGGGAGCACGTTGGCGGAGGGAAGGGTGGGGGGCGCAGGCAGGAAGAATGAAAAGGCGGACCAAGCGGAAGATCCGTCCTGTGAAGATCCGTTCTGTCCTGTCTCGCGGCGAAGGCCGCTGCGCAGGCGGTCGCCACCGCGCGTGGCTACGAGCCCGTCCTCCACTCTCGCATGCTTGCCCCCAGCGACCGGAACCTCGCGGTGCGCCAGGGCTTTTGCAACGCTTGCGAGCTTTCATCCCTTCCCGGCGCCTGTCATGGCCAACGCTTCCTCGCTTACGGACCGCCTCGGGACCCACCGCCCGGCCTTCGACCGCGTGTTCTTCGGGCTTGCGCTCTTCGGGGCGCTCGTGGCCGTGCACCTGCTCATTCAGCAGGGCCGGGGCTTCGACCGCGGGTGCTTAGGGTTCTCGGAGCCGGCCGCGGCTGCGCAGGCGAACACCTTCAACTGCGAGATGGTCACGCAGAGCGAAGCAGGCACGCTGATGGGCGTCTCGAATGCCTGGTGGGGACTGGGCTTCTACCTGGCGGTGGCGGGCCTGAGCGTGGCGGCGGCCTCGCTGCGCGGCCAGCGCCTGCGCTTCTCGGCCACGCGGGCGGCGCTGGTCGGCGGCGGGCTGCTGTACTCGGCGTACCTCACGTACCATCAGTTTGCCGGCCTCGGGGCGCTGTGCGCGCTCTGCCTCACCTCGGCAGGCGTGTCGTTCGCGCTCTTCCTGGCGCAAGGGGCCATGCTGGTGGGTCCGCTCGCGCGGGGCTCGGGGACCGCGTCGGGGGCCGGCTTCCGCCCCACCCGCTGGGCCGCTGCCGCCGCGGCGCTCGTCGTCCTCGTCGGGGCCGATGTGGCCTACTTCTCCAGCCTCGACGTGGTCACGCCTGCGCAGGCGACGCAAGCCGCTTCTTCGGAAGAGGCGCCCGCCGAGGAGCCGGGCGCCCGCAACCTCGCGTCGGCCTCCGGCGCGCAGCCTGCGGCCGACACGGCGGCCCGCCGGCGCGCGGCCCGGCCTAACACGACCGCGGAGGACCCGGACACGACCGAGGACGAAACGGCGAGTGCCGCGTTGCCGCCGGGGTGCCAGTTCGCCCCGGGCGCCGAGCGGGTCGAGACGAGCCGCTTGGTCAGCTTCGGCGACCCGGTCTACGGCAACGCCGACGCGCCGGTGACGGTCGTGGAGTTCTTTGACCCCAACTGCCCGCACTGCAAAACCTTCCACAACACGATGAAGGGGTTGCAGGATCGCTTCGGGGAGCAGGTACGCTTCGTCTACAAGCCGCTCCTGGTGATGGGACGGCAGTCGGTCAACCAGATCTCGGCGCTCTATTCCGCGCAGCAGCAGGGGAAGTTCATGGACATGCTCGAGGGGCAGTTTGCCCGCCAGCAACGCGGCGGCCTCTCGAACGACCAGCTCGCCACTATCGCCCGCGAGATTGACATGAACCCCGGGCCGATGCTCTCGAAAATTCGCCGGGGGGGCAGCCGCCAGCGCATCACTCGCGCGCGGAAGGTGGCGCAGGCGGCTGGAGTGGAAGGCACGCCCGCCATCGTCATCGACGGGCGCCGCCTCGCGCGCCGCGCCAAGACGCCGCAGTGCATCTCGGCGATGATCCAGCGCGAGCTTGGCGAAAGTTCGTGAGGCGTCGGTCGTAGATCGTTTCGGTCGTGGATCGTTGTCGATGAGCGTCTGCGTCGCCGGCGGCTCGCGCGTTGCCGATTTCCCTCCGCCCGCACTCCCAGCCCCCCGCTCCCAACGATGCCCGCTTCGGCTCGCACAGCCGCTGAACAGTCTTCTTCCGATGCGCGCGCCGGCTTCGACGCTCGGTTGGCGGAGCGCACGATCAACACGGTTCGCCTCCTGGCCGTCGACGCCGTGGAGGCGGCCCAGAGCGGCCACCCGGGCATGCCGATGGGCATGGCGCCGACCGCGTACGTGCTCTTTCGGAAGCACCTGCGCTTCGACCCGGCGGACCCGCAGTGGCCCGGCGATGCTGCACCTGACCGGCTACGACCTGCCGCTCGCGGAGCTCGAGCGCTTCCGGCAGTGGGAGTCGGCCACGCCGGGGCACCCCGAGCACTTCCTGACCCCCGGTGTGGAGACGACCACCGGCCCGCTCGGGCAGGGCTTTGCCAACGGCGTCGGCATGGCGGTGGCCGAGCAGATGCTCGCGGCGCAGTTCAACCGCGCGGGCCACGCGCCGGTCGACCACCACACCTACGCGATCTGCTCGGACGGAGACCTGATGGAAGGCATCAGCCACGAGGCCGCCTCGCTGGCCGGGCACCTCGGGCTCGGCAAGCTCGTCTACTTCTACGACGACAACGACGCCACCATCGACGGCGATGCCGACCTGGCTTTTTCGGAGGACGTCCCGGCGCGCTTCGCGGGCTACGGCTGGCACACGCTTTCGGTAGACGACGCCAACGACTTGGAGGCCCTCGACGAGGCCACCCGCGCGGCGAAGGCCGAGACGGAGCGCCCCTCGCTCGTCAGCGTGCGCTCGCAGATCGGCTACGGGCACCCGGAGCTGACCGGCGACCCGTCGACCCACCCCGAGGAGGTGGAGGCGCACATGCGCGAAGCGGCCCGGGCGGAGGGCCGCGACCAGCGGCGCAAGTGGCAGGAGCGCAAAGCCGCCTACGCCGAGGCGCACCCCGAGGCCGCCGCCGAGCTGGACCGTTGGCAAGAAGAGGCGTTGCCGGACGGGGTGTTCGACGCGCTCCCGACCTTCGAGCCGGGGGAGGAGATGGCCACGCGCAAAGCCAGCGGCGCCGTGCTCGACGCGATCGCCCCGGAGGTCGGCTTCCTGGTCGGCGGGTCGGCGGACCTGACGCCCTCGAACAAAACCAGCGTGGAGGGCCGCGCGGATTTCAGGAAAAGCAACCCGCAGGGCACGTACCTGCGCTTCGGGGTACGCGAGCACGCGATGGCTGGCGCGATGAACGGGATGGCCCTCCACGGCGGCCTGCGGCCCTACGGCGGCACGTTTTTGGTCTTCAGCGACTACATGCGCCCGTCTTTGCGCCTCTCGGCGCTGATGGGCCAGCCGGTGACGTACGTCTTCACCCACGACTCGGTCGGGCTCGGGGAAGACGGGCCCACCCACCAGCCGGTCGAGCACCTGATGGCCCTGCGCGCGATCCCGAACCTGACGCTCATTCGTCCCGCCGACGCGAATGAGGTGCCCTTCGCGTGGCAGGCGGCTCTCGAAAACACCGACGGCCCGACCGCCTTCGCGCTCACCCGCCAAGGCGTGCCGACCTTCGACCGCTCGGGAAGCAGCGACGTGGCCGGCGCCGAGGGCCTGCTGCGCGGGGCCTACGTCCTCGCCGACCTGGGCGTAGAAAGCAACGCCGGGCCGGACCTGATCCTGATCGGCACCGGAAGCGAGGTGCAGCACGCCCTCGCGGCCGGGCGCACGCTCGCCGCCGAGGAAGACGGTCTCGCCGTGCGCGTCGTCTCGATGCCGTCGTGGGCGCTCTTCGAGAAGCAGCCGGAGGACTACCGCCGCCGCGTACTGCCGCCCTCTTGCACGAGGCGCGTCTCCGTGGAGGCCGGCGTGACGCAGGGGTGGAGCCGCTACGTGGGCCCCGAGGGCCACGCCATCGGCCTCGACCGCTTCGGGGCCAGCGCGCCGGGCGCGACGAACATGGAGAAGCTGGGCTTCACGCCCGAGCACGTGGCCGAGGCGGCGCGCGCGATGCTCTGAGCGGCGGGAGCGTTCGTCCCAGAAACGAAGGCTTTTGAAACAGCCTCTTCGGCCATTTTTCTATCAGGCTACCCCGGTCCGGTGCAACAACTTCGCAGGCTTCTCTCCGTGACTGTTGCTCTTTTCTTGCTGGCAGGACCGCTCCACGCGCAAGAAAGCGAGGTTGCCGCCGACTCCTCCTTTGCCTCTCGGATGCAGAAGGCCCAAGCGAAAGTCCAAGCCTCTTCAAATCCTGACAGCCTGCGCCGCGCCTACGCCGGGGATTTCTTTCAGTACTACTTGGAACGTCCCGAGACGGAAGCAGGGCAGAAGGCTGTGCACGCGGCCTTTCTATGGTGGAAGTCAGCCGGCGCAACCGGCGAGATCGACGAGGCGATGACCCAGCTCGACCCAGACGCACGGGCTTGGAGTATGGCACTGCTCAGCATCAAACTAGCTTATCGGGAGAGTGAGGAACGAACGCCCGAAGACTACGCTGACCTGCTCAAGGGCCTCAAGAGTCGTCTCACGCATCCGCGCAGCAAGTCGGCGGCCCTGCTGGACCTGGCGCGCCATCATCGAGCGAGCGACAAGACCCAGAAGGCAAAAGCCGCGAAGCTGTTCACAGAAGTCGTCGATCTCAACGCGGATTCGATCATGGTGAACATCGCGCTGGGCAACCTGCGCGAGATGGAAACGCTGAACGTGGGGCAGAAGGCGCCCGGCTTTGAAGCCCAGACCATCAGCGGCAAGCGGATTGCCCTGTCGGAGTTGGAAGGAAAAGTCGTGCTCTTGGAGTTTTGGGCCACGTGGTGCGGGCCGTGCCGCCCCGAGATCCCGCATCTAAAGGACGTGCAAGAAAGGTACGGCAGAGAAAAAGATTTCCAACTCGTTGGTATCTCGCTCGACGAGAGCACCAAGAAGTTAAAACAGTTCGTTCAAGACCGTCGCATATCGTGGCCGCAGGTGCAAGAGCCGGGTGGTTTCGACACCGGGATTGCCAAGCGGTACAGCGCTCCCGGCATTCCGAAGTCGTACCTAATCGACCGAGAAGGAAAAATCGCGGCCAAGGACATGCGGGGAGAGGAGTACGCGGAGGAGATCAGCCAGCTGCTGGAAAAAGGAGGTAAGCAATAGCTTTCCTCTTGGACCGAGCGTTAATGCATTAAAGACGAGGGCTTCTGGCACAGTACGTCTGTGCAACGCGAAGCAGCGCGTTGCCCGCGCAGCGCGTGCCAAAACCGGTCTCGGAAGCCGAGCTTCTGTTTACCACTGCACGATTTGCCCCGTCGCCTGCCCGCGTTGGAAAGTGCCACGGCCGCCGCGCGAGCGCTCCTTCGCCCACCGCACGCGCCGCCGGCACGGCCGGCGCGCCTGATGAGGCGGAGGGGACGCTACCCCTGTGGGCGCGGCCGTCTCGAGGCTTCACTATCCGCTGCCCCGAGGCAATGCGAGAGTAGGCAGGAAAGCGACAACGCGAAACTCTGGACCCGAAACACGAAATCAATGCCTTCCTTCGACCGGCGCGCCTTTCTCGAATACTGCTCCGCCGCCGGGCTGGGCGGCACGCTCTTCCCCGGCGCGCTCGTGGCCGAGGCGGAGCGCCAGGGCGATGACGAGCCGATCACGACCGAAACAATCCGCGCCGCCGAGCAGGTCGCGGGGCTCGACTTCGATGAGGAGGAGCGCGAGATGCTGGTCGAGGACCTCAACGACCGCCTCGGCGAGTTCGAGGCCATGCGCGAGGTGGACCTCGACAACGAAACGCCGCCGGCTTTTGTCTTCGACCCGCGCGTCTCGGGCGCCACGCCGCCGGACGGCACCGACCGCCTCGCGTGGCAACCGCCCGCCGCGCCCGGACGCCCCGCCTCCGACGAAGACCTCGCGTTCGCGGGCATCGGCACGCTGGCGGCGTTGCTGCGGGACGGCGAGGTGAGCTCCGTCGAGCTCACGCGGCTGTTCTTGGACCGCTTGCGTCGCTACGGCGACGACCTGAACGCCGTCGTCACGCTCACTGAGGAGCGCGCCCTGCGCCAGGCCCGCCGCGCTGACGAGGCGCTGGCGAGCGGCAACGCGCGCTCCCCGCTCTACGGCATTCCCTATGGCGCGAAGGATCTGCTCGCCGTCGAAGGCTACGAGACGACCTGGGGCGCCGCGCCGTTCGAGGACCAGGACCTCGGGACCACCACCGCCGCAGTGATCGAGCGACTCGACGAGGCTGGCGCGGTGCTGGTGGCCAAGCTCTCGCTCGGCGCGCTGGCGTGGGGGGACGTGTGGTTCGGCGGCACGACCAAGAATCCGTGGAACCTCGACCAGGGCTCCAGCGGCTCCTCAGCCGGGCCGGGGGCGGCCGTCTCGGCCGGGCTGGTGCCGTTCGCCATCGGGTCGGAGACGCTCGGCTCCATCGTTAGCCCGTCTACGCGCACCGGGGTGACGGGGCACCGGCCCACCTTCGGCACCGTCAGCCGCTGGGGAGCGATGGCCCTCTCGTGGACGATGGACAAGCTGGGACCGATGGCGCGCTCGGCAGAGGAGTGCGCGCTGGTCTACCACGCCATCTGCGGCCATGGCCCGCGCGACCATGCGACCGTGGACGTGCCCTTCCGCTACGACGCGGACCGGGACGTGCAGGACCTGCGCGTAGGCGTGCTCGAGGAAGCCTTCGAAAGCGACTACGACGACGCGCAGAAGAAGGCCGACCAGGAGGCGCTCGGCGTGCTCCGCGGCGACCTCGGGCTGGAGATGGAGCCGGTTGCGTGGCCAGACGACCTGCCCGTGGGGCCGCTTTTGATGATTCTCAATGCCGAGGCGGCGGCGGCCTTCGACCGGCTTACTCGCTCCGACCGCGATGACGAGCTCACGCGCCAGACGAAGGACGCGTGGCCGCACGTCTTTCGTTCGGCGCGCTTCATCCCGGCGGTGGAGTACATCCGCGCCAACCGCATTCGCACGCGCCTGGCGCAGGAGGCCGCGCGCGTCACGCAGGAACTCGACGCCATCGTCGCGCCCAGCTTTGCGGGCCGCACGCTCGCGCTCACGAACCTGACGGGCCACCCGGCCGTGGTGGTGCCCAACGACTTTCGCGCCGCCTCCGGCGACGTGGCCGACGGCTCCCCGCGCCGCCAACCCGGCAGCCTCACGTTCGTGGGGGGCCTCTACCGCGATGCCGGGCCACTACGCCTGGCCGAGGCGTACCAGCAGGCGACCAGCTTCGACGAGCGCCGCCCACCTATGGGGCAAGTGGGGCCGTAGTAAATGGTGAGTGGGTGCTCACTTGGCGAGTCCCCACTCACGAGTCCCCATCTACCAGTCGTGCAGGTTGCTCAGGCGCACGGTCACGGCGGGGGTCGTCAGGCTCAGGCGGTTGATCGCCTCCGCGCGGTACCAGCGCCAACGGCCCCGCCCGGTGCGCATCCGCAACAACCAGGAGGCGCGCTCGCTCCTGTGCTTGACCATCGCAGCGAGGTCGCGCATCACGCGGTGCAGATTTTCCCCGTGCACGTGCGTGAAGAAGTAGTCGTCGAACTCTTGGTCGGCGCTGTACTGCAAAAGGCGCCGCGCCGCGTTCGTGGCGTGCTTGATGTAGCCCTCGGGCCCGAGCACGAGCACTGGGGCATACGGGCTGGTGAGGTCCTCGTAATCGCTGCTTTCGTAATCGCTGCTGACGTCGGGAGAAGCGCTGCTTCCGGGCGGCGAGCTTCCGCCGAAAGAGCCTGGAGCGGGCGAGAAGTCCTGGGAAGGAAGGTCAGACATGGTGGCCGGAAGGCTCGCGAGGAAGAAGGAGTGAGCGAAACGCGGCGCGCGGCCACTGCTGCCGGGTTTCGCCCCGTAGAGTAGATTTGACAGATTGCGCCGTACCAATGTCGGGGAGCGAGCCGAGATCCGCTCGGGGGTGTAACAATCTGTTGGCCCGAGGGGGGCCGCCGGGCCGGGCCCGCTACCCGCCGCCGCCCGAACCTGCGCTCTGGCCGGCCGGTACCAGCAACGCGTGTGTACTCAGCCCAACCGTCTCGCGCCTCATGCGCATCGCTTCGCTCCTTCCGGCCACGACCGAGTGGGTCTGCGCCTTCGGCGCCGCGGGCGACCTGGTCGCTCGCTCGCACGAGTGCCACGGCCCGCCCGGCCTCAATGACGTGCCCGTCGTCACGGAGGCGACCTACGACGCGCCAGGGGCGGATAGCCGCGCCATCGACGAAGCGGTGCGCGCGCAACTCGACGCGGGCCTCAGCCTCTACGACGTGCGCACCGAGCGGCTGCGCGCCCTCCGCCCCGACGTGATCCTCACGCAGACGCAGTGCGAGGTGTGCGCCGTCAGCCGCGCGCAGCTGGACGAGGCACTGGCAAGCTGGAGCGACGGCGAGGCGCCGCGGCTCTTCTCGCTCGCGCCGGCCACGCTCAAGGATGTCTTCGAGGCGGGCCTGGCGGTGGGCCGCGCCATCGGGCGGACCGAGGCGGCCATGTCGTTCCTGGCCGATAAGGAAAAACAGTTGCGCGCGCTGCGCGAGCACCTGCCGGATGCAGACGCCGAGGCGGCTACGCGCCCGACGGTCGCCTGCGTCGAGTGGCTCGACCCGCTGATGACCGCCGGCCACTGGACCCCCGGCCTCGCCCGGCAGGCGGGGGGACGTGCGGCCCTGGGCAAAGAGGGCGAGCGCTCGCAAACGGTAGCATGGGACGACTTGCGCGCGGCCGACCCCGACGTGCTGGCGGTCATGCCGTGCGGCTTTTCGCTGGAAGAGACCCGAGGCGAGCTTAGTGCGCTGACCGGGCGGCCCGGCTTCGCGGAGCTGAGCGCCGCGCGCGAGGGGCGCGTCTACCTCTTCGACGGCAACGCGCACTTCAACCGGCCCGGCCCGCGCCTCTACCGCTCGGCCGAGCTGCTGGCGGCGGCGCTGTGGCTGGAGCGCGCAGACGGGTTCGTAGATCCGAAGCCACGCGAAATGCAACGCCTCGCGGACGCGGTGGCTGCGTAGCGGCGGGCGCGGCAGGCCGCCCGCATGGCGCGTGGCCTCTGCAAGAACGGAGTCCCCCCATCCTGCGGCGCGAGCGGAAGGATCATTTCCAAATCCCGATCATAGTGACCGTTTGCGTCGCTCGCGTTCTTTCCCATTTGCTGATGTTTCCCGCGCCTCATGCCCACGAAGCTCTCGGAGTTTGAGTTCGACTACCCCGAGGACCAAGTCGCGCAGTACCCGGCCGAGCCCCGTGACAACTGCCGCCTGATGGTTGTAGACCGCGAGGATGAATCCTTCGAGCACCACCGTTTCAGCGATCTGCCCGACCTCTTCGACCCCGGCGATGTGCTGACCGTCAATGACACGGAGGTTTACCCGGCACGCCTCTACGGCAAAAAAGAAAAGACCGGCGCGCAGATCGAGGTCTTCCTGCTGCGGGAGCTCAACCCCGAGAGCCGCCTGTGGGACGTGATGGTCAACCCAGCGCGCAAAATCCGCATCGGCAACAAGCTCTTCTTCGAGCATGACCTTACCGCCGAAGTCATCGACAACACCACCTCGCGTGGGCGCACCATCCGGTTCGTCTTCGAGGGCAAAAACGAGGCGCTCTACGACAAAATCGACCGTATCGGCGAAACGCCGCTGCCGGACTACATCGACCGCCCCGTCGAGGAGGCGGACCGCGAGCGCTACCAGACGATCTTTGCCGAGAAGCGCGGGGCCGTGGCTGCGCCGGCGGCGGGCTTGCACTTTACCGAAGACCTCGTAGAGCGCGTGCGTGAGGCGGGCATCCACCTCGTGCCCATTACGCTGCACGTGGGCGCAGGCACCTTCCGCGAGATCGGGGTTGAGGACCTCTCCAAGCACCGCATGGACTCCGAGAAGTTCACGATCCCCGAAGACACCGCCGAAACGATCAACACGGCGATGAAGTCCGAGGAGAACACCGTCACGGCCGTGGGAACGACTGTAGTGCGGACTCTGGAGTCGAGCCTGTCGGTGCGGAAGCGCGTCAAGCCCGACGACCGCTGGACCGACGAGTTTATCTACCCGCCCTACGACTTCGACATCGTCGACCAGATGCTGACGAACTTCCACCCGCCACGCTCCTCGCTGGTGGTGATGGCCTCGGCCTTTACCGACTTCGAGCTGCTGCACGAGGCGTACGAGGAAGCCTTTGAGAAAGACTACCGCCTCTTCACCTTCGGCGACGCGATGCTCATAAGGTGAGAGGGAGAGAAGAAAGGGGAAGAGGGCCTTCGGCACTTTCGGCTCCGCCTGTTTTGAGCGACGCATCAACCGGTAAGGGTAGGGAGGACCCCCCCTTTTCCCCTGAACCCCTTGCCTCTTCCCGCGAGGAAGTCGCCGCACTGATCCCGGCGGCGGGGCAGGGAACGCGCCTCGGCGGGGAGCGGAAGCAACTTCGCCCCCTCGGGGACGCGCCGGTGGTGGTGCAAACGCTGCGGGCGTTCGAGCGGTGCGCGGCCGTCGGGCATCTCGTCGTGGCCGGGCCGCCAGAAGAGACGGGCGCGTTGCGCGAGACGCTCGAAGAAGCCGACTTGGCGAAGCTGCATGCCGTAGTCGAAGGAGGGGGCACGCGGGCCGCGTCGGTGCAGCGCGCGCTGGCGGCCACGCCCGCTGAAACCGAAGTCGCGCTCGTTCACGACGCGGTGCGGCCCTTCGTGCCGGCCGGGCGCATCGAGGCGGTCGTCGAGGCGGTGCGGCAGCACGGGGCGGCGGCCCTGGCCGTGCCCGCCAGCGACACCCTTCGCCGCGTGGGCGAAGACGGGCGCTTCGCCGAAACCCTCGACCGCGAGGGTTGCGTTCGGATGCAGACGCCGCAGGGCTTTCGCCGCGCGTGGCTCGAAGAAGGCTTCGCCGAAGCGGAATGGGCGGGCCGCCTCGGCCACGCGACCGACGACGTGGCGCTCGTGCAGGCTCGCCCAGGCGCTTTGGCCGGTTTGGAGTAAAGGTCGGAAAGTTGAAAGCTGAAGGCGGTCTGGTCGCCGGCGACGTGAGCATACCGAAAAACTTTTCCCCGGCAACCGTCAACTGAAACGCCATGCGCATCGGCCACGGCTACGACGTACATCGCTTTGAGGGGAACGCTACGGGGGAGGCGCGCCCGCTGGTACTGGGCGGCGTCGAGATCGAAGAGGCGGAGCGAGGCCTGACCGGCCACTCCGACGCCGACGTGCTCCTGCACGCCGTGGCCGACGCGTTGCTGGGCGCCGCCGCCCTCGGGGACCTCGGCGCGCACTTCCCTGCCACCGACCCCGAGTGGGCCGGCGCCGACAGCATGGACCTGCTGGGCACCGTCGCAGGGCGCGTGACCGACGAGGGCTACACCGTCGAGAACGTGGACGCCACCGTCGTGCTCGAAGCGCCCAAGCTGCGCCCGCACATCGAGGCGATGCGGCGGAACGTGGCTGACGCGCTGGCGGTCGAAACGGACCGCGTCTCCGTCAAGGCCACCACGTCCGAAAAGATAGGCTTCGCCGGGCGCGAGGAAGGCGCCGCCGCGCACGCCGTGTGTCTGCTGTCCGAGGCGTGAGCTACGCGTTGCCGCTGGCAGCAGGGCGTGGCTTGCGCTCTCTTTTTTATCGCTTACGGCGAAAACGTGTGTCCGCCCATCCCGGGCGACATGGTCGTTGTCTTCGGGGGCTACCTCGCCGGGAGCGGAGCCCTGAGCCTGCCGGTCGTCGTTGCGCTGGCGACCCTCGGCGGGGCGCTGGGCTTTATGACCGTCTACGCGGTGGGGCGCCGCTTCGGGCGCGTCGTCCTGGAGCCAGGGCGCTTCCGCTGGGTGCCGCAGAAGCGCGTCGAGCAGGCACAAGGATGGATTCGGCGCTGGGGCCACGGGGTCGTCGCCGCCAACCGCTTTCTGACTGGGGCGCGGTCGGTTATCTCGCTGGCGGTGGGGGTGGCGCAGATGAACGCTTGGAAGACGGCCTTCTGGGCAACGGTGAGCGCGGCGGTCTGGTGCACGCTGGTCGCCTACGCCGGCTACGCGCTGGGCGAGAACTGGCGCCTCATTCGCCAGTACCTCGCCGAGTACAGCCGCGGGGTGCTCGCGTTGCTGGGGGCGGCGCTCCTGGCGTGGGGAGCGTGCCGGCTTTGGCAGCGCCGCCGGGCCGACGATGACGAAAGCGCCCCGCCGGAAGAGCGCGCGGAGGCCGCCTCCGAGAAGCCGTGAATCTCGCCGCCAGCCCCCGCATGTGCGAGGAACACAGGCCGTTGACGTTGCTTGCGGGCAACGCTATTTTCGGAGGCAGAACAGCATGCACCTCCCGAAGCACACGCCTCCCGCAGCAGCTCCCGCCACTGACGGCTCCACGCGCTGGTGTAGCTCAATTGGCAGAGCAGCGCTCTTGTAAAGCGCAGGTTGGGGGTTCGAGTCCCTTCACCAGCTCCATCGTTGCCTGCCTCGCTCTATTCATTTGAAATTCGCGCCTCGGGTAGGCACACGGGGGGCGCTGGCTTCTACAATTTGGATCGATGCTAGCGAAAGTAAAATCGCCCGTTGTCCCCGCCACATTCTCTGATCGGGTCGGTAGCGAAGTGGCCAAACGCACCTGACTGTAAATCAGGCGACTTAGTCTTCGGAGGTTCGAATCCTCCCCGGCCCACCGTTCCCCTTTTGGATTGCCGGTCCTGGGCTTCGGATCGGTCGCGCCGAGACATCCACCCCGAAACTCGAAGTCCAAAATTGACCGGCGGGAGTAGCTCAGCTGGCAGAGCATCACCCTTCCAAGGTGAATGTCGCGGGTTCGAATCCCGTCTCCCGCTCTTTCCTGTTCGGGATTGACAATTCTCGGCCGCGGACTGGCCTCGGCCGTGCCCCCAATTCAAATTTGAATCGCCGCCTTAGCTCAGCGGTAGAGCGCCTCCATGGTAAGGAGGAGGTCTCGGGTTCAACTCCCGAAGGCGGCTCCGCTTCTTTCCACCTTCGCCATAATCCGTTCAGCTCAGTCATTCGCCATCTATGAGCAGGGAGAGTTT
>PXTT01000019.1 GCA_003022535.1 Bacteroidetes bacterium QS_9_68_14
TTCGACCGACGCGCGCATCGTGCGGCCCAACAACCGCGAGTACACCCTCGAAAACGGCAAGAGGATCTACGTCCTCGCCGACGGGCGCCTCGTCAACCTCGCCGCTGCCGAAGGACATCCCAGTGAGGTAATGGACATGAGCTTCGCCAACCAGTTTAGTGCCCACCTCGACCTGGTGCAGCGCGCCGAGCGCGGCGACGAGCTCGACGACCACGTCTACGACATCCCGCAGGAGATGGACGAGGAAATCGGCCGCAAGAAGCTGGCGACGATGGGCATCGACATCGACTCGCTGACCGAGGAGCAGGAAGTCTACGCCACCGACTACTCGGCGGGTACGTGAGTCGGCAGATGATGAGTTGAGGATCGTTGCTACAGTAGCAACGCGAAAAGCCGCTCCGGGCCCCCGTGCTCGGGGCGGCTTTTCTCTGGGTGAACGGGGCGCAAATGCCCGGCAAAGAGACGGTGAGTTGGAGGCATGAGCGCACCTCGCCCGCGCACCCGGTCGTAAGGAAGATGTGCGCTGCCTCTTCCCAATGTGCGAGGCGCTACTATGACCTCCGTTTTCCGAAGAGTGCTCGGCTCCGAGCGCTTCGAGCAGGTAGACCGCGTCATCGCCAGCACCATGCGGCGCTATGGTGTGCGTACCCTCCGCTACGCGCTGGTAGTGGTGTTCGTCTGGTTCGGCGTCTTGAAGCCACTGGACCTGAGCCCAGCCGAAGAGCTGGTCAAGCGCACCGTCTACTTCCTCCCGGCTGACGTATTTTTCCCGATCCTGGGCTGGTGGGAAGTAGCTATCGGCGTGGCTCTCTTGTTTCGCCCGCTCGTGCGCGTGGCGCTCTTTCTGCTCTTCACGCAGATGGTGGGCACGTTCCTGCCGCTGGTGATTTTGCCAGACGTAGTGTGGACGCAGTTCCCCTACGCGCTGACCACCGAGGGGCAGTACATTATCAAGAACCTCGTCTTGATCGGCGCGGCGCTGGTGGTGGGCGGAAGCGTGCGCGAGGAGAGCCGGCCCGAGCGGCAGCTGTGAGGAGGCACGCTGCGGCCGCTGGAAGGAAGATCCGGAGAAGGCGAGCACGCCCTCTCCCACCTTCCCATCCTCGCATTTTCTTTCCGCCTCCCAGTCCTCACTCCTTGTATCGCGGCGGCACTTCGAGCGCGGGCGCGTCGCCACGGCCCTGCTTTTCGCGCTGGCGCTCTTTTTCCAGAAGGCTCAAGCGTACGTTGTTGTCGGCCACCGTGAGGGTGAGCGCCGAGAAGACCCACGTGCCGCCGGCTTTCCCCGCCTCTGCGCGCAGGACGCCCTCGCGCCCCGTCGGCCCACTGACGGGCACAGCGAGGCGCGCGCTGTCGGCCCCAACGTGGCCACGCACCCACCACCCTGCCTCGACAGGCGCCCCCAGCAAGCGCGTGGCCGACTGGTTGGCACGCAGGCGCTCCATCGCCCGGCGGTAGGGGGCGGACTGGCGGTCGGGGCGCACGGCGAAGAGGTAGAACGCGGCGGCCACGAGCGCGCTGGCCAGGAGCAGGCCGCCGGCGCCGCGCCACAGCCAGCGGCTCGTGAGCCAGCGGAGCGGGTTCCAGGGCGAACGCTTCGTCGGCACGGCGGCGGGCAAGCGGGGCTTCCGAACGAGTACTTCCAGGGCGGGCACGCCGAGCATTTTAGCTTGCCGGGAAAGCGCTTCTCGAGAACGTCTTCCACGCGGCGCGCGGCGGCGGCCACGCGGCGGTAGTCCACGCTCGTCTCGCGGCCGAGCTGCTCGAAGAGGTAAGCGGTGTCCTCGGTGGCAACATTGCCGGCCGCGCCGTGGACGAACGGGCAACCGCCCATCCCCGCCAGCGACGTGTCGAAGCGCTCGACGCCCGCCTCCAGGGCCGCGCAGACGTTGGCCAGCCCGAGGCCGCGCGTGTCGTGCAGGTGTAGCACCAGCGGCACGCCGGGGGCCGCTTCGCGTACCGCCTCCACGCGGCGGCGCACCATCTGCGGATTCGCCATGCCGGTCGTGTCCGCCAGCGAGAGCGACTCGAGCGGGTACTGCGCGAAGCGCTCCGCCAGCGCCGTCACCTGCGCGAGCGGCGTGTCGCCGGGCGCCTCGTAGCCGAAAACCGTCTGAAAGCCCATCTGCACCGACAAGTCACGCGCGAGCGCCCACTGGGTCATCTCCTCGGCCTCGGCCGCGGCCTCGGTAGCGCTCATGCCCGCGTTGTCTCGGCTGTGCCGGTCGTGCGTGGCGATGGAGAGATCCGCCTGCTCCAGACCGGCGTCGCAGAGGCGCTCCAGACCGCGCTGGTTCAGGGCCAGCCCGGCGTAGGTGACGCCCTCGCGCTCGGGCAGGCGGTCGACTACTTCTTCGGCATCTTTCATCTGCGGCACCTTTCGCGGGTGCACGAACGATGTGACTTGGATGCGCCGCAGTCCTGCATCGGCGAGCGCTTCGATGATTTCGGCCTTCACCCGGGTCGGGATGAACTGATCTTCGAACTGAAACCCGTCGCGCGGGCCGACTTCGCAGAGCATTCTTGGGTGTGGGAGTGTGGGGGTGCGGGAGTGCGGGGGAGCGGGCGGGAAGGAAGGCTTCGAAGCAGAAACGCTCCCTCCTCTCCTCAGACCTTCTCACCTTCCTACCGCACCAGCTCGTACAGCTCGGCAACGGGAATTTTCAGGTCAAACGCCTCGGAGCGCAACACATCATCCATGCTCTCGAAGTAGCGTAGCGCCCACTCGTTCGCGCCGGTGCGTACATACTGGTCCACGCGCACCTTCTCGACGCGAACCAGCCATATTTCGCGTATGGACGACATCTCCTGGTAGGCGGGCAGCTTCCAATTCATGTCCTTCGCCGCTGTACTCTCCGAAATCACCTCCACGACGAGTTCAGGGTTCTGGAGCGAGGGCGGATTCTCGTCGGTGTAGCGCCCGTCCACGCAGTGCGCCACCACGTCGGGATAGACGTAACGCGGCGGCAGATGCACGCGCTGGTCGGACTGCGTGACGTGACCGCCGCGCGGAACGAGCGCGTTGCCCAGGTGCCGCGAAACGTTGTGCGCAACCTGATTGTGCTCCGGCGTGGCCCCGGCCATCGGATAGATGCGGGAGCCGTCGTATTCCCAGCGTCGGCCTTCCTCGGCGGCTTCGTCGAGGGCGAGGTACTCGGCGCGCGTGTATTCGAGCGTTCGGGCGGCAGGAGCCGGCATGGCAAGCACGCGGGGACATGAAGGAAAAGAGCGGCCACGCCGTGGCCTACGCTTGCTGCGCCGCAGCCTCGCTTCGGGTCGCCGCGGCGGCTCGCTTGGCCGCGGCGCTGAGGTCGAATGTCTCGGCTGGGTCGAAGCGGAACGAGCGATGCTGCCAGTCGCTGGAGCCGGCGGGCTCGTACTGCTCGCGGTAGAACTGGGGCCGCGCCGCGAGGTCCGCCAGCGCCTCGGCGGCGTAGTCTACGTCGGCGGCGGTGTTGTAGAGGCCCAGCGAGGCGCGCACCATGCCGGGCTGCTCGTAGCCGGGCCGCTCGCCGGACTGGGCGCTCACGACCGCCGCTGCATCGCCCGGGGCGGAGTCGTCGCACGAAGCCGAAGCCGGCGCCCCGTCGCCGCTCGCAGGGGCCGCGCTACCCCCGCCGGCGCGGCCCAGCAGCTGGCGCACCAGCGGCTGCGCGCAGAAGCACTCGTTGCGCATGGCAATGCCGAAGTAGTCGTTCAGGGCCGCGGCCACGAGGCCGTGCGGGAGCGCGTCGAGGTTGAACGTCATCACGCCGATGCGCTCCACCTCGCTCAGGTCGGGCGAGCCGTAGAGGGTGAGGCCGTCGATCCCGGAAAAGCGCGTGAGGGCGCGTTGCGTCAATTCGCGCTCGTGAGCGGCGACAGTGTCCATGCCCACGCGCTGAAGGATGCGCAGCGTGGCCGCCAGCAGGAAGGCGCCCGGCAGGTTGGGCGTGCCCGCCTCCTCGCGCTCGGGCAGGCGGTCGGTGATCTCGTAGCTCCCCGTCTCCACGCGGCTGACGATGCCGCCGCCCACCTCCTGTGGTTCGCGCTCTTCGAAGAGCTCTTTGCGCGCCACGATGATGCCGGGGCTGCCGGGCGCGTAGATCTTGTGCCCGCTCAGGCAGACCACGTCGAGGGCGTGGCCGGTGTCTGCGTCCCAGATGGGAATGGGCATGTGCGCGGCACTCTGGGCGGCGTCTACCACGACCCGCGCGCCAGCTTCGTGCGCCAGGCGGGCGACCCGGCGCACCGGGTTGGCCACGCCCGTCACGTTCGAGGCGGAGGTGAGGGCCACGTACGCGAGCCGGCCGGCGTGCTCGGCAATCGCCTCTTCGAGCGCCTGCACGTCCACGCGCCCGGCCTGCCCGTCCGGGTCGGTCTCGAGGGGGACGTGGACGACCTCGCGGGCGTGCTTGCGGTGCGGCAGGTCGTTGGCGTGATGCTCCATCACGGAAGTGATGACCACATCGCGGGCGCTCTCGCCACGCTGCGAGTCGCCACGCTCGCCGGGCGCGGGCAGGAGCTGGCGCGCCATGCGGTTGAGGCCCGCCGTGACGCCGTGGCCGCAGAAGACGGCCGTGTACTGCTCGGGGTCGGCACCGACGAAGTCGAGCACGGCCTCGTGGGCCTCCTCGTAGGCGCGCGTCATGACGTGCGCGCCGAAGTGCAGCTTCGAGTGCGTGTTGGCGTAGTGGCCCAGGGCCTCGCGCATCACGCGCGCGGCGGGACGCAGGCGCAGGTTCGAGGCCGCGCTGTCGAGGTAGGTGCGGCGTTTTTGCTCGCCGGTGGCCAGCTCGTACTCGGCGTCGAGGCCGTCGAAGGCCGGCTGGAGGGCGTCGAGCAACGCGCGGCCGTCGCCGTGCGAAGGCGATTCGGCAACAGTCGAGGAAGCGGTCGGCGCAGGCATGGCGGAGGAGCGTTGCTCAGGAGGAAAGTGAAGCCGCTGCGCGCGTTTGTATGCACAGCGGCGGCGCAGGATGCACGCGCCCGTAGGCAGCCTGCGTGGCGCTGAGCTTCCCGGGCGTGTCGCCGGCGCGTCGTCGTGGCGCAAAAGGAGGAGGGAGCGCGCGCAACGTTGGGGAAGGGCCGCGCCGAGGCGGGCGAGGCCGCATCGCTGCTCGATTGTCTACTCCCCCTCCTCCTCGCCGTTTTCTTCCTCCACCACGATCTGCTTGCGCAGCCGCGCGACGGGGATCGAAAGCTGCTTGCGATACTTCGAGACGGTGCGCCGCGCGATTTTAAACCCTCGCTCCGAGAGCCGGTCGGCCAGCTTCGAATCGCTCAAAGGACTGGTCTTGTCCTCGTCGTCGACGATCTGCTGGAGGATGGCCTTCACCTCCTTGTTGGAGACCTCTTCGCCGCTCTCGGTTTCGAGGCCCTCCGAAAAGAAGTATTTGAGCTCGTAGACGCCCCATTCGGTCTGGACGTACTTGCCGTTGACCACGCGGCTGACCGTGGAGATGTCCATCTCGATGATCTCGGCGATGTCTTCCAAAATCATGGGCTTGAGGTTGCCCGGCCCCTGCTTGAAGAACGCCTCCTGCTCCTGCACGATGGCGTCCATGACCATCGTCATGGTGTGGCGGCGCTGGTTGATGGAGTTGATGAACCAGCGCGCGGAGTCGAACTTGTCTTTTAGAAAGTCGCGTGTTTCCTCGTCTACGCCTCCTTGGGTCGGCGGGCCGCCGCCCGTGGGCGCGTTGCCGGGAGCGCTGTTTTCGCCCGGCTCGGCGGCCGAAGAGGCGCCAGTGCCGGCCACGTCAGGCGTATCATCGGCGGCGGGCGTGGCGCCGGACTGGCCGTTTTCTTTCTTGCGCTTCTTTTGCTCGGCCGAGAGCTCTTCGAGCATCTGGCGGTACTGCTTAGAGATGTGCAGCTTCGGCGCGTTGCGCCCGTTAAGCAAGATGACGAACTCCCCGTCCACCCAGCGCACCGTGAAGTCCGGCGTGATGTAGTTTTCCTGCGCGGTGAACGAACCTTCGCCCGGCTTGGGGTCGAGCCGCTGCTTGACCAAGTCGAAGGCTTCTTTGAGCTCCGCGTCACTGACGCCGAGGCGCTTGGCGAGCTTGCCAAAATGCTTCATGGTGAACGCCTCGTAATGCTCGCGCAGCATCTCCATGGCCACGCCGCGCCCGGTGGTGTCCTCCGGCAGGTGCTCCAGCTGCAGAAGCAGGCACTCCTGGAGGTCGCGCGCGGCGATGCCGATGGGGTCGAGCTGCTGGATCTGCCGCAGGACGCGCTCGACGTCGTCTTCGTCCAGCTCCGTCCCGTGGTTGAAGAGCACGTCGTCGATGATCGACTCGATGGGCCGGCGCAGGTAGCCGTCCTCGTCGATGGAGCCGATGATCTGGTCGGCGATCAGCTCGTCCTCCTCGCTGAGGTTCGAGAAAGTAAGCTGGTCGCGCAGGTCCTCGGCGATAGTGGAGGTCGCGCGCATCGGCTTCTCGCGGTCGTCGTCCTCGCCCCCGCCGCCGCCATCGACGTTGGCCTTGTAGCCGTAGAGGTCCTCGCTGGAGTTCAGCAGGTCCTCCCAGTCGAACTCCTCGTCCTCGTCGATTTCGACCTCGCTCTCGGTCTCGGCGTCGAGTTCGTGCTCGCGCTCGTCTTCGAGGCGCTCCTCCTCGGTCAGGCCCTCTTCTTCCTCGCGCTCCTCTTCGGTCAGGCCCTCCTCCAGAAGCGGGTTGGCCTCCATCTCATCCTTGATGCGTTGCTCGAGATCGAGCGTGTTGAGTTGCAGCAGCTTGATGTACTGGATCTGCTGCGGACTGAGCTTCTGCTTGAGCTTTTGCTCCTGCTTGAGGTTGAGCATAGGGCAAGCGGTAAGGAGGCTTCCAGAACGGCGGCGACGCGCGCCCGGCAGAGGAGAGGTGAAGAAACCGGGCGCGCTTCTAAACCTGCCGCCGAACCAATTGTTTGGCAAGCATCTTGCTGGCGGCGGGCTTTTGCGGATCGCGGACGGCGCGCTCGCTGCTGCTCGCCTGGTGGGGGACGGTTTTCCCGCGGCTACCGCCGCCGGCCCCCGGAGAACCATTTGCCACTCCCCGCTTACGGCCGCGGCCACACGGCACAACGCGGCGGCCCGGTCGTACCTTTCCGGCAACGTAGCAATGCAGCAACGCCGCTCCCGCATGGCCGACGACGCCCCCCTCCCGCCTGACGACGACGCCTCCTCCGACGTGCTCTCTCCCGACGCCGGGGCCGAGGAAGAAGCGCTCGAAACGACCTTGCGCCCCTCGCGCCTGGAGGGCTTTGTGGGCCAGCCGAAGATCAAGGAGAACCTGCGCGTCTTCATGACCGCCGCCCTGCAGCGCGGCGACGCGCTCGACCACACGTTGCTGTTCGGGCCGCCGGGGCTGGGCAAGTGCATCACGCCCGACAGCCTCGTGCTCACTGGGCAGGGGCTCGTGCCCTTCCGTGAACTGATTCCGAACGACCTAAAGCCGGGCACGAGCTGCCCGCTCGAAGCGGAGGTGTTCGGCACAGAAGGACTGGAGAAGACCTCGCACGTCTACGCCAGCGGACGCACGTCCACGCGCCGCGTCACGACGCGCTCTGGCTTCGTCCTCGAAGGGACGCCGCAGCATCCGGTGCGCGTGGCCACGCCGCAGGGGCCGCAGTGGAGGCGGCTCGACCAGCTCGAGGCGGGCGACCCCGTGGCCATCGGGCGCGGTACGGAATTGTGGGCGGACGACGTCCACCGCACGTTCTGGACGCCGGATGCGCCTGCCGACCGCCGCCATCGCATGGAAGCGCGCGTCGGGCGGTTGCACGCGGCACTGGCCGATGCGCTGGATCGTCCGCCGGCGGCCGTAGAGTTGCGCTCGGCGTACTGCGCGATGCAAGAGATCACCGCTTCGCCCACGCCGGAGCAGACGGCCCACCGCCTCGGCCTGCCCCTCGCAGACGGCAACGCCGTGGCAACGGTCGCCCAGCCATGGGATCGGGTAGCCTCCGGCTTTACCAGATTGAACGACGGCCGCCGCTCACTAACGCTCGACGCGGACTTGGCCTACCTCCTTGGCGTGCTGGTCGGGGACGGGAACTGGGAGCGCGGGGCGAACGCGCCCGCCTTCACCATTACCTGCGACGAAGCCGCCATGCAGGAAGAACTGCGGCGCGTGAGCCGAGAGGCGTTCGGCAAGGCGCCGGCGGTGCAAACGTGTGGCGACCGGACCGCCAAGCTACGCTTTAGCCAAAATCAGGGCAAGGCCTGCCTGCGGCTGGGAAGCGAAGCCGCCGGTGCGTGGGAGAAGGAAATCCCTTCGGCCGTGTTGACCAGCCCGCGGGCGGTGGTCGTCGGCTTTCTTCAGGGCCTCTTCGACGCCGACGGCCATGCGCGGGAAGACGGCGTGGAGCTGGGCACACGCTCCGAAGCGTTGGCCCGGCAGGTGCAGCTCGTGCTGGCGAACCTCGGCATCGTCGCTTACCGCAGCACGAAGGAACGCGCCGGAACGCTTTTTCAGGTGCTCTACGTCGGCGGGCGTGACGCCCTGCGGTTCTACGAGGAGGTAGGCTTTCGCTTGGAGCGCAAGTACGCCCGGCGAGAAGCCCTTCGCCAGAAGGAGCGTGGCTGGAGTCGATGCGGTCTCGTGCCCGGTGCCAATGGGCCGCTCGCTGCGCTCCTCGACAAAACGACCCCGCATTCGCGCGCCGTCCACAAGACGTTCAGCCACGTGAAGCGGGGCGACCGCGTCCCCTCACGACAGCAGATCAAAAAGTACTTGGACCTGCTTCCCGACAGGGTGCGCAGAGAGCCGGAGTACGAAACGATTCAGGCGCTGACCGACCCGCACGTGCTCTGGGACGCGGTGGCCGAGGTCGAGGAGGACGAGGCCGAAACGTTCGACTTCGTCGTGCCGGGCACGCACTCGTTCGTGGCAAATGGGTTTTACAACCACAACACCACGCTGGCCCACATCACCGCCGAGGAGATGGGCGCGAAGATTGTCACGACCAGCGGCCCGGTGCTGGAGAAGCCCGCCTCCCTCTCCGGCGTCCTGACGAACCTCGAGGAGGGCGACGTGCTCTTCATCGACGAGATTCACCGGCTCGCCTCGGTCGTCGAGGAGTACCTCTACTCGGCGATGGAGGACTACCGCATCGACATCCTCATCGACAGCGGGCCCAGCTCGCGCACTGTGCAGGTCAAGCTCAAACCCTTCACGCTCGTGGGCGCGACCACGCGCAAGGGGCTGCTCACGGCCCCGCTCCGCGCGCGGTTCGGGATCGACCTGCGCTTTGACTACTACCCGGCCGAGGTGCTGCAAGAGATCGTCGAGCGCTCCGCCGGCATCTTGAGCATCGAGATCACTGACGACGGGGCCTTCGAGGTCGCGCGCCGCAGCCGCGGGACGCCCCGCGTGGCCAATCGCCTGCTGCGCCGCACGCGCGACTTCGCCGAGGTGGAAGGCGAAGGCGTCATCACCGAAGACATCGCCGACCACGCCCTCGGCGCCCTCGACGTGGACGAGGAGGGCCTCGACGACATGGACACCCGCATCCTGCTGACGCTGATCGAGAACTTCGGCGGCGGCCCGACGGGGCTGAACAACCTCTCCGTCTCGGTCGGCGAGAATGCCGGGACCATTGAGGAGGTCTACGAGCCGTACCTCATCCAGGAAGGCTTCATGGAGCGCACGCCGCGCGGGCGCATCGCCCTGAGGCGCGCTTATCACCACTTCGACCTCACGCCGCCGGAGGAAGAAGACTTGTTCGGCTGAGCGTCGAGTGTTCGCGGGCCGCCGAAAAACTCTCAACGTCCCCCTCCGACTTTCAGCACCCACGATACAGCAACGCCCCGGCCGCCGCGATGGCGTGCCGAGGCGAAGACTGTGCAAGCAGTGAGTCAGGTGGGGATGATTGGTTGGACGGGAGAGGTGGAAAGCGTGCCGGCACGGCGGGTTCCGCGGCGGGTGGGCCGGGGCGAGGTGGCGTTACTCCTCATTGTCGTCGTCGCCCCTCGTCTTCTCTTTGGCGTCGTGAAGCTTCTGCTTGGCCTCGCCTTTTTTCTGCTCGGCCTCTCCCTCGCGCTTCATTTCGTCGTCCCTGCTGAGGGCGCCGGCGGCCTGTTTGGCGCGGCCTTTGGCTTCCTCTTTGAGTCCTTCGTCTTGCTGGTCTCTCTCTGGCATAGAAACCTCCTCGGGGGCACGTTGTGAGTGGATTGCGCTCGCCCGTTGCAATCGCCTCTGCGTAACGCCGGTTTCCCGACAGCCTTCTGTAAGTGTGCTGTAAGTGTGAGATTTCGTGAAGGGCGTGGGCCCCGAACGCTCGCCACGCGCATCGCGGAACGCGACCGCCGGCTGTCGGCTTAGTATCGCCCCGTCGCCCTCGTATCTTGGCCACGCCCTGTTTCCCTTCTCTCCCCCTTCCCGCGAACGGAATGCCGTACGTCGTCGCCGAGCCGTGCATCGGCTGCAAATACCAGGATTGCGTCGAGGTCTGCCCCGTGGATTGCTTCTACGAAGGGCCCAACTTCCTGGCCATTCAGCCGGAGGAGTGCATCGACTGCAACGCCTGCGTGCCCGTGTGCCCCGTCGAGGCGATCTACCCCGACGACGAGCTGCCCGAGAAGTGGAGCCACTACATCCAGTGGAACGAGTACCTGGCCAACCAGTGGCGCGAGATGGGCTACAACATCACCGAGATCGGCGAGATTCCCGAAGACGCCGAGGACTGGGAGGGCGCCGAGAAAAGCGAGCGGGACATCCTGACGTGGGACGTGTGAGCGAATCCGTGCGGATTCGGACGGCAGACGACGGACCGTAGGCGGCAGTTCTTCAGTCCGCAAGAAAGTGCGTCGGGGATAGCGCGTGGCTCATGCCTCGCCGTTCTGGGCATGGCCGTTCTCGCTGTACGCCTCCACCGGCGGGCAGGCGCAGACCAAGTTGCGGTCGCCGTAGGCGTCGTTCACGCGGCGCACGCATGGCCAGAACTTGCGCTCGCGCACGAACGGGGCCGGGTAGGCGGCCTTCTCGCGCCCGTAAGGCTGCGCCCACTCGTCGGCGCAGACGAGCTCGGCGGGGTGCGGGGCGTTCGTCAGCACGTTGTCGCCCGAGTCGGCATGGCCGTCCTCGACGGCCGCCAGCTCCTCGCGGATCCCCGCCATCGCCTCGATGAAGCGGTCCAGCTCGGCCTTCGACTCGCTCTCGGTGGGCTCGACCATCAGCGTGCCGACCACCGGCCAGCTCATCGTGGGCGCGTGGAAGCCGTAGTCCATCAGGCGCTTGGCCACGTCTTGCTCGCTGACCTCGATTCCTTCTCGGAAGGGGCGCAGGTCGAGAATGAACTCGTGAGCCACGCGGCCCTCACGGCCCGTGTAGACGATGTCGTAGTGCTCGGCGAGGCGCTCCTTGAGGTAGTTGGCGCTCAGGATGGCCGCCTCGCTCGAAGCGGTGAGGCCCTCGGGGCCCAGCATCTTGATGTAGGCCCACGAGATGAGCAGGATCAGCGCGCTGCCGTGCGGAGCCGCCGAGACAGCGGGAATCGCGTTGCTGCCACCGACGCTGTCGTCGAGCGAGTGTCCCGGCAGGAACGGCGCGAGGTGGTCTTTCGCGCAGATCGGCCCGACGCCCGGCCCGCCGCCGCCGTGCGGGATGCTGAACGTCTTGTGCAGGTTGAGGTGGCACACGTCGATGCCGTACTCGCCCGGGCGGCAGAGGCCCACCTGCGCGTTCATGTTGGCCCCATCCATGTAGACCTGGCCGCCGTGCTCGTGGATCACCTCGGTGATGTCGAGGATGTCCTCTTCGAAGACGCCGTGCGTGGAGGGATACGTCACCATCAGCGCGGCGAGGGCGTCGGCGTGTTCTTCCGCTTTCTCGCGCAGGTCGTCCACATCGATGTTGCCCTGCTCGTCGCAGTCTACCGTCACCACATTCATCCCAACCATCGAAGCGCTGGCGGGGTTGGTCCCGTGCGCGCTCTCGGGGATGAGGCACGTGTTGCGGTCCTCGTCGCCGTTGGCGCGGTGGTAGGCGCGAATCATCAGGAGGCCCGTGTATTCGCCGCTCGCCCCGCTGTTGGGCTGAAGGGAGACGCCCGGCAGGCCGGTGATCTCGGCGAGCGCGTCGCTCAATTCTTCGATGACGGTGTGGTAGCCGTCGTTCTGATCGGCAGGCGCGAAGGGGTGTTGCCCCGCGAACGCCGGCATCGTGATGGGCATGAGCGCGGCCGTCGGGTTGAGCTTCATCGTGCACGACCCCAGCGGGATCATCGAGTGCGTCAGCGAGAGGTCTTTTTCGCTGAGCGCGTGGATGTAGCGCATCATCTCCGTCTCCGACTGGTGTTCGTGGAAGACGGGGTGCGTCAGGAAATCCGTCTCGCGCGGCTGGCTTCCGTCGTAGCCGCCCGGCACGTCCTCGGCGAGGTTGTCCGTGCGCAGCGCGTGGCCGTTCTGCGAGACCTCCGACGCGAAGAGCTCCAGCAACATGTCCACCTCTGCGGGACCCGCCTGCTCGTCAAGCGCGATGCCGACGGAGCCATCGTTGTAGTAACGCAGGTTGAGGTTTTCCTGCTCGGCACGCTCGCGCAGGTCGTCAGTGCGCGTGTCCTCCGGAAGGTCGAGGCGCAGCGTGTCGAAGTAGTCGTCGTGGCGCACGGCCACGCCCAGCTTTTGCAGGCCCTCTGCCAAGATGCGCGTGAGGCGATGGATGCGCCCGGCGATTTCTCGGAGCCCCTCGGGCCCGTGATAGACGGCGTACATGCCGGCCATCACGGCGAGGAGGACCTGCGCGGTGCAGATGTTCGACGTGGCGCGCCCCCGGCGGATGTGCTGCTCGCGCGTCTGAAGCGCCATGCGAAGCGCGCGCTCGCCGTCCGCGTCTTTCGAGACGCCGATCATGCGACCGGGCACCTGGCGCTTGAACTGCTCGCGGCATGCGAAGAAGGCTGCGTGCGGGCCGCCGTAGCCCATCGGCACGCCGAAGCGCTGCGAGGAGCCGACGCACACGTCCGCGCCCCACTCGCCGGGCGCTTCGAGCAACGTGAGCGCCATCAGGTCCGCCGCGCAGGCGACGAAGGCGTCGTTTTCGTGAGCGCTTTCGCAGAGGCCTTCGTAATCGCGCACCGCGCCGTCGGTGGTCGGGTACCGCACGAGCGCGCCAAACGCCTCTTCGCCGAAGTCGAAGTCGCGGACGTCGCCGACGACGACCTCCACGCCGATGGGCTCGGCGCGGCCTTTCACCACCTCGATGGTCTGCGGGTGGCAGTCTTCATCGACGAAAAAGAGGTCACCCTTCGCCTTGCGCGAGCGGTCGAGCATCATCATCGCCTCGGCCGCGGCAGTGGCCTCATCCAGCAGGCTCGCATTGGCGATCTCCAGCCCCGTCAGGTCGATGGTAACGGTCTGGAAGTTGAGAAGCGCCTGCAGCCGCCCCTGCGCGATCTCGGCCTGGTAGGGGGTGTACTGCGTGTACCAGGACGGGTTTTCCAGAATGTCGCGCTGGATGACCGGCGGCGTCACCGTCGGGTGATAGCCCATGCCGATAAATGAGCGCGCTTCCTCGTTCTCTTCCCCCAGCGCGCGGGCCTGCTCCAGCAGGTCGCTCTCGGTGAGCGCCTCGGGCAACTCCAGCGGACGCTCGGTGCGAATGGCCGCGGGCACGGCCTCGTCGACGAGCGCGCCCAGCGAGTCGGCGTCGAGCTCGCCCAGCATGGCCTCGACCTCCTCGGGCGAGGGGCCGACGTGGCGCGGCGTGAACTGATCCGGGTGCGCGAGCGAGCCACTGGGCGGCGCGGTGGGGCGGGCAACTCGGTGGCCGGTCGCGGGATCGCGTTGCAGGTCAGTAGGCATCGGCGACAGCGGGTAGAATACGGAAGAAAAACTACGGGCGCCTGAACGAGGCGGTCGGGCGGCGGTTCTGCCAAAATGGTGTTGGGGCGTTGGGGAATTTTGGCGTGGGAAAGGCTTATTCGATGGAGCGGACACGCTTCGAGCACCATCCACCATCTACCATCCAAAACCCCCACGACCCGCAAATATGCCCGCTCTCGACGCCCCCGACCCGCCACGCGCTACCGGCGCGCCGCCCTGTCTCACCATCGCCGGGAGCGACCCCAGCGGCGGGGCCGGGATGCAGGCGGACCTAAAGACCTTCGCTGCGGCGGGCGCCTACGGCATGGGCGCGCTCACCGTGGCCACCGATTGCACCACGCGCAGCGGCGTGGACGAGGTGCGCGCGCTCGAGCCGGCCTTCGTGCGCCACCAGATCGACCGCGTGGCCGGCGACGTCGCCCCGACGGGGGTGAAGACCGGCATGCTCTTCAGCCAAGCGATCATCCGCACCGTAGCCCGGGCGGCTCGGGAGCACGGGTGGGGGAAAGACGCGCAGACGCCCTTCGTTGTAGACCCGGTGATGACGACCCGCGCGGGGGAGCGCCTCCTCTCCGACGGGGCGGAAGGGGCGATGCGCGAGGCGCTGCTTCCGCTGGCGACGGTGGCCACGCCGAGCCTGCCGGAGGCTGAGCGCCTCACGGGCCGCGACGTGCGCTCCCGCCGGGCGATGCGCCAGGCCGCCGAAAAGATCCTCGACCTCGGCGCGGAAGCGGTCGTCGTCACCGGCGGGCACCTCGGGGCGGGCGAGCCAGCCGTCGACCTGCTCCTCGACGCGGACGGGAAGGCCTGGCTCGAGGCCGAGCGGGTCCCGCGCACCGTGCGCGGGGCCGGCGATGCCTTCAGCGCGGCACTGGCGGCGGGCCTCGCCGAAGGGCACGCTCTGCGCGAAGCTGCCGAGCGCGCCAAAACCTACGTCACCGGCGCGATTCGCCACGCGCCCGAGCGCAGCGGCAGCGGCGCAGGCCGCCCGCTGTGGCACGAATGGCAACGCTTCGTGGAAGAAGCGGGCAACGCCGCGGCCCCCGCGGGGGCGTGAGCGAGCCAGTCTTCGTAGAGGGGGAGAGGGCGTTCGCCCGAACAGCCACGCTACCTGCCCTCCCACGCTCTCGTGCCCTCACGCCCCGCCGACGTTCTCATTCTCCAGCACGTGGCCGCCGAGCCGCCCGGCCTCATCGGCGAGGCGCTGGCCGGGCGCGGGCAGCCCACCCGCACGGTGCGGCCCTTCGCCGGCGACGCGGTGCCCGGCTCGCTCGGGAGCGCCACCGGTCTCGTCGTGATGGGCGGGCCGATGAGTGCGGGCGACCTCGACCGGTACCCTCCCCTGCGCGCCGAGCTGGCGCTGATCGAAGAGGCCCTGCGCAGCGGCGTCCCGGTGCTGGGCGTCTGCCTGGGCAGCCAGCTGATCGCGCGCGTCCTGGGCGCCGACGTGACGCCAGCCCCGCAGCAGGAAATCGGCTGGGGCGGCGTGGCCCTCACCGACGCGGGGGCCGAGGACCCGCTCTTCGCAGGCGTGCCGCGGCGCTTCACGGCCTTCCACTGGCACGGCGACGCCTTCGCGCTCCCGGCCGGCTGCGAGCGCCTCGCATGGAGCGCCCAGACCGACTGCCAAGCCTTCCGCTACGGGGCGCCCGAGCGCGGCGCTTACGGGCTGCTCTTCCACCTCGAAGTCACGCCGGGGATCGTGCAGAGCATGACCGTGGCCTTCGCGGGCGAACTGGCGGCGAACGACCTCGACGCGGCGACCGTGCGGGAGGGGGCCGCCGCGCACCTGCCGGCCACGCAGCAGATCGGCCGCCGCGTCTTCGGGCGCTGGGCCGGACGCGTGGCGCAACGCGCCGAGCACGCCGCGCAGTGAGCGCGGCCTGGCAGAGCCTGTGGGAGCGCCGCGGGCCTCGCGCTACTCGCGCAACGCTTCGAGGGCCTCGCGGGCCGCGCGTTGCTCTGCCTCTTTTTTGCTGGCGGCCGTGCCGGTGCCCTGTACCTCGCCTTCTACGAGCGCCTCGACGGTGAAGGTGCGGTCGTGCGGCGGGCCTTCGCGCGCAGCCACGCGGTAAGCCGGATGCACAGGGCGACGCGCCTGCACGTGCTCCTGCAGGCGGCTCTTGTAGTTCGGGCCACCATCGGCCAGCGACTGGGCGAGGGCGTCCACGTCGGTGGGGGCGAGCACTTCTTTTCGGACGAGGGAGCGCGCTGCGCCGGCCTCGAGGTCGAGGTAGACGGCCCCGACGAGCGCCTCGAAGGCGTCGGCCAGGACGGCCTGGCTATGGCGCGCGCCTGAGCGGTCGGCGTTCTCACTCATGCGTAGGTGCGGGCCCAGCCCCAGGCGCTCGGCGCAGCGGGCCAAGGCCTGCTCGCTGACCATGCGGGCCCGCAAACGCGAGAGCGCACCCTCGCTCTTATCGGGAAAGCGGTGGAAGAGCGCCTCGGCGACTTCGGCGCCTAACAGGGCGTCGCCCAAGAACTCCAGGCGCTCATTCGAGCGTGCGGGGGCGGGGTCGCCGCCGGGACCGGCCGCCTGCTGCTGCGGCCCGCGCGTGAGCGAGCGGTGCGTGAGCGCCTCGGCGTAGAGCGCCGGCTCCTCGACGGCACGCCCCACCAGCGCTTCGAGCGCCGAGCGGTCGGGGGCGTGGCGGTCGTCGGGAGCGTCGGGCATGACAGGAGCGCGCACGCTCGGCAGGCCGGCGGGGTTTCGGGACACGGCGCTCCCAGGCGGCCACGCCTCGGTGCGGTCTCGAACGGCAATGTTTGTTCATGGCTGCTGCTTGCCGGGACGGAGGCGGCGTGGCTTCCGAAAAAATGAGCATGGTAGGTGGCGAATGGTTTTCAGGGCGCCGACGCGTTGCCAAACGTCCCGTGCGTTGCTCAAAAACACCTGTCGAGACGGCCCCGGGCGGCAGGCCACGCCTGCTACGCGCCGGGATTCGCGTCTTGCTTGATGAGCGTCATGCGGCGCGTCTCGACGCCGGCGGATGTTTCCAGCCGGTACAGGTAGGTGCCGCAGCCCAGCGTCCGCGCGTCGAAGGTCACGGCATAGGTGTCGGGCGTGAGCCGCGCGTCCACCAGCGTCTCGACGTGGCGTCCCATCAGATCGTAGACGCGGAGGCACACGCGCCCGGTCTCTTCCACGCGGTAGGCAATCGTGACCTCAGCTCCGAACGCCAGCGGGTCGTCCTGCTCGGGGGCGAGAAGCGTGGCCGGTTGCCCGGATGAAGACGCCTCGGGGGCGCCGCCATCGCCCTCTGAGGCCGTCTGCGGCTGGGCAGGCACCTGCGTGCTCCTCGGGGGCGGGGGGCGGTCCGGCACGAACGAACGGAAGGTTGAGCATTCAAAGACGGTTTGCGCCGAAGGCCCCCGCCAGAAGCAGGGCGTGGCGCTCGCCCCCGGCGTCGCAGGCGCGCCCTGCCAGACGGCAAAGGATGTACCGCATCGCTCCGTTGCTCCGCAGGCGACCTGTGTATCCGTTTTCGTTTTCTGGCGGCGCGCCGGGAGCGTAGAAACGAAAGCGCTGCCGTGAAAACGTAATCCTCCTTCCCTCACCAGCTTGCGCGGCCCTCCGGCGACAGCGGACTCGCGCGAGCCGAGGCGCGGAAACGCAAGGACCCCGCGCCTCCGCGGGCGGGCGAGGCCTCACGTTGTCGCCAGCGCGCGCGACGTGCGACTCACCGCGCGAGCGTGCGATCGGTGCGCGCCGGGGGAACCCGCCCGCGAAGGCGGGGCGTACGTTCTCCCACGTCTTTGTGCCTAGCCACGCCGAAGTACGCCCTTCGGGATTCGGCGTGGCGCCACCGCCCCGGAGGGGTGGCAGAGCCTGGTCGAATGCACCGGTCTTGAAAACCGGCGTGCCGAGAGGCACCGGGGGTTCGAATCCCTCCCCCTCCGCTCTTCGCGTCGTGTTCGCGGCCGCCGCGACGCCCTTCCCTGCCCCGTAGCGGCACCGCGTAACGATCCAGCAGCGCCTTTCGTCCAGCTCAGGCTCTCGTCCAACCCGGGTGCGTCTTCAGAAGGAAGTAGGCGCCCGGTACGCGGCCCATTACGCTTTTCGCTTCCGCCTCTCTTCTCGACGTCTCGGGCTCTCCTTTCTGCCATGCCGCCTCTTCGGTTTCTTCGCTGTCTCGGTTTTCTCGTTGCCGCCACGCTGCTGGGAGGAGAGTTCCCCGCTCATGCCCAGCAGCAACAGCAGCAGAACGAGATGGAGGCGCCCCCGCCGTCCCCGGGCGAGACCGGCGACGCCGCGCCCCCCGACACCAGCGAGGCCATCACCTACGAAGACGCCATTCGCATGGCTCTGGAGCGCAACTACCGGCTTCGCCAGGCGCGCAACGATGTGGCTACGCGGTCGATCAGCGTGGACCAGAACCGGGCGGAGTACTACCCCAACCTCAACGTCTCGGTCGGCGGCAGCCGCGACTTCGGGCGCAACTTTAGCCAGAGCGAGGGCGGAATCATTAGCCAGACGTCGAACTCGGCCAATTTTGGGGCCTCTTCCAACCTTCTGCTCTTCGACGGCTTTCGGCGCGACGCCACGCTCGACCGAGCGCAGGCCCGCACCGAGGCGGCCGGCAACACGCTGCGGCGCACGCGCCAGGACGTCGTCTACCAGGTGCTCGAGCGCTACATTGGGCTGGCGCAGAACCGCGCGCTCGTGGAGGTGCGCCAGGAGCAGCTCCAGCTTCGCCAGGACCAGCTCGACCAGACGCGCGCACAGATCGAGGTGGGCGAGCGGGCCCCCTCGGCGATCTACCAGCTTCAGGCCGACGTAGCCTCGGCGCGGCAGCAGCTCCTGCAGGCGCGGCGTGACGCGCGCATCTCCAAAACCGAGCTGGTGCGCCTGCTGGTGCTCGACCCGTTCGGGGACTACACCTTTGCGACCGAGGGGCTGCGCAGTCGCCTCGACACGTCGGGCACTGGCGCGCAGGCGCCCCGGCGGTACCGCCTGGAGGACCTGCTGGCCACCGCCTACCAGGAGCGCCCCGACCTGCGCGCCCAGCGCGCTTCCATCAATGCCGAGGAGCAGAGCGTGCGCGCCGCCCGCGCCAGCTGGTGGCCCAGCCTCCGCCTCTCAGCCAGCTACGGCAGCAGCTACTACAGCCTCTCCCAGCGCCCCATCGAGGGCACCGGCGCCCCTCCCGAGACGGTCCAGATCACGCCCGAGGGGGGCGGCGCCCCCGTCGAGATCCCGGTGCCCGGCACCGGCCAGCAGCCGGACTTCGAGCGGACCAGCTTCTTCGAACAGCTCGACGCGCGGCGCGGCGGCAGCATCAGCCTCAGCTTTAGCTACCCGCTCTTCGACCGTTTTCAGCGCAGTTACGAGATCGAGCAGGCGCAGGTGCAGCTCGAAAGCACTCGTTTCCAGAAAGAGCTCCTGCGCCAGAACATCGCCGTGGAGGCGCGCCAAGCGCTGGTGAGCTACCGCGACGCGCGCACCTCCCTGGAGGTGGCCCGCAAGCAGCTCGAGGCCGCGCGCCAGGCGCAGGAGGCCGCTCAGCAGCGTTACCGCCTCGGCGCGGCCACCTACGTGGAGCTCGCCGAGGCCAACGCCGCTCTCGCCGACGCGCGCACCGCGCTGGTCAACGCGCAGTTCGACCTGCTTCTGCAACGGGAGAACATCGACTACATCACCGGCACGCTCGACCCCGAGTCCCCACTCGCGCCCTGAGCCCGCGGTATGGCTGTTGAACGTTCGGGGTTGAAGCTCCCCTCAACCTTGACGCTTCGGCCCGCGCACGGGCACGGCACGTCGTGCCCCTCTTTCCTCTTTTGCCCTCCCGCTAACCCAACCGATGGCCCAGCAGCAAAGCGCCACGCAGCGCATTCTCAAAGTCGCCGGGGGCCTGGCCGTCGTGCTCGTTCTGGCCCTCGGCGTCTCCTGGTGGATGGGCTGGCTCGGCGGGGGCGAGGAAGGGAAGCGCGTGGAGACTACCGAGGTGCAGCGCCGCGACATCACGCAGACAGTCACGGCCTTCGGGCGCGTGCAGCCGGAGCGCGAGATTACCATCAGCCCCGACGTGCCCGGTGAGATCATCGCGTTGCCCGTCGAGGAGGGGGAGCGTGTGCAGCGCGGGGAGCTCTTAGCGCAGATCGAGGCCAAAGACTACGTGGCGCAGACGCAGCAGCGACGCGCGGGCGTGCAACAGGCGCAGGCCGACCTCCAGGGCCTGAAGGCCGACTCGGCACAGGCCCGCCAGGAGTACGAGCGGAAGAAAAAGCTCTTCGAGCAGGAAATGATCTCACGCCAGGAGTTCGAGACCGCCGAGACCGCCTACGAGCAGGCCGTCGCGCAGCTTCGCTCGGCGCGGTACAGCGTCGACCAGGCGCAGGCCCGCCTCCAGGAGTCCCGCGAGCAAGTGCAGCAGACGTCTATCTACGCGCCCATTGGCGGGGTCGTGAGCCGCCTGAACGTGGAGGAGGGCGAGCGCGTGGTAGGCACCGACCGCCAGCCCGGCACCGAAATGATGCGCATCGCGCGCCTCGACCAGATGGAAGTGGAGGTGGACGTCAACGAAAACGACGTGGTCAACGTGGCCAACGGCGACACTGCAGCCGTGGAGGTGGACGCCTATCCCGACCGCTCCTTCGAGGGCATCGTGACCGAGATCGCCAACTCGGCGCGCGTGAGCGGCCAGGGCACGCAGGAGCAGGTGACGAACTTCCCTGTCACCATTCGCCTGACCTCTCCGCACAACCAGCGTCCCCAGCAGGCAGCGCCCGGCAACGCCGCGCCCAGCTCGGCGTCCGACTCGGCCACGGGCCGGGCGGGCTTGCAGCAGCGGGAGGCTCGCTTCGGGCCGCAGGGCATGCCCACCTTCCGCCCGGGCATGAGCGCCACGGTCGACATCTCCACCGAGACCGTGACCGACGCGGTCTCGGTGCCCATCGGGGCCGTGACCGTGCGCGACTTCAACGACGTACAGCCCCGGCCGGACAGCACCGACGGCGAGAGCGGCAACGCGCTGAAGCAACGCGCTGGGCGCAGCGGCGGCGAGGGCGGCTCCAGCGGGCGCGCGGAAGACCTGCGCCAGGTCGTCTTTCTCGCCGAGGAGGGCGAGGCGCGCATGGCGGAGGTCGAGACCGGCATTTCCGACCAGACGCACATCTACGTGCGCTCGGGGCTGGAGGAAGGCCAGACTATCGTCACCGGGCCATACCGCGCTATCCGCGAGGGGCTGCGCCCCGGCATGGCCCTGCGCACCCCCGGCGGCGGCAAGGGCGGCGGAGAAGACAGGCCGGCCACCACTGCGGCGGAGTAGGGCGCCTCACGCCGCCTAACGTCCAAGACTGGAGGTTTGACGTTTTTCCTTCCGGTTGGCCCAGCGTTGCGGCCCGACGAACCGTTGACCTTCCGCTTTCAACCCTCAACCCCACCCGCATGGAACCTGCCGCTGCGCCCGCTGCCAACGGCCCCCGCTCGATGATCGACATCACGGGCGTCTCGAAGGTTTACCAGATGGGCACGGAAGAGGTACACGCCCTCGACGAGGTGAGCCTGAACATCGCAGAGAACGAGTACCTTGCGATCATGGGGCCCAGCGGCTCGGGCAAGTCCACGATGATGAACATGCTCGGCTGCTTGGACACGCCGACCCGCGGGACGTACTTTCTCAACGGCGAGAACGTGGGCGGGATGACCGAAGACGAGCTCGCGGCGTTGCGCAACCGTGAGATCGGGTTCGTCTTCCAGACGTTCAACCTGCTGCCGCGCGTGACGTGCGTGCAAAACGCCGAGCTGCCCTTGATCTACGGCGGCGTCGCGCGCTCGGAGCGCCGCGATCGCGCCCGGGAGGTGCTGCGCGAGGTAGGCCTCGGGGAGCGCCTGGGCCACAAGCCCAACGAGCTGAGCGGCGGGCAACGCCAACGCGTGGCCGTGGCGCGGGCGCTGGTCTCGCGCCCATCCATCATCCTCGCTGACGAGCCGACCGGCAACCTCGACACCGAAACCGGCGACGACATCATGCGCCTCTTCGAGACGCTCTACCGGCGTGGCAACACGATCATCGTCGTCACCCACGAGCCGCCCATCGCGGGCCACGCGCGCCGCATCGTCCACCTGCGCGACGGCCGCATCGAGCGCGACGAGGCGGTGGACGACCCGGTCCTCGCGGGCGCGAACCTCGACGAGATGGAGGGCGGCCACCGCAACGGCGAGCCGGCGTGAGCGGCGTCTGCGAACCGCCCGCCCGGCGCGCGAGCGTTCGACCTGCGCGTTGCTTTTCAAAGGCCGCTCTGCGAAAGCCTCCCGCCTCGCCATGACAGACACGACCCAGAAGCTCATCGCCGAGCCGGAGGCCGAGCTCGACCGGCTCCCCGAGGACGAGCAGGAAGAGCGCGCCGCCTCCTACCTCGACGACGTGCGAAGCCGCCCTTCGCCGCGCCGAGCGTCAGATGAGGAGAGCGAGAGGCTGTACGAGTCGTTCCGGATCCTGCGGGACGCCGAGCTCGACCTTCCCCCGGACTACTCGGAGACGTACGAGGAGCGCCTTCATGCATGGAGGAGCGGCAGATGGCGAATGACGTCTTTCTCGACACTGGCCACGTCGTAGCGCTCGCGGGCAGACTGCGGCTTCGAGCAGGCCGGCTTCAGCGCGTTGCTGCGCTCGTAGGAGTTGCTGCGCTCGCAAGAGCCGAGCCCCCGCGCTCTCACGCCCCCGCGCTCAGGTCACAGCTCCATCGTCTCGCCAAAGCCAAGGACGCGCGTGTCGTAGTTCTCGGCGTCCATCGCGGCGCGCCAGTCGCCGAGGTCTACCTCGATGGGCGGGAACGTGTCGTAGTGCAGCGGCACCGTCAGTGCCGGGTCGATCATCGTGACCGCATCGACGGCCTTGTCGATGCCCTGCGTGAAGCAATCGCCGATGGGCATCAGCGCGAGGTCCACGTCGTGGTCTTCGCCGATCCACCCCATCTCGGCGAAGGGGGCCGTATCGCCGGTGTTGTAGAGGCAGGCGCCCTCCACATGCAGGATGTGGCCGTTGGGCGTGCCGCCGTAGGTGCCGTCGGGGAAGCTGGAGGTGTGGCGCGCGTGCGTCGCCTCGATGGTGCCCCATTCGTAGTTTATCGAGCCGCCCTCGTTGAGCGGCTGCACGTTTTCGTGGCCGTGCTCCTGGGTGAGGTAGTTGGTGATCTCGAAGTTGGAAATCACCAGCGCCCCGGTGCGCTCGGCAATGGCGGGCGTGTCGCCCCAGTGGTCGAAGTGCGCGTGCGTCAGCAAGATCACGTCCGCGCTCACGTCGCCCGGCGCGACGTTGGTGTGCGGGTTGTCCGTGAAGAACGGGTCGGTGAGGATCGTCTGGCCCTTCGTCTCGATCTGAAACGTCGAGTGGCCGAAGTACGTCAATTCCATGCTGCGGGTGACGTTGCTGAGAGTGAACGGGTGAAAGCCGCGCGCTTGTAAGAAAAGGCGAGGCGGAAGTTCGGATCGGGCCGCGGGGGCTGGAGGCAACGCGCCGAGACCCCCCAGGCGCCCATGTCTCCGAGCACTACTTCACCAGCGTCATCTTGTGCGTGTAGGTCTGCCCCCCAGCGCGCAAGCGCACGAAATACGTGCCGCTCGCCAGGTCCTGCGGGCGGAACGTTACCTTTTTGTGGCCGGTGCTCTGGCGCTCGTCCAGCAGCGTGGCCACGCGCTGGCCCGTCAGGTTCCACACCGCCAACTGTACGCGCGCTCCCTCGTGGAGCTGGTAGGCGATGGTCGTCTCCTCGCTGAACGGGTTGGGAAAGTTGCCCACCAGCGTGGCGCCCTGCTCCGGCTCGTCGGGGGGCGCTCCCCGCCCCACCTTGATCGTGCCGCTGGCGCGCTCGGTGCCCCCGGGAAACTGCTGGCGGACGCGATAGAAGACGACCCGGGCCGGGGCCTGCGCATCGGTGAACGTGTAGCGGCGGCGGCCGTCCTGGGCCTCGCGGCGGCCCACCTCGCGGAAGGTCTCCCCGTCGGTCGAGCGCTCGACGACGAAGGTGCCGCGCCCAGGCGCCTGCCACGAAAGCGACACGGCCCCGGCGACGCCGCGCTGGCCCTCCTCAGACGGCTCTTCTTCTTCCTCGCGTGCGCGCAGGTTCGTGATGGGAGCGTAGGAAAAAGGTAGCCCGGCGCGCACGCGCTCCACGTCCGGCGGCACGTCGCCATCCACGAGCGGGGGCGGCCACGCCTCGCCCTCGAAGGAAAGCCCGGCCGTACCCGGCTCCCCGGCGTCCAGCGGCGCGCCCGGCGCGGTCGCAGGGCGGGGCTGACGCATGGCGCGCCACACAGCACGCGCGCCGCGCGCCTGCGGCCAGAGGCGCACCTCATCGAGCTGCCCGGTAAAGCCGCCCGTCGGCGAGGCGGTCGTATCGGGCCGTTGGCTGGCCGGCCGGCGCTGCGGGAGGCGCCCGCCCAGCGCGACGTGCTCGCGGCTCGGCTCCAGCGGGACGGTGCCGCGCAGCGAGTCCACCGCCACCCCGTCGAGGTACAGACGCGTGCGCCCGGCTTCGGGGTCGTGCGTGACGGCGACATGGTGCCAGGTCCCGTCGGCCACGGGCTTCGCGCTGGCCATCGACTCGTGGCGGCGTGGGCGGCCCCGGTAGTAGCGCAGTCGCCCGCCCGCCCCGATGACCAGCTCCAGCGGGTACGGGCGCTCTTCGGCCCCATCCCAGGTGGAGAGCACGACCTCACCGAGGCCAGTCGTCTTGAGCCACGTCCCCACAGTGAAGGGAGCGCGCGTAGAGAGCGAGGGCAGCCGCGCGCGGCTCAGCAGCAGCGGCGCCTCGGCGCCCCGGAAGGAGAGCACGCGGTTCCCGTCACCGGCCGGCGCCGCCTCCCGTTCTTCTTCGACCACTACCTCCTGCTCCAGACGATGCGCCCGCAGGCGGCGCTCGCGTTGCTCGGCACGGTAGGTGAACGGGAGCAACGCCCACTCCACGCGGCCCGGGCGCTTGCCAGTACGCACGCGAAGCACCAGCTCCACCGGTCCCTGAAGCGTCCGCCCCGCGCCGATGAAGTACGTGTCCTCGCGGCCGTCCGCCGGGCGCACCGTGAGCGGGGCGCGCCGCGCGCCGCCGCTCTGCAGGGCGGCCGCGCCTTCGAGGCGCCAGCCGGACGGCAGCTCCGCGTAGAGCCCGTCCACGGGCGGGGTACCTTCCCACCGCGCGAAGAGATTGACCGTCTGCTCCGCCGGCACCTCGCGCGGATCGGTCGGGGCCTCGGCAAACTGCGCGCGGGCCACGTCGCTCCCCGTCGCCAGCAGCGCGAGCACCGCCCCCAGCAGGGCGCCCAGCGCGTGGCCGGCTCGGCAGGTGCGTATGCTCATCGTAGACGGGCCGCCCGCGGTAGCAACGCCCGGGCCGCACGAGACGAGAAGAAATGCAACGAGAGCAGGCCGCGCCTCGGGGCGGGGAAGCAACTCTCAAAGCAGCGGCGAAAATAGACGCCGCGCGCGAAAGTGTCAACGCTCGGGCGCGCCTCGGGGCCTGCGGTTTTGCCGAACTGTGCTCTGCGCGGGCTGAACGGTTGCTGGCCGGCGGTGCTTTACGAGATGGCTCTCGGGCGTTATCCTTGAACCTGCCTATTCTTGCTCTTCTGTTCGACTGGGCCCATTTCATGCCTCCCGGCGACGACATTCCCCTTCAGGGCACGCACCCGGGCGACGGCCCCGACGACCCGCTCACCTCGAGCGTGCGCGCGCAGCAGCCGCCCGATCCCACCCCGCGCGCCGAGCGCGTGGCCGATGACGCCGACGAGGCGTCCCACGGGGACTCTTCCGAAGACGCCTCCGAAAGCCCCGGCGATCTGGGCGAATATCGTCTCTCGCGCGACCCGGCCTCCGGGCGCTACCGCATGAGCCTGCACCCCCCGGCGGAGGAAAGCGAGTCGCCCGGCGGCGGCTTCCGCGAGATCAGCCGGCATTCCTCGCCGCAGGAAATGAGCGACGCCCTCGACGGCGAACTTCCCGACGGGCCGCGCTTCGTCGTTCTGGAAGACACCGAGACTGGCGCGGTGCGCATGGGTCGCGGCAACGAGCTGGACAACTGGCCGGCTGGCGGCTACGACCAGGCGACCGTCTTCGAGAGCGAAGACGAAGCTGCTGCCTATCTCGAAAAGCAGCGCGGCAACGCCTGACGCTCATTTCCGAGCGGCATCCGTCGCTGCGGCGTGGCGCGGGCGATCGCGCCATGCGAGGAGGTCCTCGCCCGGCGCCTTCGAAGACGTGCGCGCCCTCGCCGGCCTCCTGCCCTACCTCAGCGACGACCTCACGATGGTTGCGCTGGCGGTTTCAGGGCGGAGGTTTCAGGTCGAAGGTGCAGCAGTCGGCTCCTCCAGCCCCCGCGAAGCGTCACGCCTCTTCCGGCGTCCAATGGCGGGCCACGAGCATCTCTGCGACCAGGAGCGCGAGGGCCAGCGCCAGAAACACGTCCCACAGCTCGCGCCCGGCCTGCCCGGCGCGGAGCATGCGCGTGAGGTTCGCCTCTCCGGCGGGGCCCGAGAGCACCGCCACATCCTCGATCCCCAGCGCCTTGCCGATGCGCGCGGCAGCCTCCTCGGGGTCGGCGGCGCGCACGTCCGACTCGGCGGGGTCGAGGTTGAGGGCCACGCGCCGCACCCGGTCGCCGCCCTGGCGCACCTCGTAGACGCCGGGCGTGCGCAGGCGGCCGCTCGTCTGGAGCAAGGTGGCCCCGAAAAGGCGCTGCTGCCGCGGCGTGACCTCCTGCCCCTGCGGCCCAACGAGACGAAGCGCGGCGTCCGCGTCGCCCTCAGCCGCGCGCACCCGGATCTCGCCCGGCTGGCCGGCCGTGAGCGTCTGGGCGCGCCGGCCCCCGTTCGCAGAGAGGTAGAAGAGCGAGCGGTACAAGAGCGGCACGAAGAGACCGCGCGTCGGCAGGTCGCTCCACGCCTCGCTCGGCGCGGCGGCCATGAAGAGCGTGGCCCCCTGCCCATGGCGAATCTCCTGCAGGAAGGGGCGTCCGTTCGTGAGATGAATCAGCGTCTGCTCGCCCGCAGCGCCCGCATCGTAGTCAGCCACGCGGTAGAGGGCCGGGCGCTCCACTCGCGGCCCCGACGCGCGCGACGGGTCGAAGACGCCCTCGAAGAGCGGGTGGTCGGTGTCCACGCGCTCGAAGCTGGTGACGGGCCGCTGCGGCTGGCTCGCGCTGCTGCTTTCGCTGAGCCCGGTGATCTGCCCGCCGCCCAGCCGGCCCAGGAGGGCGTTGTAGTCCGCACGCGCCCCGCCGGCAAACGAGCGCGGGAACAGGAGCAAGCCGCCGCCCCCTTCCACGAAGCGGCCCAGCGCCTGGCGCGTCCCGCTGGCCAGCGACCGCGGTCCCACCAGCACCACCGCATCGTAGGTCGAGAGGTCCGTCCCCGCCAGCCGTCCCTCGCCGATGGTGGTCGTCTGGAAAAGGCTTTCCTGCCCGGCCTCGCTGCGTCCCGAGGCCAGCGCCAGCTCCACGTAGCGCGTGGCCTGGCCCTGCCCGCGCACCAGCAGCACGCGCCGCTCGCGGGGCACGTGCAAGACGAAGTGGCGCGTGTCGTCGGCGGGGAAGCCGCCTGCGCCCTCGATCTCGACGCGGGCGGGCCGCCAGCCGCGACGCCGGGGCGTCACGGTGAAGGAGACCGTTTGCGAGGCCCCCGGCTGGAGGTCGGCGGTGGTCCGAGCCACGCGCTGCGCGTTGCCCTCCGCGCCGAGGTACACGCTCGCGCCGACGCCTTCGCGCGCCTCCGTGCCATAGTTTTCGAGCGTGGCCGTGACCTGCGCCGGCTCGCCAGCCTCCACGATGCGGCTCTCGACGGAGACATCGGTGACGGCCACGTTTTGCGGCGCCCCCCCGCCGACGGGCACCAGAGCGGCGCGCAGGTTCTCGCTTGCTTCGGGACCGCTCCCCGATTCCTCGGCGAGCGTGTCGGTGAGGGTGCTGCGTTGCAGGTCGGTAAAGAGGTAGAGCGCACGGCCCCCGGTACGGCCCGACTCGGCAAGGCGGCGCGCGGCCTGGCGGGCCGTGCGCGCCAGCGGGGCCGCCCCGGCCTGCGCCTCAACGCCGGAGAGCGCCTCGCGGGCGGCCCCGGCGTTGCGAAAGGTCCCGCGCTGGCCTTCGCCCCGGCCGGCGGTGGCGCTCAGGCGCAGGCGGTCGCCGGGGCGCATCTGGCCGGCCAGCGCCTCCGCGCGGTCCTTCGCCCGGCGCAGGGCGGTCTCTTGCCCGCCCGCGCGGCGCGTCATCGAGAGCGAGTTGTCCACCACCGCGGCCATTGCAGTCGGCGCCCGCGCCGCGCCCCCCGCCGACTGCGCGATATCGGGGCTGAGGACCGGCTGCGCAAACGCCAGCGCCAGGCACGCTACCGCCAGGACGCGCAACGCCAGGAGCAGCCACCGCTTCAGCCTCAGACGCTGCATGGTGCGCTCCTCGACCTGCCGCACGAACGCCAGCGAGGAGAAGTCCACGCGGCGGGGCCGCCGCAGGTTGAAGAAGTGCACCGCGACGGGGACGGCCGCCGCCGCCAACCCCATCAGCATCCACGGGTTCAGGAAGCTCACCGGCGCAGAAGCAGGGCGCGCTTGGGCGGGGAAAGAGCAACGCGCCTCCTGCTACTCGACGCCGCCCGGCGGTGTTGCGCGCGGACCGCACCGAGTGGCCCGCACCATGGAAGCGAGTATTCTTGGGGGCGCTGGAGGCGTTCAGCGAGCGGCTTTCGGCTGTCCGTGGTTAAGCCTTTCGAGCCCTGACGGCTGAAGGCCGACGGCCAAAAACGGGAACGCCGCCCTTCGCGTGTTGGTCTTCGACGGCGTCCGATGGTTCCCATCACCGCCTGCTGCTGGAGCCCTCCCGGGAAAACACCGAGCGCGTTCGCAATGCGCTGGAGATTTTGCCCGACGGGGCCGCGCGCGACGTGGGAGACGGCGACCTGGAGCAGTTCACCGTCGTCCGCATGGCCGACGAGACTGCCCGTGGACCTGGTGCTCGAAACGGCCGGTCTCTCCGTCGCAACGGCCGGTCTTTCCTTCGCTGAGAGCGAGATCGAGCATCACGAAATCGAGGGCGTCTCCGTCCCTTTTGCCTCCGCGCGCCTGCTGCTGAAAATGAGGCAAACGGGGCGCGGGAAAGACGCGCTCGACCGGATGTTTTTGGAGCAGAAGGTTGAGCGCGAGGACAACGGGTAGCGACCCGCTCTCGGCTTTCGGCGGTCAGGCGTTTCAGGACGAGACTGACGGCTGCCCGCTGAGCGCCGCATCACTGGCGGCGCTGGTGCATAGGAGAAAGGGGCCCCACCGCCCCGCTTTTTCGCTTGCGAAGCAGTTCCCGTCGCCGATGGCCCAGACGACCGAGACGGTTCCTCCCCGCACGCCCGTCATTGCGAACGTTGAAGCGCGCACCGGCGGCAACGGTGCCCCGGCCAGCGAAAACGGCCGCGGCGCGCGGCAACGCGCCGAGAAGCACATCGTCCTGCGCGGCGCGCGGCAGCACAACCTCAAGGGTGTGGACCTCGATCTGCCGCGCGGCGAGATGATCGTCTTCAGCGGGCCCAGCGGCTCGGGCAAGTCCAGCCTCGCCTTCGACACGATCTACGCTGAGGGCCAGCGCCGCTATGTCGAGAGCCTGAGCGCCTACGCGCGCCAGTTCCTCGAGCGCATGGACAAGCCCGACGCCGACCTCATCACGGGGCTGGCGCCGGCCATCGCCATCGAGCAGAAGGCGCCCTCCAAAAACCCACGCTCGACCGTCGCCACGCAGACGGAGATCTACGACCACCTGCGCCTGCTCTTCGCGCGGCTGGGCACCACGATTTCGCCGATCAGCGGCGAGGAAGTCACGAAAGATACGCCTCGCTCCGTCGCGCTGGAGACCGAAGACGCGTTGCCGGACGGGGAGAAGTTTTACCTGTGCTTCCCCGTCCCCGAGCACAGCGGCTGGTCGCTGACCGACGAGCTGGAGTCGCTTTTTAAAAAAGGCTTCGCGCGCCTGCTTCTGCTTCCCACCGAGAAGCAACGCGGCAAGGGCGAGGTGCCCGAGCTGATCGACCTGAACGAGAAGCCGCCGGAGAAGGCCATCTACTACGGGCGCGACCGGCTCCTGGTGCTGGTAGACCGCCTGGGCAACCGGCCCGGCGACGAAAGCACCCGCTCGCGCATGGCCGACAGCGCCGAGCAGGCGTTTAACGAAGGGCAGGGGCGTTGCTCAATTGTGACGCGCTCGGGCGAGACCCGCCTAAACTTCAGCGCCTTCTTCGAGCGCGACGGGATGCGCTTCGAGGAGCCACGCCCGCTCCTCTTCTCGTTCAACAGCCCGCTGGGCGCGTGCCCGGAGTGCGAGGGCTTCGGGCGCGTCCCCGGCATCGACCCGGACCTCGTCATTCCCAACAAGCGCCTCTCGATCCGCCAGGGCGCCCTCGCCCCCTTCCAGAGCGACAAGTGGTCGAAGCACCTGCGCGCCCTCGTCCGCGTGGCCGCCGACGAGGGGATCGACATCGACGCGCCATACCGCGACCTGCCGGCGGAGACGAAGCGCCTCATCTGGGAGGGCAAGGGCGACTACATCGGCGTGGAGGGCTTCTTCGACTTCCTCGACTCGAAGTCCTACAAGATGCACTACCGCATTTTGCGGGCGCGCTACCGGGGCTACTCGCCGTGCCCGGCGTGCGACGGGACCCGCCTGCGCGACCAGGCGCGCTACGTGCAGGTCGGCAAGAAGACCATCGGGGAAATTGGAAAAATGACGACCCGCGAGGCGCGCGATTTTTTTGAGAACCTGGAGCTGACAGAGCACCAGCAGGATGAAGCGGGCCGCGTGATCGAAGAGCTTCGCAAGCGCAGCCGCTACCTCGTGGACGTGGGGCTGGACTACCTCACGCTCGACCGCTTGGCGCAGACGCTCAGCGGCGGGGAAGCGCAGCGCATCAACCTGTCCACGTCGCTGGGGTCCTCGCTCGTCGGCAGCCTCTACGTCCTCGACGAGCCGACCATCGGGCTCCACCCGCGCGACAACGACCGCCTGATCGACATCCTCCACCGCCTGCGCGACCTGGGCAACACGGTGCTGGTGGTAGAGCACGACCCGGCCACGCTCGGAGCGGCGGATCATCTGGTGGACTTGGGACCCGGCAGCGGGCGCTACGGCGGCGAGGTGATCTTTCAGGGGACTTTCGAGGAGATCAAAGAAGACGAGGACTCCCTCACCGGGCGCTACCTGAGCGGGCGCGAACAAATCGAAGTCCCCGAGCGGCGCGCGATGGACGAGGAGCGCGCCATCGTCGTCCGGGGCGCGCGGCAGCACAATCTCGCGGGGATCGACGCGGCGTTCCCGCTGGGGGGCATCGTGTGCGTGACGGGCGTCAGCGGCTCGGGGAAATCGACGCTCGTCGAGAACACGCTTTTCGAGGGACTGCGGCGGCAGCTGGGCGAGGAAGGCGACGCGAAGGTTGGCCAGCACGACGCCATCGAGGGCGCCGGGCGCGTCGGCGCGGTCGAGATGGTCGACCAGAGCCCCATCGGCCGCTCTCCGCGCTCCAACCCCGCGACCTACACGAACGCCTTCGACGGCATCCGCAAGCTGCTCGCCGGCACGCGCACGGCCAACCTGCGGGGGTTGGACAAAGGCTACTTCTCGTTCAACACGCCGGGCGGGCGCTGCGAAAACTGCGAGGGCGAGGGGGTCGTCAAGGTCGAGATGCAGTTCCTGGCAGACATCCACCTCGAGTGCGAGGTGTGCGGCGGCACGCGCTACAAGCAGGACGCCCTCGAAGTCAGGTACGGCGGCAAGAACGTGGCCGACTTCTTGGCGATGACCATCGACCCTCTCGCTGGGGCAGCCGTCCACGACGCTCAGCGGTGGAGAGGCGCAGCGCATGAAGCTCGCCTCCCACCTCAGCGGCAACGCCACGGAGGGGACGCTCTACCTCTTCGACGAGCCGACGACGGGCCTGCACTTCGCCGACATCAAGCAGCTCCTCTCGGCCTTCCGGCAGCTCGTGGAGGCGGGTCACTCCGTCGTCATCGTCGAGCACAACCTCGAAGTCCTCAAGAGCGCCGACTGGATTCTCGACCTAGGGCCGGAGGGCGGGCACCGCGGCGGCGAGCTCGTCTGTGCGGGGCCGCCGGAGCGCGTGGCCGCCTGCGACGAGAGCCACACGGGGCGCTTTCTGCGCGAGGTGTTGTAAGAACGAAACGTGCAGCGCTTCCCTTTGCAACGCGCTTTTCAGGAGAGAACGAAACCCATGAGCCACTGGCTGCGCTCGATCAAAATAGAAGGCTACCGCCCCTTCCGCGAGTCAGACATTCCGCTCGGCTCGCTCGAGGTCATCGCCGGGGCGAACGGATCGGGCAAGTCGAGCCTGCTGGAGTTTCTGCGGTTTCTGCGCAACGCCGTGCACAGCGAGATCCCACCGGAGATCGTCGCTGGCTCCGTCGGGCAACGCATCTTTCACGCCGGCGGGCCGGAGCGTTTTCGCTGGACGCTGGAAGTGGATACGGGATATCCCGTCCCGTTGCTTTACGAGGGCGAACTCATGGGGCCGGTAGGCCAAACGCACGTCTCGCGCGAGTCGGTCAAGACCGCCCGCCCGCTCGACGAGCAATACGACCAGCCGTACATCTACATGGACATTGAAGAGCGCGAGGGCGTCGTAAATGAAGAGGGAGATCTGACGCGACAGAAAATCGCACTCAAGCGCCCGAACCAATTGGCGCTGGGCACGATGACCAATCCCGACCTCGGCACGCTCTACGCGTTGCGGGACTACATTCATGCGTGGCGGTTCTACAGCTCGTTCAATATCGACAACGAGGCCATTCGCCAGTCGGTGCCGCTCCAGCAAGACCCCGTGCTGCATGAAGACGCCGGCAACCTCAGCTCCGTACTTCACCACCTGATGACGGAGCACCGGAGCGCCTTCGACGAGTTGGAGCACTACCTGCGCATGGTGGTGCCCGGCTTCGAAGGTCTCAGCGTCAAGGCGCGTGGCGGGCCGGGCGAGGTCATCGCGTTCTGGAAGGAAGGCGGAATCGATGACGAACTTCGCCTGTCCGACCTCTCCGACGGCACGCTCCGCCTGATCTGCTGGATCGCGCTGGCTGTGCAGCCGAATCCCCCGACGCTGGTGTGCATCGACGAACCCGCGCAGGGCGTGCACCCGCGCACGCTTCCCGTGCTGGCCGGGTTGTTCGAGAAAATGGCCGAGCGCACGCAGGTCCTGCTGGTTACGCACGCCTCGTACTTCTTGGCGCAGTTCGACGTGAGCGACGTCGCGGTGATGCGCAAGGAGGACGGCGCGGCGCACTTCCTCAAACCGGAAGATTCGGAGGCGCTGCGGCACAACCTCGAAGATTTCGGCGCGCAGGAAATGGAGACGATGCATCGCAGCGACGAACTGGAACGCCTCGCATGAGCACCGGGAAACGGCTGATCGTCTACGTCGAAGGGCGCTCCGACGCGCTCGCGCTGCGTGCCCTGCTCGCGCCGCTTCTCGACCGGAAACTCCGCGAAGACGGTGCGCGCGTCGAGTTCTTCGAAGCGCCTGCCGGCGACCGCAAGGAATCGGTGCTCATGCGCGTGCCCCGCAAGGCGGCCAACATCCTGCGCGGCGATCCGCAGGCACTCGTCGCGGCGCTTCCCGACCTGTACCCGCCCAACAAGGCCTTCGACCACGAAACCGTCGAGGAGCTGCGGAGCGGCATTCGAAAACACTTCCGAACGTGCCTGCGCGAAAAGGGAATAGACGACGAACGCATGGAGCGTCGCTTCAAGGTGTTCTGTTTCAAGCACGACTTCGAGGCGCTCGTGCTGGCGGCCCGCGACGCGCTCCTACGTCATCTCGACGCGGACGCGTTTGCTACGTCGTGGCACACGCCGGTAGAAGATCAAAATCACGACAAGCCCCCGAAACGGATCGTCGAGGAACTGTTCGCGGCGCACGACCGGAAGTACGTCGAAACGGTGGATGCGCCGCGCATTCTCGGCAACGCGCACTACGAGACCGTCGTTGAGCGATGCCCGCAATGCTTCGCGCCATTCGTGGACTTTCTGGCGGGTCTCTGACCTTCAGCCTTTCGGCAGCTCGTGGAGGCGCCGAGTGGCCCGCACCACGGCCACTCCGTCGTCATCGTCGAGCACAACCTCGAAGTGCTCAAGAGCGCCGACTGGATCCTCGACCTCGGCCCCGAGGGCCGTCGCGGCGGCGAGCTCGTCTGCGCGGGGCCGCCTCGTCTGCGCGGGGCCGCCGGAGCGCGTGGCCGCCTGCGACGAGAGCCACACGGGGCGATTTTTGCAGGACGTGCTGTGACGCACCCGGGTTTCCAAGACGTGCGGGACCTCAAGCAGTACGTGCTCGACGACGACAGTCCCGAAAGCGACACGCACGGGACCGTCCAGCAACGCGCTCCCGGCGTGGCCTTATCGAAGCGGGTCAGCGGTGCTTGCCATCTTTGTTGCTGGAGGAAAGGTTGTGGCGGCCCTTCTTGCGGCGATTTTTGAGGGTCTGCTTGCCGCTCTTGCTCTTGGAACGGGAGCGGAAGCCGTTCTGCTTGGACCGCTTTTTCTTGGAAGGTTGGAAGGTGCGCTTCGGCATGATCGGTCGGGGGTGATGTGAGATGCAAGTGAGCGAAGAGGAGCAACGCTGCAGGCGCGCCAGTGTTTGCCGAGCACGCCGGAGGCACAGGCCGGACGTGGAACCTCGTGGGAGGCGGCGCATTGCCCGGACGCCCAAGCAAGCGGGGATAGCTCAGCGGTAGAGCGTCACCTTCCCAAGGTGAGGGTCGCGGGTTCGAATCCCGTTCCCCGCTCTGTGTTGGAGCGTTCAGCCGTCAGCGTTCCGCTTTTCAGCTTAGAAGAGTTGACGGTTGGACGCTCCCGAGCCGGCGCCGTAGCCAAGTGGGAAGGCAGAGGCCTGCAAAGCCTCCATCGGCGGTTCGATTCCGCCCGGCGCCTCCTCTGCGCGGCTCCCGCCAGCCGTCAGCGCTCCGCGTTACAGTCCGCGTTACAGCTTTCCCTCGCGCAGGGCCGAAAGCAGCGGCGGACTCGCAACAGGCTTACCAGTTTGGGCGATTAGCTCAGCGGCCAAGAGCGTCTCCCTTACAAGGAGAAAGTCGGTGGTTCGAGTCCACCATCGCCCACTTCGCGAAACCGACCTGCGCCCTGAGCGTCTTCTGCACTCCGCAGAAGGCGTTTTGGGTTTTGCCCCGCACCCGGCGCGCTACGCCGTCTTGAAAAAGCGACTTGGGAGAGCCCGAGGATACGATTTCCTCTGAAGCCCGCGCCGTGCAGCTTCGCGCCCGCACTGCACCGCGGCCGCGATTGGCACGGCAACGCCGTCGCGCGCAACGGGCAGGCACGTAGCTACGACGACGAGACGGCGCCCCCTTCCGCGCCGCCGCTGCCGGGGGAGGGCTCCTGCGCGTCTGGGCCGCTGGCGGGGCCAAGCCGCCCGTCGCCGCTGCTGTCCCGCTCGCGCATCTCGGCACGCACCCGCGGCAGGGCCCCCGGGCACTCTCGCTGCACGAAGGCGATCATCTCCTCGCGCACCTTGCAGCGCAGGCCCCAGAGCTTCGGGGCGCTCTCGGCGCTCTGCAGGAGGCGCACCTCCACGGCACGGTCGCTCGCGTCGGTCACTTGCAGGCCCGAGGCGCGCCCGTCGAAGTCCTCGCACTCCTTCAGGACGCGCTGGTGCTCGTCGCGCAGCACCTCGACGGGCACGGTGTAGTCCACGTAGAGGTAGACGGTGCCCATCAGGTCTGCGGTCGTGCGCGTCCAGTTCTGGAACGGTTTTTCGAGAAAGTCGCTGACGGGCACGACGATGCGGCGCTGGTCCCACACGCGCACCACCACGTAGGTGAGTGTAATTTCCTCAATCCGGCCGAACTCTCCCTCCACGATGACCACGTCGTCGAGGCGAATGGGCTGGGTGATTGCCAGCTGGATGCCGGCCAGCAAGTTGGCGAGGGCTTTCTGCGCGGCCAGGCCGATGACCAGTCCGGCCACGCCTGCGGAGGCCAGCAGCCCCGTTCCAATCTCGCGGAACGCTTCGTAGTGCATCAGAATGGCCGCCAGGGCGAGCACCGCGATCACGACCACGGCGATGCGCTTAAGGATCTTCGCCTGCGTGAGCACCTTGCGCGCCTGCAGGTTGTCGCTCTCGCCGAGGTCGCTGCGCTCCACGAGCAGGTCTTCGAAGGCGCGCACCACGCCGATGAGCATCCACGCGATGGCGACCACCGCCGCGAGGTAGAGCAGGTCGCTGAGAAACAGGATCGAGGCGTCGGTCAGCGCGACGGCAATCGTGGGGAGCCACAGGCGCACTACGATCAGCGGCAGCAGCAACGCCAGGGGGCGCCGCACCTGGTCCAGGAGCGCCTGCTGGAAGATCATCACGCGCGGCATCCCGGTCGTCAGGCGGTTAACCACGCGGAAGAGCAACCAGTGCAGTACCAGGCCGATGACCACGGCGATGACCAGCGCGATGACGGCGCTGAGCGTGGGGCCGACTGCGTCGAGAAGCAGGTTCATGGGAGAAAGGAGCAGCGGGGGCAACAGGGCGAAAGGAGGACTGAACGGTAAAGTATGGATGAATCCGCTTGACTTCCACCGTTTCTTTTCCCTTCCTGTGACAATCCCACTCGCGGCTGACAGTCCCACTCGCGGCGCCCTGCCGCCCGCTTCGCTCTCGTCCCTACCTCGCGCGCCCTCATGCCGGAAAACGATGCCCCGCCGCCGCCCTCGCTGACCCGAGCGTTGCTCTCGTGGGTGGGCCTCTCGGTCGTCTTCGTGGTCGGCGGCGGGCTGGGGGCCGGGCTCGTGACGCTGCTCTACGAGGCCGTCGTGGGCACCCCGTTCAGCGACTTGCTCTACGCGGTGATCTTCGGCGGCATCGGGCTGGTGGCCCACCGCACCGCGCGCGCTTCCTTGCGGCGGCGCAGGCGCGCGGCCGGCGCGTCTCGTAGTCGTCGTTAGCGATGATGGGCCACGCGGCGATGCGTGGCGTGGCCGGCAGCGCCCTCGCCAGCGTCGCTACTCGCCGGTCCACCGCGCGGTGCCGACGATGGCGTCCACGCTGTCCTCCAGCGCGGCGAGCCGCACGAGGCGGTCGGCGCGCTTCAGGTCGCCGTCCTCGGTGCGCCGCGCGTAGCAGCCGTGGTAGTGCTGCACCCGTTGCCGCCGCTCCTCCTCTCGAAACGACGTGCGCACCGTCGGGAAGTCAGGCATCCAGACGGCGCACGCCTCGCCGCCGCGCCCGTAGCTGCGCTGGTAGCCGAAGTAGTCGGCCGCGCGAAAAGCCTCGGCCAGGCGCTCGACCTTCGCGTTGCTGATCTGAGTGCGCACAGTGTCGGTAACTTCGACGTAATTGCGCCCGTTGTAGACCACACGCCCACTGCCGAAGACAGTAAGCGTGTAGCTGGGGCACGGACCGAAGCAGGTGCTGCGGTCGAGCGTGAGGAGCGTGTCGGCGCGGGGGTTCGCGGCCACGCCGTCGGCGGCCGCGGCGTTGCTGTCGGCGGGAACCGCGGTGCTGGTGTTGCCGGCGCGAGGCGCGCACCCGGCGGCGGCCAGGAGGAAGGCGGCAAGGGCCGCCAGGGCGGCGAGCAACGCGACGAGGCGAGTGGGCGAAGGAAGCATGAGTCCGGGACGGGACGTTGGGGAGAAGGAAGCGCTGGTCGCATCGCCCACCAACCGCGCAATGATGATGCCTTCGCGCCCTCTCGAGTCGCAGAGACGCGCGGCGTCGCTCCTTCGGCGCGGGCTACTCCTTGCCCGCCCGGCGCTCCATGCCGACGATCTCGTCAACTGCGTTTTCGAGCAGCAGGAGTGCTCTCAGGCGCTCTGAGCGTCGCGGACCGCCGTTCGTGAACAGAGAGAAGCGTGCCGGCGGCCTCAGCAGCTACGCCGCGCCGTTTTCACTCGGGCCGCCCTCCGGCTCCGGCCCGGCGGGGGCGTGCTGCACGTGCTCGACGTAGACGTCATCGAGGAGCATAGCGAAGAGCTCCGGCTGCTCCTTCGCCAGCTCTTCGGCCAGCGGGAGGAAGCGTGTCATGCGCTCGCGCTTCTCCTCGGGGAGGTGGCGTCGACGCTCCTCCAGCGCCACGGTGAGGCGCTCGTCGACGCGTTTCTCGACCTCTTCTTCGCTGGGTAGTTCGTGGCGGTGCAGGTCCACGCCGTAGCGCTGGGCGGCGCGCTCGAGCTTGTGCTCGTCTTCCAGCGTCGCCAGGGTGATCGCAACGCCCGTCTTGCCGGCCCGCGCGGTGCGGCCCGAGCGGTGGATGTAGTACTCGTAGTCCTGCGGAGGTCCCCGTCGCGGATGCGCTTCATGGCCTCCTCCCGGTTTTTCTGCGAGAGGTCCCCGCTGATCTGGTCGGCGTTCTGGCCCTGGTTTTGCAGAAACTGCGACAGGTAGCGCACCTCGCGTTTGGTGTTGGCAAAGATTAGGGCCGAGTCGGGGTTTTCGTGCTCGATCAGTTCCAGCAGCGCGCGGTCTTTGTCCATCTGGCCGACCAGGTAGTAGCGGTGATCGATGTCCTCGACGCTCTCCTGGCCGCTACTGAGCGAGAGAAAGCCCGGGTCGGTCAGAAACTCACGGCCCAGCGAGCGCACCTTCGCCGGCACCGTGGCGCTGAACATGTAGGACTTGCGGCCCTCCGGCAGATACTCCTCGATGTCCTGCATGGCCGGGTAGAAGCCCATCGAGAGCATCTCGTCGGCTTCGTCGAGGACGAAGTGGCTCGCCTTTCCCAACGAGAAGTTGCCGCTCTCCAGGTGGTCGAGGATGCGCCCGGGCGTGCCGATGATGACCTGCGCGCCCTCGTCGAGAGCCTCGAGCTGCGGCCCGTAGCTGACACCCCCGTAGATGAGGGCCGCGTCGAGCTCGTTGGTCTCGGCGGTAGCGGTCTTCATCTGATCGAACTCATGGTGGATCTGCCGCGCGAGCTCGCGGGTCGGCGCGAGGATTAGGACCTGCGGATGGTCCTCTTCGGCCGCAAGCACCTTGAAGAGCGGCAGGAGGAACGCCCCCGTCTTGCCGGTGCCGGTGCGCGCCTGCACGATGAGCTCGCGGCCTTCCAAGAGGTACGGAATCGCGCGCTTCTGTACGGGCATCAGTTCCGTCCAGCCCATCGCGTGGAAGGCCTGGCGGACGATGCCGGGCAGGTCCCCAGCAGTGGTGGCGTCCAGCGGCGGGTCGGGCTCTCGAAAGAAATCGCCGCTCTCGCGCTTGGCCTCCTTCTGGCCACGCGAGGTGAGGTCTACGGACTCGAAGTAGCTGGCGGCGCCCGTCTGCTGCGCAGCGGCGGAGTCGTTGGGGGGCATCGGCGGCGGAGGTGATACAAGGAAGCTGGGCGTGCAGCAACGCGACGAGCCGGCCCAGCGTTCACGGGGGGCGCGTGGCGGACGTAGACGTGCGAAGTGATCCGAGGTACAACGTATTCGTGTCGTTCACTCGCCACGTTCACCGCGAGGTGGGGGTGGATGGTTGGTCGTAGAGGGCGTGGCTTCGCGCTGCCCCCCCTTTTGCGCTTGGGAAGCTATTCTCCACCTGCGACTCGCTATCTACGGCCAGCTGGCGCCGACCTTTTCGCCGTCCTGTAGGCAATCTCGCAGACCCATCCACGTACCGGGCCGGGCGCTACGTAGAGCGTATAACAGAAGCGTCAAAAACGGGCCGTCGCGCGATTCCGCGCGGGTGAACGGAACGAAATTGGCGGCGTTTGCAGGATGAGCGGGAAGTCCTTCTTCGACCCATGGCAACGCTTTCGGGCGTTGCTTTTTCCCTTAGCAACACGCCGTGCCCGTCATGACACATCTTCGCAGCAACGTTGCCCTTGCCCTCCCGGCCCTGCTCGTGCTGGGTCTTGCCGCCCTGCTCACGGGGTGCTCGGAGCCGCAGGCGCAGGTCACCGCCAGCAGCGACGCGGCCACGCAGCGCGACGCGGACGCCCCCGTGCCCGACTCGCTGAAGCAGGCCACCTTCGCGGGCGGCTGCTTCTGGTGCACCGAGGCGGCCTTCCAGAAACTCGATGGCGTGACGCGCGCGGTCTCTGGTTTTAGCGGCGGCACGTCGCCAAACCCGACCTACGACGCCGTCGCCGGCGGTCAGACGGACTACGCCGAGGCCGTGCAGGTGACGTACGACCCCGACGCGATCACCTACGAGCGCCTGCTGACGGCCTACTGGCACCACATGGACCCGACTGACGCGGGCGGGCAGTTCGCGGACCGCGGCAGCCAGTACCGCCCGGTCATCTTCTACCACAATGCCCGTCAGCAGCGCCTGGCCAAGCAGTCGAAGCAGGCCCTCGCGCAGAGCGGGAAGTTCAGCGAGCCCATTGTGGTGAAGATCCAGCCGATGGACCGCTTCTACGCGGCGAAGGCGTATCACCAGGATTACTACAAGAAAAACCCGACCGAGTACAAGCGCTACTACGAGGGCAGTGGGCGCGGCCCCTTCGTGCGCGAGACGTGGGGCGACGCGGACGGCAGTGCCGTCACGGCCACCAGCGACGCGGCGACGGGCGAGGGCGCGACGATGCAAAGCGCCTCCAGCGGTGGCGGCGGGCCGTCCGCGCCGCGCGCGGCCCCTGCGGCCCACGCGGCCACGCAGCAGCAGGCCACGCAGCAAGCGACCTACGCGCGCACCGCCCCGCCGTGGTCGGACTTCGAGATGCCCTCCGACGCGAAGCTGCGCGAGCGCCTTACGGACATGGCCTACCGCGTGACGCAGGAGGACGGTACCGAGCCGCGCGGGTACAGCGACCTGCTCGACAACAAGCGCGCGGGCATCTACGTGGACGTGGTCAGCGGGGAGCCGCTCTACTCCTCGAAGGCTAAGTTCGACAGCAACACCGGCTGGCCCAGCTTCTACGAACCGATCGACGAGAAGTACGTCGTCGAAAAAGAGGACCGCAGCCTCGGGATGGTGCGCACGGAGGTGCGCTCGAAAATCGCCGACTCGCACCTCGGCCACGTCTTCGACTGGAACGGCACGCCGGAGGTACCCACCGGCAAGCGCCACTGCATCAATGGGGCGGCGCTGGAGTTCATCCCCGCCGACCAGCTTGAGGAACGCGGCTACGGGATGTACGCGGATGACTTCGACTGAAAATTGGCCGTTGCAAATGGGCGATTGGGGAGCGCCCAGAGGCCAACTCGCAGTTTTCGATCGCTAGTTTTCAGTCCCACTACATCGCCAGGCCGCCGTCCACGTGCAGCACGTGGCCGGTGATGTAGCTTGCGGCGTCGGAGGCGAGGAAGAGCACCGCCTGCGCCACGTCCTGCGGGTCGGCGGGGCGGCCCAGCGGCACCTGCCCTTCCATTGCCGCGCGGGCGCGCTCAGGCATCGCGTCGGTCATGTCGGTCTCGACGTAGCCGGGCGCCACGACGTTGACGGTCACGCCGCGGCTGGCCAGCTCTTTGGCAAGGCTCTTCGAGAAGCCGACGACGCCGGCCTTCGAGGCGGCGTAACTCGTCTGTCCCGGGTTGCCGGCCACGCCGACCACCGACGAGAGGTTGACGATGCGCCCCTCACGCTGGCGCATCATCGGCTTGTAGGCGGCCTTCGCGTAGTTGAAGACGCCCTTGAGGTTCGTCTCCATCGTGGCGTCCCAGTCCTCCTCGCTCATGCGCAGGAGCAGCCCGTCGCGCGTGATGCCGGCGTTGTTGATTAGCACGTCGAGCGCGCCGAACTCGCCCGTGACGGCCTCGACGACCTCGGCGGCGGCGTCCGTGTCGGCAGCGTCGCTCTGGTAGCTCTGCGCCTCGGCGCCGCCCTCGGCGAGCTGGGCCTCGATCTCGGCAGCGGCCTCCTCTGAGGAGCGGTAGGTGAAGGCCACGCGCGCCCCAGCTCGGGCGGCGGCCTCGACGGTGGCGCGGCCGATGCCGCGCGTGCCACCGGTGACGAGAACGCTCTTTCCAGACAGGTCAAACGGCACGTGCGGAACGGAGGGGGGAGGGAAGGGAGAGGAAATGAGGGCGTGTTGCATCGCGGCGCAGGCGGGGCGCGCACGGAGCGGGGCGCCAGGCGCTGCTCGGGAGGCGAGGCGGGCCCGTCCTCGCCTTTTTCCGGGAATGTTCGGGGGAAGGCGAGTGGGCTGATACCGACGCAGGGCCCAGTCCGCAGATACAGCTCGAGGGGGTCGGTGTCAAGTGAGTCGCGGCCCTCCTCGGTGTAGCGGTCGAACAGAAATCGGTTGCTCACACATAGAGGAACCGGGGCTCACCGTCGGCAGCCGTTCGCCGGGGCCCTGAGTCGATGCGCACCGGCTGATAGGGGCGTCTCTGCCTGTTCTGGAGCGACACCAGCGCGTTTTTCGAGCCGGAGGTGGGCCATCGAGTCGGGCCGGTGCGACGTCTCTTCTTGTCCGTGCGTGCAGGCGCGGGTCAGGTAGCGTGGCCTCGTCTACGTTGTGGCTCGCCCCCGATTTTCCCAGGGCAGCACCCCGCGAGCGCGCGTAGCGCATGGGCGCAGCGAAGAAATGGGTAGCGGAACAGACGCTCCGCGCATGGCCCTCTTCCCGTCAGGTCGCCGGGTTAGCGTTCCTCCAAAGACACCTGTTCGGAGGGCGACGCCACGGGCGCAGCGCGCTCGGGGAACGTCCAGGTGAAGTACTCGGCGTGATCCGTGTAGAGGCGTAGCTCCTCGGTATCCAGCAGGTCGGTTCCGTCTTCGGTGTAGCGGTCAAAGAAGATCTGGTTGTGCCCGTAGAGCGCCTGGCGCCCTGCCTGGTACGCTTCCAGCGGCGCGGTGGACACGATGCGCACCGGCTCGTAGCGCGTGTTGTCTCCGTCGCGCAGGTAGACGCGCTGGCCGGCGCTGTCGAGCTGGAGGGCGCTCAGGTCGAGACGCCGCCGGGACCGCGTGAACACGAACACGTCGATCTGGAGCGTGCTGTCGTAATCGGCAGTGCGCTCCTCGATCATGTCGCGCGCGAGGTCCTTCGAGAGCGTCTGGACGCCACGCTCTGGAATCAGCGAAGCCAGCGAGAGCTCTTTGCTCCAGAGCATGGCGTGCGTGCGAAAGTACGCCCCGGTGCCGCCCTGCTGGGCCGCACTCCACTCCGTCAGCAACGCCCGATACGACTTGTCGAGCTGAAAGTCGATCTTGCCGTCTTTCCCCACGAGCTTCAGGTGCGCTAGCGAATCAGGGTCGTGCGCCAGGTTGCGGGTGCTCGGCAACGCGCGGGTAGCAACTTCGCCCTGGCTTACGTCGAAGTCGTCCTCGGCACGCTCCCCGAAGAGCGTGGCGCATCCCGCCGCGAGCACGAGCGCGAGCAGCGCCCCGCCCCAGAGCGGAAGGTCGCGCTCGAGAACGGGGGGGCCGCCGGGCAGACGGTACGAGGAATCATTCATAAGAAAAGCCGGGGGAAGGCGGAAAGGAGCGCGCCCGTAAAGCCGGTATGAAGCGGCGTTGCTTCAACGCCGCCCCCGGCTGGAAGGTTCACTTCTTCTCGCGCGCGTCCTGCTTCGCTACCCCAGCGCGTCGAGGTCCTCGGCCGTGCCGGCCTGGGTGATCTCCACGCCGCGCCCCAGCGTGCGGCGCGCCAGCCCGCTGAGAACGCGGTCCGCGCCCACTTCCACGAATCGCGTGGCCCCGGCGGCGTGCATTGCCTCCAGGGAGGGCGCCCAGCGCACCGGCGAGAGCAGTTGCTCCAGGAGCGCCGCGCGGAGGGCCTCCGGCTCGGTGGTCGCCTCGGCGGTGACGTTGAGGTAGACCGGGCAACGCGGCTCGCTGATCTCCAGCTCGGAGAGCTCTTCGGCGAGCCCGTCGCGCGCGCCACGCATCAGCGGGGAGTGGAAGGCTCCGCTCACCGGCAGGGAGATCGCTCGCCGCGCGCCGCGTTCCTCGCAAAGCGTGGCGGCCGCCTCGACGGCCTCCGCGTCCCCGCTGATGACGATCTGGCCGGGCGCGTTGTAGTTGGCCGGCTGCACGACGCGACGGGTCGCGTCGCTGCCCCCCTCCTCGCGCGTCACGTCCTCGCACACCGCTTCGAGCGCTTCCGCCTCCATCCCGATGATCGCGGCCATCGCGCCGGGGCGCTCCCCGCCTTCGCCGCGCTCGCCTTCGTCGGTAGCGGCCATCAGCTCGCCGCGGCGGCGCACCACGCGCAGGCCGTCCTCGAAGGCGACCGCCCCGGCCGCTGCCAGCGCGCTGTATTCGCCGAGGCTGTGGCCGGCGGTCATGTCCGGGGGCGCGTGGCCCTGCGCCTCCAGAACGGCCATCGCTGCGAGGCTGTGCGCGTAGAGCGCCGGCTGCGTCACCTCCGTTTGTTTGAGGGCGTCCTCCGCCTCCTCGCCCTCGCCGAACATGATCTCTGTGAGGGCGAAGCCGAGCACCTCGTCGGCGTGGTCGAGACGCGCGCGTGCCTCGTCGAACTGCTCGTAGAGCGCGTGGCCCATGCCCGCTTCTTGCGAGCCCTGGCCAGGGAAGAGGTAGGCGGTCTTGCTCATGGGATGGCGTTTTCTCGGAGAGGAGCCTTGCTGCTTTTTGGCCGGCGTGTTCGTTCGTTCGTGGACGGGGATCGTAGACGGGGAATGGTTTTCCCATGCCACGACGGGCAGCGCCTGCTACGCGAGAACGATCCACCATCTACCCTCGAGCGAGCAACGCGAGCGGACGATCAACGACCCGCAGACGCTTCCTCCTGCTCGCCTGCGGCATGCCCCTCGGTCCCGTCGTAGGCCCACGTCAAGAGCCCTGCGCCCCACGTGTAGCCCCCGCCGAAGGTCGTCAGGATCAGACGGTCGCCTTTGCGCAGGTCGGCCTCCCAGTCGTGCAGGCAGAGCGGGAGAGTGGCGGCGGTGGTGTTTCCGTACTCCCCGATGTTCATCATCGCCTTCTCGAGCGGGAGCCCCATCTGGTGGGCGGTGGCCTCGATGATGCGGCGGTTGGCTTGATGCGGCACGAGGTAGTCCACGTCCTCGGGCGTCAGGTCGTTGCGCTGCATGACCGTCAGCGACGCCTCGGCCATGCGCTGGACGGCCTGCTTGAAGACGGGGCGCCCGTTCTGTTTCAGAAAATGGTCGCGCCGGTCCAGGCTCTGGTGGGTGGGCGGCTGGCGGCTTCCCCCGCCGGGCTGGCAGAGGTTCTCCCACTCGCTTCCGTCGACGCGCTGATGCATGTCGCGGAGGCCGTGGCCGTCGCGGCTCGGCTCGAGGAGCACCGCCCCCGCCCCGTCGCCGAAGAGGATGCACGTCGAGCGGTCGGTGTAGTCGACGATGCTGCTCATCTTGTCAGCCCCAATGACGAGGACCTTCTCGCACTGCCCGCTGGCCACGTGGCCCGCGCCGGCGCCCAGAGCGTAGAGAAACCCGCTGCACGCGGCCGACACGTCGTAGCCGAAGGCGCCCGTAGCCCCCAGCTCATCCTGCACGAGGCAAGCAGTGGATGGGTAGAACATGTCCGGCGTAACGGTACCCACGACGATGGCGTCGAGCTCCTCGGCCGCGAGGCCGCGCTTGTCGAGCAGCTCCTCGGCGGCGCGCGTGGCCATGTAGGAGGTGGCCTTCTCGGGGTCGCGCAGGATGCGGCGCTCGCGGATGCCGGTGCGCTTCTGGATCCACTCGTCACTGGTGTCGACCATGCCCTCGAGGTCGGCGTTGGTCAGGCACCTCTCGGGCAGAAAGTGGCCCACGGCGGTGACGGTGGCGGTCCGGCCGGCCGGCAGACCGTCGTCGGTCGCGGCGGGAGCGGGCGAAGCGGGCATTCGCGTGCGGAGGCGTGAGTCGTGAATGTGGTGGATCGCGGATTGCGCTCGTCTGCTGCGCGTCTCACTGCCACGCCTCCTCTGCCCGTAGGAGCCTATTTCGGGAGCTCATTTTTTGCATTGGAGACGCGCCATGGCACGTCTCTACTACTGCGCCTCCGCCGATGCTTCCTCGAAGGCCGCGGCGATGGCCTGCGGTACGTCCTGCCCGGCCACCTCGGCGGCCGAGAGGATCATGCGCTCGACCGCGCGGGCCGAGGAGCTGCCGTGGCCCACGAAGACGCTGCCCTGCACGCCCAGGAGCGGGACGCCCCCGCGCGCCTCATAGTCGAAGGGTTCCTGCACGCCTTCGAGCACGCTCTTCACAGCGGCGGCTTCCTGGCGCGAAAGGCCCTGCTGCTCAATTTCGCGGCGCACCATTTCGTTGAGTAGCGTCGTGGCAATGCTTTCGCCGAACTTGAGGGTGATGTTGCCGATGAACCCGTCGCAGACGACCACGTCGGCGGCGTGGGCGAGCATGTCGCGCCCCTCGACGTTGCCAGCGAAGTCGAGGTCGGGCTGCTCGGCAAGCAGGTCGTAAGCGGCACGCGTCTGCTCGTTGCCCTTGCCCGGCTCCTCGCCCACGTTCAGCAGGCCCACCGTGGGCCCGGGGCGGTCCCACACGCGGCGGGCGTAGACCACCCCCATGCGGGCAAACTGCGTGAGGTGTGCGGGGCGGCAGTCCACGTTCGTGCCCACGTCTATCAGCAGGCAACGCCCCTCCAAGGTCGGCACGACGCCCAGCACGCTGGGGCGGTCTACGCCCGGCAGGCGCCCCAGCGTGAAGAGCGACGCGGCCATGATCGCGCCGGTGTTGCCCGCACTGGCGAAGGCGTCGGCCTGCCCGCCCTGGCACGCCCCGAGGCCACGGTGCATCGAAGACTGCTGCTTTTGCTTGACGGCCGCGGCCGGCGCCTCCCCCATCCCGATCACGTCGGGCGCGTGGACCACGCGAATCGCCTCCGCCAGTTCTTCCCCGAGCCCGACGAGGGCCTCGTCGAGGGCTGCTTGCGCGCGCTCCTTAGGGCCGAAGAGGAGCACCTCGATCGCCTCGCCGTTTTCGCCCCTCGACGACCGGACGGCCCGAGCGGCCCCCTCGGCCACGACGCCCGGCGCGTCGTCCCCGCCCATCGCGTCAACTGCAATTCGTCGAGACATAGGGAGGCGGCGTCGGGACCGAGGACCGGAGAGGGCGAGCAGACGCGCGCAGATCAGCGCGCGGCAACGGGCGTCAATATAAGAAGGCCGTGCTGAGAAGCAACAGCGCGGCCTTTGTGAAGCGTTGACGTAGGCCCTTCGGGCCTGGACGGCAGCGGTCCTCGCAAGCGCCGACATTGGCGCCTCGAAAGCGAGCTGCTCACGGTCTGCGGTCGGCCGCCCGCCCCGCTTCAGTACACGAGATCGTCTTCGGGCTCGACGACCTGGCGGCCGCGGTAGTAGCCGCACTGCGGGCAGGCCCGGTGCATGACCTTAGGCGTGTCGCAGTTGGAGCAGTCCATCATCTGTGGCAGCTCGACGCTGTCGTAATACTTCGCGCGGCGCTTGCGCGTGCGCGATTTCGAGTGGCGGCGTTTCGGGACAGCCATTTTGAGCGGGTGGAGAGTTGGGAGTGGGAGAGTCTGTGAGTGCAGGCGCGGCTCGGCGAATCGTCGCTCTTACGAGTCGCCCCCGTTGCGCAGTTCGCGTAGCTTTTCGAAGCGCGGGTCCGCCGGCGCGTCGGGATCGCGGTCGGGCTCGCCAAAGACAGTGTCGATCTCTTCATCCTCAGCACCGGGGGCCACCTTGCGCTGTGGGATTGCCAGAAGCAGCGTATCGCGCACGGCGTTGGTGAGGTCAAGGTGGCGCGCGCCCGGCGGCAGCTCCCGCAGTTCGTCGTGGTCGTTGCTCTCCTCGGGAGCGCTACGGCCCGGGGCGGCAAAGAGAATGGCATAGTGTCCTTCGAGCGGTTCGTCGAAGCGCCGGAGCGTGCGGTCGCAGGTCAGCGTGGCGGTGGTGCGCGCCTCGAACGTCACGAGCGCCTCGTCGGGCTGGTAGTCGAGCACGGCATCAACCTGCACAGGGCCGAAGGTCGCGTCCTCCGTTACGGGGTTTATCTCGCCGCCCGAGGTGCTTTCCGAGACGCTCTCTTTCTCTTTAGTTTTTTCTTGTTCGCCGGGGGTGTCGTCGCCGGCCACCTCTTCTTCGAGCGCCTCGGCTTCGACCGTACGCGTGATGTGATGCACTCCGGGCTCCAGCGACGAAAGATCGATCTGAAACACGACCGGACGCGGCGTGGGAATTAGAGCGTGCGAAGACATGGCAACGCCCTCACCGGGGCCCGTGTTTCTGCCTGACGCCCCCCAGCATTTGTTTCGCTTGCTCTTTGCAAGGAGCCCCACCTCGCCTCTTCGGGGCCGTTCGGCACGCGCGGGACCGGGGGGCGAGGCGGAGCTCCGCACCGAGAGCCGGACCCGTGCCCTGCTCGCGTATCTGGGGCGGAGTGCTGAACGTTCTCCTGTGAAAATGCCGGGCGGGTGCTTGACGTTGCCGAAAAGCATCGTTAACATAGGAGGGCCTGAAAATCAGCCCCTGCCCTGCGCCCTCCGGTGCGCCGGCAGTGCGCCGCGCGCGAGTCGGTCTTTTTCGCCCTCCAGCCTCAGCCCGCGCTCTCCTGCGCATCGGCGGGGCGTTCCCGTTTCAGGCGGCCCGAGCGGCCTGTTGCCGAGCCGGGCCCTGCCGGCGGCTACGTGGGCCGTTTCGGCCTCGTATGCCCCCGGTGTGAGCGACCTGTGGATAACTGCGCGGGGCGCCAGGCGCGACTCAGACTGCCTCCTGTTGACGTGCTCTGCGTTGTGTAAAACCACGGGCGGCAACGCCAACCCGCTCTGCGGCAACCGTTTACCTCGTTGATAAAATGTGTACGGCCTGAGTGAGGTGGGGAAAATGGGCCTCTTTCTCGCTTTCGCTTTCGCCGGGCGCGGACCCTGACGTGGAAAAGGCGCCCCGCTCGTTGCCACCAGCCGCGCAGAGCGCCGAACCTGCGGTGCGAATGCCGTCCCCCCGCGCCGGTCGCTCGCCTCGCAACGCCCGGCGCTGCGTGCCTCGGTCCCACGTTGCCCTGCCCCGCGCCACCGGCCGGGCGCGCTGCTGTTTCCGTATCCACTTTCCCGACGCTCATTCACCACCGCGCCGCGCCGGCGTGGCCCGTCCCTGTCCCCCCTTGCATGGAGCCGTCCGATCCCGCTGCGCCCGCCTCTGCCGAAGCGGCCTGGCACGCTTGCCAGGACATCATCCGTGACAACGTGAGCCGGCAGAGCTACAAGACGTGGTTCGAGCCGCTCGAGGCGATGAGCCTCGACGAGGAAGGCGGCCTGCGGCGCCTGACGGTGAAACTGCCGAGCCGCTTTTACTACGAGTGGCTGGAGGAGCACTACTTCGGCCTCCTTCGCAAGACCGTTACAAAAGTCCTCGGAGACAACGGGCGGCTTTTCTACGAGGTCGTCATCGAGAAGCCCAAAGGCGGCCACGAGGAACACGAGGGTTCAGAGGGGGCGTCGATGCGGCTGCCGGCGCGGCCCTCCCCGGCGCAGACGCCGGCCAGCCCGACCCTTCGCGTCGCCCCGAGCGGCAGATGCGTGCCGGCCGCCCCGGCAGCGGGCCGGGCGAAGAGGGCGCCTCGTCGGCGGAGGCCCCACGAGACGCTTCGCAGCAGCAGGGCCCTCCGCAGCAAGGCGCTTCGCAGCAGCAGGGCGAGGAAAGCGGCGACGTGCCGGTCAAGAATCCCTTCGCCATCCCCGGCCTGCAGAAGGCAGACGTAGACCCGCAGCTCAACGATAGCTACACGTTCGAGCGCTTCATCGAGGGGGACTGCAATCAGCTCGCGCGCGGAGCCGCCTGGGCGATCTCGCAAGCGCCGGGCACCACGCGTTTCAATCCGTTTCTCATCTACGGTGGCGTGGGGCTGGGCAAGACGCACCTCATTCAGGCCATCGGTAACTACGTCGAGCGGCAGGGCGCAGGCAGTCAGACGGTGCTCTACGTCTCCAGTGAGCGGTTTACGACCGAGTTTGTGCGGGCCATCCAGAACAACCGCATCAACGAGTTCTCGATGTTTTACCGCCAGATCGACGTGCTGATCGTCGACGACGTGCAGTTCTTTAGCGGCAAGGAAAAGACCCAGGAAGAGTTCTTCCACATCTTCAACGCCCTCCAGCAGAACGGCAGGCAGATCGTCCTCAGTGCCGACCGCGCCCCCCGCGAGATCGACGGCATCGAAGAGCGCCTGCTCAGCCGCTTCCAGCAAGGCCTGGCGGCGGACGTGCAGCCGCCGGAGCTCGAAACCCGCATCGCCATCCTGCGGCGCAAGGCCGAGGACGACGGCATCGAGCTGCCCGAGGAGATCATCGAGTTCATGGCGCACAACATCAAAAGCAACATCCGCGAGCTCGAGGGCGCCTTGATCCGGCTGATGGCGCACGCGAGCCTTCACCAAGACGACCTCGACCTCTCGCTGGCAAAGGACGTGCTGGGCGACCTCGTCAGTGAGCGGCGCTCCGCCCTGACCGTCGAGGAGATCCAGCGCATCGTGTGCGAGCACCTGTCGGTTGAGGAAGACGCCCTGCGCGGCAAGACGCGCAAGCGCGACGTGGTGCGCGCCCGCCAGATCGCCATGTACTTCTGCAAAAAGCGCACCGACCACTCGCTAAAGACCATCGGCCTGCACTTCGGCGGGCGCGACCACTCGACGGTGATCCACTCCAACAACCGCGTGGAAGAGCAGATGGAGGTGGACCCCGAGTTCGAGAAGACCGTCGAGGACCTGCGCCGCAAGATCGACTTGCGTAGCCGGTGAGTGGAGGCGGGCGTTTGGAGGCGCCGGGGGGTGGAGGCGAGCGACCAGGAACGGAAGTCTCGAAAAGAGAGAAATGCGCTCGCCTGACGCTAGCGCATTGCCGGCGCGATGCCTCACGGGACGCTTCCCACACCCGCCTCCCTTGAACACAGAACGCTGGACCCGGCGGCGCCCTCCCGCGTACCCTTGCATTCACATTTGCCCCACAACCCCGCTGCCCTGCCATGAAATTTACCGCTTCCAGCGCCGACCTGCTCGACGCGCTCAACACCACGAGCGGGGCCGTTCCCTCCAAGAGCACGCTCCCGGTCCTCGAGTGCATCCTGTTTGAGAACAAGGAGGGCGCGCTCCTCCTCAGCGCGACGGACCTGGAAATCTCGATCACGCAAGAGGTGTCCGATGTGCAGTTCGCCGCCAACGGCGAGGCGGGCCGCGACGAGGCCGTGGCCGTGCCCGCGCGCCGCCTGATCGACACGCTACGCGCGTTGCCGGACCTGCCCGTGACCTTCACCGCCGAGGAGGGCGACGGCGAAGGCGAGGACCAGATCGCCGTGCGCCTCGAGACCGACCAGGGGGAGTACAAGATGGTCGGCCACGACGGGGCGGACTACCCCGACCTGCCGGAGCTGGAAAACGAGGAGCAACGCATCGAGCTGGAGAGCAGCCTGCTGAGCCGCGCGATCAAGAAGACCAGCTTTGCGGTCAGCCAGGACGCGCTGCGGCCCGCGATGATGGGCATCTACTTCGAGATCGGGCCCGAGGAGGGCCGCACCGTCGCTACCGACGGGCACCGCCTCGTGCGCCTGACGATGGACGAGCTGGTCAGCGAGGAGGAGCTGACTTTCATTGTGCCCGAGAAGGGGCTCTCGCTGGCGGGGCGCGTGGCCTCTGGCCAGGCCACCGGCGAGGGCGGCCTCTGCACGATCAGCGTGGGCGAGGGCCACGTGGGCTTCAACTTCGGCGAGGCGCAGGTGATGGCCCGCCTGATCGACGAGACGTACCCCGACTACGGAGCCGTCATCCCCGACGAGAACGAGAAGACGCTGACGGTGGGCCGCGAGACGCTCCTGGCGGCGGTGAAGCGCGTAGGGCTCTACTCCTCCTCTACGACCAACCAGATCCGCCTGGAGATCGAGGCGGACCGCCTCGACATCAGTGCCGAGGACATCGAGCGCTCCTCGCGGGCGCACGAGGAGGTGCGCTGCGACTTCGACGGCAAGGGGGAAAGCGAAATGACCATTGGCTTCAACGCCAACTACCTGACGGAGGTGCTGAGCAACCTGACTGGCGCGGACGACGTGGTCTTCCGGCTCTCCACGCCCAACCGCGCCGGCATCGTCACCCCCGAGGAGCAGGGCGAGAACGAAGACCTGCTGATGCTCATCATGCCGGTGATGCTGAACACATATGCGTAGGAGGCGCCTGGCGCGGGGCGCTGGAGAGCAACGCGGTCACTGGGCGTGGAGGCGGTCGAGAGGGCTTTTCGCGCCGGGGCTGCCGGCGACGTACATGTAGATCATGGCCACCTTTACATCTTCGTGCCCGAGGAGGCACTGCACGGTGCAGGTGTCGTGTCCGCTCTCCGGCAGGTGCGTGGCGAAGGAGCGGCGGACAGCGGGGCCATGAGAGGACAGGTTTGGGATGATGTGTTTCCGACGGGGGTGTGCGAGCGTATTGAGCAGACAGGGGCCTCGTTCATGCTATACGCGTGCTCTCACGTAGGATCAACCTATATCGCAACTCGGTGGCAGCATACGGGTTAGGGGGTCCGATGCCGATCCTACCGGGCGCGTGATGCATAATTGTAGGTTATACCGCTCAGGCACGCTCACAGAAAACCGAACTCATGGTAAACCCCTTACCTTCGCCGCCGCACTTCTTTTCTTCGTTGGCTTTTGCCGGCCCTCGCCGGTTCAGGCGCAGACCGACACAGGAGTTGAGATCCGTCTGGACACGTCACGGGCGGCGGAAGGTCGAAAGCAACTGAAGCGACTTCTGCGCGAATACGACCTCGAACCGTGGCTCTCCACGCGAAAGGTTCTCATCAAACCCTACGCCCGTTCACACAGCCACCCTGTGCTGCGACTCAACACCAAGTTCGTGAACGACGACGAAAAAGCACTTTCCACTTTCCTACATGAGCAAGCGCATTGGCACGAGGAAGCCCACAAAGAGGCCGTCAACGACGCTATCGACCAGCTTCGAGAGCACTACCCAGATCCACCCAACCACGAAGAAATTGGCACACGCTCTGAATACAGCACGTACCTGCACCTGATCGTAAATTGGCAGGAACTGGACGGAATGGCGCAGTACGTAGGTGAGGAGAAAGCGCGAGAGGTTCTGTCGTCTCTGGACCGATACGAATGGATTTACGGACAGGTGCTCCAAGACACGAGCGAGATCGGAGCGATACTGGCCGAACACGGCTTGCTCATTACACCGGGAGAAGGACTGGTGGTTGAAGCAGATGAACAATGAGCAGTATAACCCAGCGTTGCACCTGACCCTTAGCGTTGCTACTTTCTGCTATGCTCACAGCTCCGTCAAACGTCTTTGCCGACTGAATAGCGCTCACGCCGGAGACGCCAGCGCAGGTGAACTCACAGTTATGCAGCGCACCTAATAGCTACTTCCAACATGAAGACGTACGCCCGAGTCGTCTGGCCAGAGCAAAGAGAGGCGATAGAGGAGGATAAGGTCGTCCCCACCAACCACAACAGGTGGAGTAATGATAATGATATTGTCGGAGTCACATATGAACCGGGTACAGTTGTGATGTTGTGGGACCTTGAGAAGGAATTTGGTGGAATGCTATCTAGATGGATTGAGGGGCAAGTAAAGGATCATGGCGGTTGTTATTTGCTAAAATTCGAGGCTGATATAGAAACGGAAATGGATATGACTGGATGGGGACAGTTTGGATCAGTCGTACACGAAGGGCCAATCGACCTAGAAGAAGTAAACATTATTGAGTACGAAAAAGTATAACATAAAGATAGTTAATTGGTACAACACTATAGTAAACAAAAGTTATGAAATGTGCACTATGCCTAGAAGATAAGAAGCTTAGAAAATCTCATATAATACCAGAGTTCTTCTACAAGCCGATATACGAGGAGGATCCGGAGAGATATTTTGGAGTTTCGACCGATTCGTCAGAGGGAATTGACCATAGGCAGCAGGGAATTTGGGGCCGCCTATTGTGTGGGGATTGCGAACAACATTTGAGTAAATGGGAGGACTATGCCAGCACTCTGCTTTACCAGAGGGCTCAAGTTCAGGAGATCTCTATTGGACTCAGAGTAGTCAACGTAGAATACGAAAAGTTTAAGCTTTTTCTGCTCTCTTTGCTTTGGCGTGCCGGTGCTACCAGCAGGAAGGAGTTTAGTGAGGTATCTCTTGGTCCACACGAGGAGAAATTGCGAAGGATGCTTATCGAAAGCGAACCAGGTCCGCCGGAGAAGTATGGATGCATGCCAGTACTATGTCCAAAGTATAAGGACCTCTTACAGAAGATGATTATCTCGCCGGACACCGTTAAGGTAAGAGCACATCACGTTGTGCGATTCCTCCTTGGAGGGCTGTTTTGGAATTTTTTCGTGTCCAGCCACACACCATCGATTGCCTCCGACGGTATTTTCCTGACCGAAGGTGGTGAACTCACAATTCTGGCGGAGTCAGAATTTACCAGCGATTACATTGAACAACTTTATAGGCGCTGGAAGGACTCTGGCAATCTGGACGATCTGAGTGACAAATTTGGCGCCAATAACGCTGCATAACCTTCGCTAGAGGTGACGGAAGGCTGATGCCACCATCGATCGAAATGCGTTCGGAGGTTTTGACTTCGCCGTTCGAGCGCGCCTCAGCCAGTGAATGGAAACTCCGGCTAGCGCGGTTATTTCTTGTTAGACGGCGCTCTGGTTGGCGTTTTCCCGCCGTCCGCACCTCAGCTAAATCGTTATGCGTCTCATCGCTTACTAACGCCTTTCCGAATCTTGGCGGATACTTACGATTCGAAAGCAATTACCGGAAGCGTGTATGAAGCAATTCAATCCTGTACGAAGTTCGAAAACTCACCGATAACTGGAAGTTGGACCCAAGAGATAGTGTCGAACGTGATTTACGACGAACGCCCATTTTATAGAACGATCGAATGCGTAGGTACGCTTTCTTCGGGAGGCGAAAAAGTTGATAACCTTCAGATCGAAATCGAGTATTCGGAGACAAAGCCAGACACCATTCGAGGTACTGTCATCGGATCAGCCGAAGATAGTGCTCGGATTATGAGGCTCTCTTCAGGCCCCGATGAGTGGAAACTTGTAGCTGAGGACTCACGCGGCGGTGGGGAATTCCGGTTATTTAGCGATACGGTGGCAGTGACCTCAATGGCAATGATGTGGAACTCGGATCAAAAGCCGGTTCGTCCGATTCTCCGGTTCGAATTACTGGACTTCAGGAAAATCCGAACCTTTTCGAAAAGTCAGGAATCGGAACCTCGCCGTCTACTTTATTTTCTGGATGGTCCGGAGCGCCCTTGGGAAGGAGCCATTCAGCGGGAGATCTCTGATGGAGGAGAATTTATTTACCAGAATAGCTACCTTGATCTCGATCTTCGATCTCCCTTGAGGCTGTTCGTAACTAAGGAACTCTTCACTGACCAGGATCCAGACGATTCCTCCACGAGCCTTCGGACGCATGTTCCGATGTTGGGGGTATCCACCGATGCTCCGGAGGCAGAGCTTTCGACAGATAGATTTGTAGAACGAGCTGACCAATTACTCGAAGACGTTTTGCTTTTGATGTCTCTCGGCTCCAAGCAGTGGTCCGTCTGGTTCGCCTCACAGCTCATCGTTCCTGGCAATCTTATTCAGGATCGCGTTCAAACGACATCCCGAACGGTTTCCAACCAAGAGCCAGCTGAGAACATGGTCCCGGTCCCACCTAGCGATGCACTTGACTTCCTCCAAACCGTCCTGCCTCGGTACAGAGACTTTCGAAGAGAAGGTTGCGCCATGAAAACTGCTATTCAGACAACTCTTGCAAGCAGAGAGGAAGATTACGTCGAAAGCCAGTTCCTGAGTCTCTTCACTGCACTGGAAACACTGAAAAATATTTTTGCAGAACAAGAAGGTTTGGTAACTCTGCTGGATCAGGACACCTTTGAGGAAATGAGAAGCGACCTGAAAGATGTGGTTCGGGAACACATAGGTGGTGATGAGAACAGCGATCTGCGTAAAGAAATCTACAAATCGATGTTCGGCCTGAACAGACCATCCCTTCAATCACTCCTTAACGGGATGTTCGAAAAATACGATACAGGAATTGAGGATCTGTATCCTCAAGACAAAAAATCAACTCTTAAAGACACGCGAAACAATCTCGTTCATGGGAGAGGTGCACCTGATGATACAAGTAAACTGACAAATGAAATCCTCCGGCTCCAGGCACTCGTCAATCGACTTATACTGCGTATGCTAGGATGGAATGACGTTTCTCAGTGCCCACCTGATTCAAGAAAAAGCCGTCTCAAAGGTTGTAGGGCATAACACGTCGCTACACCTGACGAAAAGAGGAGGTCAGTTTGCTTTCCTTGGATATTGGTACTTCCATTGCTCTCAACAGTGGAAGTGCCACGACTTTTCGCAGGTGAGATTTCCGTTATGGGTCCCTCTCTGAATCTCTATCCCTTGACGATTACGTTAAGCTAACTCCCAAGCTTCTCGTTACTGAAAAGACATAGCACATGGAAGGAGAAGCCCCCGGCAATTGGCTAACGCAGATCAACAGTATTGGACCATGGATTCTTTCTCTACTGGCACTCCTGCAAGTATGGGTTTTGGAGGCATGGAGGAAGTGGCGGACGGGAAAAATAGAAATCCATGCAAACCAAGTTGAAGTAGGTTATGGAGCACTCGGACCTGTTTTTTCTATCTTCGGCACCCTGAGATGTACTCGCAACGATGTTTTCGTGGAAGAGGTGCGGGCCCAACTTGTTAAGGAGAGGGATAATGCGAAACACTCATTTACGTGGTTGGCGGTTAGACCGACGACAGTTTCCGTAACCGGCGAAAGTCAGGAAGAGCTGGAAATAGCATCGGCTTTTCAGGTGAAGAAAGGGAATACAAGAAAATTCGGGTTTCTCTTTCACGAAGAGAGATTTCGAGAAGAGCATCGTCCAACGCTCGAAGAACTTGAGCAACAGTGGATAGAATATTATAGAGATTCAAGCGAGCAAATCATTGATCAAGCAAACGGAAACAACCAGCAAGTCCCTGACCGAGCCACGCTTTCCCAGCACATTTTTAATAGGTTTGTTGAGGATGGACATACAACCGACGAGTACACTGAAATGGATAGGGCCTGCTATTGGGAAGAAGGTGAGTATAGGGTGACAGTCAAAGTAGACTCCTCAAATCCAGACGAAGTATTCGAAAAATATTTTTCATTTGATTTGTATGAAAGAGAGGCAGAGGCTCTTAGAAATAATTCAATGGTGGCAATTAGGGAGACCTGTAACCAGCCACATAACTACCAATTTGCATATCCTAATCTCGAAAAGGTCGAAGAATAGAGACACATAACACTCCGATACAGCTGACAAGGGGCAGGTGCCGGTTTTGATCGAGGTCACCGACGCGGGTTCGTCTTCGCTGGCCCGGCGTGCTCACGCCGTGGGATGGATACTTCGGCGGGCGGAGTCGTTTAGCCGAGTAGCTCCGATTTAACGAAGAAAAGCCCCTTGCAGCTGAGCTTCACGTTATACGGCCCTGGTGCCGAAGCAACGAGAACGAAAAGAAATCGACCGACGACCCCAAACAGACTTTTTACTTGCCACAGCGTCATGGTTACCGAATCCGAAGTCCAGACCAAAGACGATTTGGAGCGCCGAAACAAGGCGTGGAAGCACTGCGCCGAGCGTGAAGACTATAGGTGCGCTATCTGCGGGCAGGTGCCGCCTTACGGTGAGCGGGAAATCTACTTTGAGAGCGGACTCTGTGGTTTCCACGCTCACACGCTCAACAAGGACGACTGAATCAGGCCGTCTGTAAATCGTACGGAACACCATTTTCAAAACTTTACTTTCCTGTCCATGCGATTCGCTTCGACCGGATTACTTCTCGCACTTGCTTTGTTGATCGCCGGATGCGATAGCAACAGCTCCGAGGACGGAAACGAACCGCCCGTTATTGAGGAAATACTTGTCAACCCATCAACGGTTGAACCCTCACGAGGTGCTGAATTGACAGCCGTAGCAACCGATCCAGAAGGGGAAGAGCTAAGTTATTTCTGGAGCAGCGACGGTGGTAAAATAGAAACTGGTCTTTCGTCCTATTCGACCACCACGAACCCTGCACAATGGGAGTCACTGGACGAAACCGGGGATTACGAGATCAAATGTACGGTGAGCGATTCGGAATCGACTGCCAGCAAAACCGTTACGGTCGAAGTGCGTCAATCGAATTGAGCCGTACAACCAATCATTGCAGCCGACCGTGGGCTGTCGGCTCCCAGACGCGCGCCAGCATCACAAAAACCTCGTCACTACGATTTGAAAGTGATCGCTTCCCACGGCGGCTGAATTCTGCCGTTATACCAATTCCTCCAAGGCTGTGGCATGAGCTGTATTTTTTGCAAGGAGGAGGTTGGCTCCGAGCATGAGGAGCATATACTTCCTGAATCATTGGGTGGCAAGGACTGGGCAGTGTTGCCAGAAGGCCTCGTTTGTGAGAAGTGCAACCAATATTTTGGTGCGAAGGTCGAGTCGCCTGCCTTAAGCAGTTTTCCTTTCCTCCCATTTCGGTTGTTCTTGCAAATCCCGACCAAGCGGGGTAAAGCTCCACGTCAGCAGGTAACCATCGGTGAGATTATGTCGAGTGGTATCCCTGGGGTGGTTGGTGCTAACCCCAGGGATGATGAAATCGAAACTGGCATTCGTGAGGAGAATGTCACCCAGATGCGAATCAGAGCAGAAGTGACTGAGCCGCTTGCAGTCAGCAGACTTTTGTTGAAAATGGGTTTGGAAGTCGTAGCTGCTGACAATGCCGAAGATGCGCTATCTGAAAAATTTGATGAGGCCAGGAAATTTGTGAGGGCTCCCGCGACGGGCTCAGAATGGTGGTTTTTGATGGTTACAGATCATGATTCTCTGTTTCGTAAACTCAAACAAGGGGTAACATGTCAGGAGTGGTTCGAAGGTTTAAAGTTGGAAGTTGTGGATGAGCAAGGAGCCGAAGTATTTCACCTTCAGCTCATAGACATGCATTTCATTACGCCGCTCGAAAGAAGAGTTGGCCCACCAGACATGTCAGACCTCTCCGAACCAAAGTACAGGCTCTTCAACCCGGTGTGTTGAGATTGGTATAACCTCCATTGCAGCCGACGACGGTGATGCCCTTTTGCAAAATTGATTCTTCCTCGGCTCTCTCCATGCGTCGAAGCCCGTCGCGGCTGAATTTCCACGTTATGCCGCTGCCTTTACAAGCAGGCGCACTTGCCGTAGCTTTGAGCCATGAGAGTTCAGCGCGTTTACATCGAGACGTCCGTCGTCGGCGGCTGCTTTGACGAAGAGTTCGCGCCGTGGTCGAACGGACTGATGAAA